>NZ_JBKEIT010000011.1:0-242460 GCF_046365375.1 Butyricimonas muris | reverse complement strand
GTAGCGATCGGCACTCTTGAGTACCCCGTAAAACGCTTTCAGCGTATCGCGGTAATATTCCAGCAACGGCATATTTCCTAGAGCCTGCAAAAAAGGCTTGTCGTATTCGTCGACGAGCACGACCACCCCTCGTCCCGTCTGTTCGCATGCCCGGCGGATTACTCCGGCGAAACGACGGGAAAGAGTCGTTTCATCCTCTCCTTTCCCATGCACGGATTCCCACTGTGTTAGGTGGTTACTTAGCATAGCGTCTAACGCTTCCGGTCGGTCGTATTTCTCTGCATTCAAGTCGAGATGTAGCACGGGATGCACGTTCCACTCGTTTTCCAGTTGTTCTGCCGCTAGTCCTTCGAATAACTCTCTTTTCCCCTCGAAATATGCCTCGAACGTTGACAATAAAAGGCTTTTCCCGAAACGCCGCGGGCGGCTCAAGAAGCAAGGGGCGCTCTTTGCCGCGATTTGCCACATTAGCGCCGTTTTGTCAACGTACAAGAAGTTCTCTCTTCGTATTTTCTCGAATGTCTGTATCCCCACGGGGAGTTTTCTCATTAGGTTCACGTCCATGTTATACTGTTTCGCATCTACACAAAGGTAGGAATAACAATTGAAAATGGAAAGATTCACGAGGCAAGACTGTATTTCAATAAAGGGGGGGGCAATTTCTTCTACAAACTCCTCCGTCTGCTTCGCATCCACCTCCTCTATAAACAGATGAGGAGCTGGTGACTTTTACCGAAAACGGTAAATAATTCAACTCTCCCTCTGTTTATAGAGGGAGTACCCCGAAGGGGGAGGGAGTTTTTAGAAGAAAAGACTTTTAACACATCCTCGCCGGAATACTGCACAAGGGAAGTAGAGGGAGTGTTTTGGGTGTTATTTCTTCTCTTGTAGTGCTTCTTGTAATAATTTTACTTTTTCTTGTTCGGCTTTCAACATACGTTCGTAAAGTTCAATAACCTTATCTATCGGGTTGAAAGTATATTGATTTAAAGCTGTTTTTAAAGTAGAGGTATCATTGCTTGTGAATGTGTTTGCAACAATATTAACAACAGCCTCGTCTGTTGTATTTTTTATAGCTTCTACCGGAATCTTCAGAATTTCTGCAACTTTATTCAAAGTTTCATCGTCAATTTCTTCCTTCTGTTCCAATTTCGATACAGCTTGCTGAGTCATGTTTAATTCTAAAGCAAGTGTTTCCTGTTTTATTCCGAGAATATCCCTGTATCGTTTGATATTCTTCCCTTGGTGTGCTTTCGGCATAGTGATCGTATTGGTATCCATATTTAAAGTATAAAATTATTAACAAAATTGCAGATTGTAAAGATACAAATCTATTTTATTTTACAACTATCGGGTTGTATTTTACAACGGTTGATTGTTAAATACTCTCTTAATTCTTCCCTTCTTTGCCATAAAATCAATCTTATGCAAAGTAACGGAAAAAAGAAGATTAAGCCAAAAATTCGGGCAAGGACTTTCATTGATATTGAAGCAATTTAGATTTTGTCCTCTTTATCAATTTAAAATCTTTATTCACGATGGATTACTACAAAAGTGAAATAGCTTATTTGGTTTCTTTAATAATGCAACTTAAAGCTTGTGCGCCACAAAGCGTGATAGACAGACTAGGTATTCAAAAAGCAGAGAAATACCTTGACCGACCGGAGATTGCAGATTGGGATTGGGAAGATGAAACCTCGGAGAATCAATTTCTTTTTCTGACCTTTCTACAAGTCAATATTTGTATTTGCGAGATGGCTTTAGAACAGTTCAAAGAAAAATAATAGTCTATATTCTACTCCATTTCATGCTGTATTCGCTTGAAAATTGATTATCTTTGCAGGCTCAAATTTTTGGGAGTAAGAACGTGTTATATAATAGATTGATAATAAAGATACAAATATAGACTATGGGTTTACAGTGTGGAATAGTCGGTTTGCCAAACGTGGGAAAGTCGACACTATTTAATTGCTTGAGTAATGCCAAGGCGCAATCGGCGAATTTTCCCTTTTGCACGATTGAGCCGAACGTGGGAGTAATCACGGTGCCGGACGAACGGCTGAATAAGCTGGTTGAGTTGGTGCAACCTCAAAACGTGGTGCCTGCCGTGGTGGAGATCGTGGATATTGCCGGGTTGGTGAAAGGAGCCAGCAAGGGCGAGGGGTTAGGTAACAAATTTTTATCCAATATCCGGGAAACGGATGCTATCATTCACGTGTTGCGTTGTTTTGACGATGATAATATCGTGCACGTGGACGGTAAGGTAGATCCCATTCGGGATAAGGAAACGATTGACACGGAATTGCAATTGAAAGACTTGGAAACGGTGGAAAACCGTTTGGCGAAAGAGGAGAAAAAAGCGCAGACGGGAGGCGATGCCAAAGCTAAACGGTTGGTGGAGGTGTTGCATCTTTATAAAGATGCCTTGGTGCAGGGGAAATCTGCCCGTTCCGTGCAGTTGAACGATTTGCAGCAAGAGGTGGCGAGAGAGTTGATGTTGCTGACGAATAAACCGATACTGTACGTTTGTAACGTGGACGAGGCTTCCGTGGTGAAGGGTAATAAATACGTGGATATGGTGCGTGAGGCGGTGAAAGACGAGGGGGCAGAGGTACTGGTGATCGGTGCCGCTATCGAGGCGGATATTGCCGAGCTGGAAACCTACGAGGAAAAGCAACTTTTCTTGGAAGACTTGGGACTGGACGAGGCGGGAGTGAACAAGTTAATCCGTACGGCTTATAAATTGTTGAATCTGAGAACCTATTTCACGGCAGGAGTGAAAGAGGTGCGGGCGTGGACGTTCAAGAACGGTATGAAAGCCCCGCAAACTGCCGGAATTATACATACCGATTTCGAGAAAGGGTTTATCCGCGCGGAGGTAATTAAATATGATGATTTCGTTGCACTCGGTTCAGAAGCAAAGTGCAAGGAAGCCGGGAAAATGTCCGTCGAGGGGAAAGATTACGTGGTGCAGGATGGTGATATGATGAATTTCCGGTTTAATGTCTGATATCCATACACTTCCCGTGATGCCGGGAGGGGATTCCTGTTGTACTTTGGGCACGGGAGAATCCGGGGATATCCTCGTGAAATAAAGAAGAGATAAGGGTGTAATAAGGGATCAAAGACGTTACACCTTCGATACAAAGACGTTTCAAAGACGTTCACGAACGTCTTTGAAACGTCTTTGATCAGAAAATGAAAGAAGCGTGTTGCCTGTCTTCATCTTTATCTCTTCTTTATTTCTTCTTGTCTTTTTCTTGTCCGGTTATATAAATGGGTATTGCTCTTTACTTTATGAACTTTTTTTTTGTCATATTGGGCTTAATAGACTATCTTTGCCTATATATCTAAAATGAGATTACTATGGAAATGCTGGTAACCAGAAAGCTCCCGATCGGGATACAGACATTCGAGAACATTCGTACGGCTAATTATTTGTATGTCGACAAGACTGCACTCGTGTGGCGGATAGCCAACACGGGAAAACCCTACTTCTTCAGTCGTCCGCGACGTTTTGGGAAAAGTTTGTTGCTCTCGACCTTCGAGGCTTATTTTTCCGGGCGGAAAGATTTGTTCGAAGGGTTAGCGATAGAGGGAATGGAGAAGGAGTGGAATGTGCATCCCGTGTTTCATCTTGACTTGAATGCCGAGAAGTATGACAGGCCGGAAGGATTGTATTCTATCCTCGATAGGTACCTGAAGATGTGGGAAGCCCGCTGGGGAAAAGACGAGGGAGAAACAACCCCGTCAGGACGTTTTTTCGAGGTTATCCGTCGTGCTTACGAGCAATCCGGTCGTGAAGTTGTCGTGCTTATTGACGAGTATGACAAGCCGCTTCTGCAGGCACTCGGGAGAGATGATGCTTTGCTCGCGAATTACCGTGACTCGTTGAAAGCTTTCTATGGTGTACTCAAGAGTGCCGACCGTTACCTGCGTTTCGTGTTCCTCACCGGGGTGACGAAGTTTTCGCAAATCAGCGTGTTCAGCGATCTCAACCAGTTGAATGATATTAGCATGGACTATAATTATGCCACGCTTTGCGGTATCACTCTTGAAGAATTGAAAGAAAACTTCCAGCCGGAAATAACTCAATTGGCAGCCATCAACGGCGTGACAACCGATGATATATTGACGAAAATGACGGCGCTGTACGACGGCTATCATTTTCACCCGAGGGGAGAGGGAATGTTCAACCCGTTCAGCGTGCTGAACACGTTCTACAAGCAAGAGTTCGGCAGCTATTGGTTCCAGACCGGAACGCCGACCTTTCTAGTGGAGTTGTTGAAGAAGAGTGATTATGACTTGCGCGAGTTGCTGGACGGCGTGGAAGCCCCGGCTTCTTCTTTCACCGAGTACCGGGTGAATGCCGACAACCCGATTCCCCTGATCTTTCAGAGCGGTTACCTGACGATCAAGGATTATAACAAAGAGTTTCAGACATATACGTTAGCTTTCCCGAATGACGAGGTGAAGTACGGCTTCATAGATTTCCTCGTTCCTTTCTACACTTCTTTGGCGGAGGAAGAGCGAGGGTTTTATATCGGTAAATTTGTTCAAGAACTCCGTGTCGGCAATGTCGATGCCTTCATGAAACGGTTGCGGGCATTCTTTGCCGATTTCCCTTACGAGTTGAATACCCGCACCGAGCGTCATTATCAAGTCGTGTTTTACCTCGTCTTCAAGTTAATGGGACAATTCACGGAAGCCGAGGTGCGCAGTGCCCGGGGACGGGCGGATGCCGTGGTAAAAACACCCAAGTACATATACGTGTTCGAGTTCAAACTTGACGGTTCTGCCGAACAGGCTTTGCAACAGATTGACGATAAAGGTTATCTCCTGCCTTACGCTGTTGATGGCCGGGAACTCGTGAAGGTCGGCGTTGATTTCAATGCTGCGGAGCGCAATATCGGGAACTGGATTTATTGATTCTCTTCAATTTCTCTGTTCGCCACGTAATTGCGCCATTTCTCGATAAGCTGTTGCATATCTCGCGGGACTTCCGAGTTGAAGTCCATCCATTCGCCGGTGGCGGGATGCTCGAAGCCGAGAGTTTTGGCGTGTAAGGCTTGACGGGGACAGGTGGTGAAACAGTTTTGCACGAATTGTTTGTATTTCGTGAATGTAGTTCCTTTCAGTATCTCGTTGCCGCCGTATTCGGGATCATTGAACAGGGGATGTTTGATTGATTTGAAATGTGCCCGTATCTGGTGGGTACGTCCGGTTTCCAGCACGCACTCGACTACATTCACGTAGCCAAGGCGTTCCAGTACGCGGTAGTGGGTGACGGCATGCTTGCCGTAGTCGCTGCCCTCGGGGAAGACGCCCATCACTTTCCGGTTGGAGATGCTCCTGCCGATATTACCGATGATCGTTCCGGTTTCCTCGTCCAGATTACCCCAGCACACGGCAACATATTTCCTGCTCGATGTCTTGTGAAAGAATTGGGACGCCAGTTTGGTTTTGGCTTCTTCCGTCTTCGCGATGACAAGCAAACCGGAGGTATCCTTGTCTATCCGGTGTACCAGTCCCGGTCGGGGATCGTTTTCCTTGAATAGCGGGTTGCCTTTCAAGTGCCACGCGAGGGCGTTCACGAGAGTGCCCGTGTAATGCCCGTACGAGGGATGTACCACCATGCCCGGCTCTTTGTTGATAACCAGCAGGTAATCGTCCTCGTAAACGATGCGGAGCGGTATATCTTCCGGGATAACACGGATTTCCCGTTTCGGGTGAGGCAACATCAAGGTCACGAGGTCTTTCGGTTTCACCCGGTAATTTGATTTCACGGGTTTGCCGTTTACCTGTACACATTGGGCTTCTGCCGCCTCTTGTATCTTGGTGCGCGACACGTTTGGCAGACGGTCTACCAGAAAACGGTCGATGCGCAATAAATTCTGTCCGGGATCGACTTCCAGACGGAAATGTTCGTAACTTTCCTGTTCCTGCTCCGGTTCGTCCTCGCTTAATTCTTCAAGCTCTTCTAATTCTTCTTCTATCATGGTAATTGCTCCTCGATGGACAGGGAGTCCAGTGCCGTTATTTTTTGCGCGTCTTTCGTGAGGTAGAGTTTTATGTCTCCCCCCATTTGCATGGTCATGTTTTCTTCCGCCTCGGGTTCTTGCTGGTATATGATTGCCGTCATCCGGTCGGCTTCCGTTCTCACGGTGTTGTCGGGGATGATCTCTCCGATATTCAGAAAAGCGTATAACGTGATGTTTCTTGCTTCGGCGAGCGTTTTGCCGAGCAGATAGGGTATGGCTACTTGATTGTTGGGGGTATTGCCGTTACCCAGCACGATATCCACGGTTTCTCCTTTCTGGAGAATCGTGTCGGGTTGCAACACGGTTCCTTTATACTTGAAGTCAAGCACGAGATTCCTGTAATTCGACGGGGCATATTCGATTCTGCCGATGTTCAGACCGAGGTTGCGCAAGCGCTGTAACGACTGCCGGAACGCGGTGTTCCGCAAATTGGGAAATATCACTTTCTCCGGAGCGTTGGCGTTGATCGTCAGTTGTATCGCGCGGTTGTTTTTTACACGGGAGTTCGGGGCAGGGAATTGCTCCACTACCGTGCCCGGTTTCGCGTTGTTGTCGTAAATCGAATCCACGACAACGATTTGTAATTTCTTTTCTTTGGCGAACGGGGCAGCCTCTGTCGGGGTGAGTCCCCGCAATTCCGGTACGGCGATGTAATAACCGTGGTTCGTGTATTTATCCAGTTGTTTCAGCACGATATACCCGATCACGAACAACAAGATTGCCGCCACGACAAGGTTGACGAGTAAAACGATAATATGTCCTTTTTTGAAGAAACTCATGCGGTTTATAAAGTTTATAAAGTTTATAAGGTTTATAAAGTTTGCGGTTCCGTAGAGGAGATCGCGAAACGTTTACTACCTTTATCCTGCAAAAATAAGAGAGATTTTTCAATTATCACTACTATTTTACTATTTTTGCTCGGAAAATAAGTATTCAAAAGATGGTAAGATTTGCATTTTTACTCCTGTTGGTATGCGTTTCAGGATATATTAACGCGCAAGAAGTCAAGATAGAGAAGTCAAAGGAATTGATCGTGATTGGTGGAAAATCTTTTTATCTGCACACGGTTCAACCCAAGCAGACGCTTTTTTCTATTTGTAAGGCTTATGGGGTGGCGGTCGACGAGGTGAAAGCCTTGAACGGGAAGAAAGATAACGCCCTCTCCGTGGGCGAGGTGTTGCAGATACCTCACGTGGAGCCTTTTAAACGGGTGGACGACAAGTATTACTATCATAAGATGCGTCCGAAGGAGACGTTGTATTCTCTTTCCAAGAAATTCGGGATCAAGTTGAAACGGATATTGAAGGAGAACCCGGAGTACGACGTGAGCCGACCGATAGCCGAAGGGGCTGTGGTGCGCCTGCCGTTGCGTCAGATTGACCGGGGCGTGTTGGAAGCCGAATTACGCTGGCTCGATCGTCAGGAACAGGAGGCGGCACGGCAGAAACAAGAGGAGGAGAAACACGTTGCTCTCTACCCTCCGGCATGCGATTCTTTGGAGGGGATGATGCAACAGGTGGTAGGTGATACCACTTACGTGATTCCGGAGCGGAATTACGAGCGTCGGCACGTGAATGTGGCTCTTTTGTTGCCTTTGTCTGTGAAAGATAATAAGTTACCATTTACTCCGGAGGAGATTCCGGTGGACACGACAGGGGTGAATATTCGTAATGAAAGGTGGCGTTTGAGTGATAAGTCTACCCAGTTCCTGCAATTTTATGAAGGATTTTTAATGGCGGCGGATAGTTTGAAACGACAAGGCTACACGATTGATATACATGTCTATGATACGGAGCGTGACGCTAACGCCACACAGGCGGTGATCGGGGAGTTGAACGGGTTATCGCCCGATTTGATCGTGGGTCCCGTTTACGCGAACACGTATAAGTTAGTTGCCGAGCAGCTCCAAAACAGGGTGATCCCCATGATTTATCCCCTCTCGGCGAGAAGTGGGGAATTGTCCCGCTTTCCGAATTTTGTACAGATGAATATTTCCACGCCTTCGCTGGTGGAGGAAATGGCGGATTGGGTTGCCGCTAACGCTCATGGAGCTCATTTGATTCATATCATTCCGGACGGTAATGCCCGTGCCGGAGAGGTGAATCGTTTGCCGGCACTCGTGCGTGCCCGTATGCAGGGTGAGATTGGCGAGCCGATGCTCGATTACCAGTGGCATCCGCGAATGCACGTGGATTCCGTACGTCGGATGTTGCGACCGGACGTGGAGAATATCATCCTTTTCCCGACAGTCAACGAGGCGGCAGCGAGTCGTGTATTGCCCGTGTTATCCGCCTTGAGTGATCATTACCGTATTACCGTGATCGGTTTCCCGGAGTGGTTGAAGTTCACTTCTATTGATGAGGAAATGTTCTACAAGTTGAACGTGAAGGTGATGATGAATAGTTACGTGGATTACCAGAACGAGGATGCCCAAGCGTTTTCCGCGAAGCACAGGGAGTATTTTCATTCCGAACCGAATAATATCGCAAACCGGGCATTCGATATGGCCATGTATTTTATTCCGCTGGTGGAGAGAGAGAGAACGAACACGCTGAACACGCTGCGTAACAGGGAGGATGACGGGATGTTTACCCGCTTCCGTTTCCGTCCGATAAGTGATTTCGGCGGGTTGGAGAACCGGGGATTGTATTTGATTCATTATAGTTCCAAGTATAATATTGTGGTAACGCCGTTAAGGGGAAAGTAAGTTTATAAGGTTTATAGACCCCTGCGGGGCGCTTTGTTCACGGCAACGTGTGTTGCCGATATGATTATCTAAAGGATATTTCGGACTTTATAAACCTTATAAACTTTACAGACCAAAGAGCCGAAGGCTCGAAAGCGGCATCCTTTTTGATAAGAATAAAGAAGTTTGAAATTGCTAAATTAACCCTGCCATGTCAGAATCTATAACTTATACGATAATCCAAAGAAAATACAGAGCGTTATTAAAATCTTGTAAAAATCTTGTTTCTGCCGAGGATGTACGGTTGGTACGTAAGGCATTCGACACCGCTATGAGCAGCGAGGTGAACGTGAAAGGAGTGACGGAGGAGGAACTCGTCCGCTTGATGGATATCGGGATGATTATCACGTCCGAGATCGGACTGGGACGTACTTCGATTATCTGTCTGGTGTTGCGGCGGGTGGTGGAGTCCGGGGGATTAAAGATTGAACAGGTGAAAGCCGTTTTTGGTGACAAGGTGGCACAAATCCTGTCCGGATTGCATGATATCAGCCGTATTTATGCCACTCATCGGGTGGTGGATTCCGATAATTTCCGGAAGTTACTGCTAAGTTTTGCCGAGGATGTGCGGGTGCAGTTGATCTTTTTGGCAGAGAAACTGTATGACTTGCGTCATGCCGACGGTTTGCGTCCCGAGCAACAGCGGGAATTGGCTCGCGAAACAAGTTATATCTATATCCCGTTCGCTCACCGGTTGGGATTGTATAATATCAAATCGGAGATGGAGGATCGAGCCTTGCGTTATAGCGAACCGGAGGTGTACAAGGAGATTTCCTTGAAACTGGAAGGCAGCCGGGAGGCACGCGAGAAGTATATTAACGAGTTTATCGCCCCGATTGTCGAGGAGTTCAATAACCGCGGGGTCAAGTTCAAGGTGAAGTGGCGGACGAAGACCATTGCCTCGATTCTGAACAAGATGCGGAAGAAACAGGTGGAGTTCGAGGAAATATACGATATTTTTGCCGTGCGCTTTATCTTGGAGAGTAGCGGGGCGGAGGAGAAGGCGGATTGTTGGCGAGCCTATTCTATCGTGGCGGACAAGTACACGCCCAACCCGCAACGTTTGCGGGATTGGATTTCCGTGCCGAAATCCAACGGGTACGAATCGTTGCAGACGACCGTGCTGGGACCGAAGAATCGTTGGGTGGAGGTGCAGATTCGCACGGAGCGCATGGATGAAGTGGCGGAAAAGGGATTTGCCGCCCACTGGAAATACAAAGGCGGTTCTTCGGACAAGGCGATTGAAGAGTGGCTGACCGAGTTGCGCGAGATACTGGAGAGTTCCGATGTCGGTGCTGTCGATATGCTCGACGATATCAAGATTAATTTGCAGGATAAGGAAGTACACGTGTTCACCCCGGCAGGGGATTTGAAGACATTGCCGGCAGGGGCTACTTTGTTGGACTTCGCTTACGCGATACACACGGGAGTGGGGTCCCGTTGCGTGGGGGGAAAGGTGAACCAGCGGAACGAGACGCTGCGTTACGTGTTGAAGAACGGCGATCAAGTTGCTATTCTTACCTCGAATAATCAGCAGCCGAGTGCCGATTGGTTGAATATAGCGATTACCTCGAAAGCCCGTAATAAAATCCGGCAGTTTCTGACCGAACATTCCCGCGCGCAAGCGACGCTGGGAAAGGAGATGCTGGCTCGCCGTTTTAAAAACTGGAAGTTGGAGTTGACCGACGAGGTAATCCACCGCCTGCAACAACATTATAAATATAAGTTCGCTATTGATCTCTATCAAGCCATTGCCGAGGAGAAACTTGATATGGCGGGAATCAAGGAATTTATTACCAAGCCGAAAGAGGAAGAACGGGCTGCGACCACTCCCCGGGAGGAAGTGCAGGTGATGCCCACCCGCCCGATTAGCGAGGATGTGTTGTTAATCGACCGGAACGTGGATAACGTGGTCTACAAGTTCGCGCAGTGTTGCAACCCCGTGTTCGGTGACGATATTATCGGTTTCGTTTCCATCGGGCAGGGTATCAAGATTCATCGGGCAGAGTGCAAGAACGCCCTCGACCTGCAACGCCGTTATCCTTACCGCATCGTGCAGGCGGCGTGGACAAAGGCGGGCTCAACGTCTTATCAAACCGTTTTGAGTATCGTGGGACGGGAGGATGCCGGGATGGTAACTAAAATTACCGAGGTGATCTCGAAAGACCCGAAGATCAGTTTGCGCGGCTTGTCTATCAATTCGAGTGAAGGGTTGTTTGACGGGCAAATCACCGTGTTGGTAAGTGACACGGATCATCTGGCGCAGTTGATTTCCCGTTTGAAACGGATTCAAGGAGTCATTCGGGTGTATCGTCAAGATTCGGTGAAGGAATAAGCCTGAAAGAATATCTATATTTGTTTTATGGTTGGGCAATCTGTTCTTAACTCTTGCCTAACCTCATGGACGTATCATGGACGTATCATGAACGTAGCATAGACGTAAATTTGCGTTTATGCTATGTTTATGGTGTGTATATACAAGATTTTTGTGGTTAGGCAACGATTATGCAATGAACATTCAAATGTTTACAAGAAGTCATTGTATCTATTTGATAATTTGTTCTTTCGTTAATTTATTTATGAATTAATAAATGATCGTTTAATGACACGGTCAAAAAAAACACTTATGAATAATCGACAAAAAACTAAATATCTAATTGAGAGAACCAAAAAACTAATCAAAAAAGTTTGCGGAAAATAAAAATGATGTATATTTGCATCGCATTAAACGATGGTTTTTTGATATAAAATATTGTTTAGTGAAACAGCTTTCGTGCATCTATAATGAATATCACTGTTTAAGTGGGGTGTGTGGAACACATGGCAATAAATCAGGACCGGTAACAGGGTTAGTGCGCGAAGCGTGTCCGGTCTGCTGATAGAATAAAACAATTACATGATCGAGGAGAAAAAAATACACTGGTATGTCGCTTACACGCGGGTGAATCAAGAATTACTGATCAAGAAGAAATTGGACGAATTGGGAATTGAGAATTTTCTCCCGTTAGAGGAACAGGTGCGGGATACGCCGCTTGGACGGAAGATCATTCGAGTACTTTTGATTCACGGTATGATTTTTATCCGTACGGATAAGGTGACGAGTTTCTCCTTAATTAACGAGCATTCACTAAATATCGTTTACTTGAAAGATTTAGAAGGACGTCGTTCCTTGATCGTTCCCGACAAGCAGATGGAAGATTTCATGTTCCTGCTGGATTTCTCTCCTGATGGTATCGAGATATTGAATAAAGACCTCAAGCGAGGTGATCGGGTTCGGGTTATCAAAGGACCCTTGCAGGGGCTGGTGGGAGAACTGGTGCGCCTGAGGGGACACAAGCGGGTGGTGATTCGTTTGGAGGGAGTGGTATCAATCGCCACGTCTTACATCCCGGGTTCTTTTCTGGAAAGAATAGAGTAAAACAAAAGGATTAATTTAAGATTTATGAATTATGAATTACGATTTATGATTTAAGAAAGTGCCAACAAGTACAATTAAAATCATAAATCTAAAATCGTAAATCAAAAAATACAAATGGAAAAAGGTTTATTTCACAATTTGTACAAGCGATTGGAGGAGCTTGACGTTCGGTCATATCCCCCGGGGCAGTTGTCGGGCTTGTTACACGGTTACCTGACGGTGTATTCTATGGTACGGGTATACCCGTGGTTGGAGAATGATTTCGGCACCCCCGGTGATATTCACGAGCGAGCGAAATCGATCGTTCACTTGTTCCCGAGGCAATTGAGAAACGAGGATGTCCCCGTCGATACCCGTGCCGGTTACGCGGCGGACATGATGGATGTCTATCAGGTGTACTCGGATTTGGGTTACTTGAGAAACGGTTTGGATGCGGCGTACCGGATTTTTGCGGCACGGGGGAATGGTAAGATTGCGTTGCCTTGCCGTACTCCGAATGTTTGTCGTTTATTGTGCAATTGTTACTATTTTGCCGGGGACAAGGAATGTGGAGAACTTGCCGGACGATTGGTAACAGAGGTGTTGGGGTATATGCGGGGCGGAAACCGTGGAATGTTGTTATCTTGGTGGGATGCTATTTGTTTGTATGATGACGTTGTAGGTGCGATGGAGTTGCCGTTGGAAGAACACGGGCGATTCGGGGAAGAGCGTGCGCGTTTGGTTGTCACCGTGAGGCAAGAGGAGGAGGAGATTGTTAAACGATTCCTGCAATCGCGGGAGAATGATTTTGATGTTACAGTAAAAGTGTTTAATATACTTGCAAAGCGGGAGTTCGCCGTTTGCAACGAGAGATATACCGGGTAACGCAACCCCCGGTAACAGCGTCACCCTCGACGGTACTTCATAGGCCGGATCAAGCTATTAATACCGGAGGGGACGCTTCTTTAAACTTTTAGAGAATAAGAAGCCTTATCATTTTATAAATGGAAAATTTGATAAACGAGGTATCCAAGTACTTGGTTGAAAGGAAAAGATACGTGAGTTATAAGGTGATTCTTTTGGCGGATGTTTATTTGTCGCTTACTAGTTCGCTTGTGTCGCTTTTTTTTATTGATAGTTTTATCGCGGATCTGTCTTGGTCGGCTTATGCCACGGTACTGTTTGCGGGAGGGGTGACGACTTTTTTAGTTTTTTGGCTCTCGGGAACGAGTAAGAACATCATCCGTCACGCGTCAATGAAAAGTATGGGGAGATTGTGTTTCGCTATACTTTTGAGCGATATTCTTTTAGGAGGAGTGCTTTTTTTGTCCGGTTGGTGCTTGTTCGGCCATCATCTTTTTGCTTTTTGCTTGCTTGATTTTCTCGTGACAACGGTAGTTTTAAGCGGTTTTCGCGTAACGCTGGTACTGGTTTACGATTACGCGATTTCACGGGATGTTTCGGGTAAAAGCCGTGTATTGGTTTACGGGAGCGGGGATAAAAGTGTTGCACTCAAGAAGCGGATGTACACGAGTAAACACTATCAAGTAGTGGGGTTCGTGAACCCGGAGAGGTACTTGAAGTCCTGCGTGATATCCGATTTGCCGGTTTGTTATTTCGAGGACGAGGAAAATTTTTCCCGTTTCGTGAAGAAATATAACATTAACGCGTTGTTGTATCCCTCGCACGAGGAGGCTCGTCGGGAGGCGGATCGTTTGGTGCGTTTTTGTTCGGATTGCGGATTGAAAAATTTAGTGACGCCTCCGGTTGACGTGCTGGGCGATGGATTGAAGAAGACTATCGTTCGTGAAATACGGGTTGAGGATTTACTGGGGCGTGAAGAGATCAAGATAAACACGCGGGAGTGTGCTGAAAATTTTGCCGGCAAGGTGGTGATGGTCACAGGAGCGGCGGGCAGTATCGGTAGCGAGTTGTGCCGCCAATTGACGATTTTGAGTGTGGGGCATTTGATCCTGTTTGATAACGCGGAAACCCCGATGCACGAGTTCCGCATGGAACTGGAAAGAAATTTTCCGGGTTTGAAGTTTAGCCCTTTTATCGGGGATGTCCGTCAGAAGGAACGTTTGCGAATGGCTTTTGAAAAGTATCGTCCGGCGGTGGTTTTCCATGCCGCGGCTTACAAGCATGTTCCTTTGATGGAGGAGAATCCCTGCGAGGCGGTGCGGGTGAACGTGATTGGGTCGAGGTTGGTAGCGGACTTTTGCGTGGAGTACGGGGTGGAAATGATGGTAATGATTTCGACGGACAAGGCGGTGAACCCGACGAACGTGATGGGAGCCTCGAAGCGATTGGCTGAAATCTACGTGCAGAGTTTAGGGTTGGCGATGGAACGGGGAGAGGTAGAGGGGAAGACACGTTTCGTGACCACTCGTTTCGGGAATGTGCTGGGGAGTAACGGTAGCGTGATCCCGTATTTCAGGAAACAAATCGAGCAAGGCGGTCCGGTAACGGTGACAGACCCGAGAATAACCCGTTACTTTATGACGATCCCCGAAGCTTGTCGGCTGGTGATGGAGGCGGCGGTCATGAGCGCGGGGAACCAGATCTTCGTTTTTGATATGGGTGAACCGGTGAAAATCGTAGACTTGGCGGAAAGGATGATTCGATTAGCCGGGTATATTCCGGGTGAAGATATTAAAATCAAGTTTATCGGGTTGCGTCCCGGGGAGAAACTGTACGAGGAAGTGTTGAGTAACGAGGAGAATACCCTCCCGACGGGACATGCCAAAATTCGGGTAGCGCGGGTGCGTGAATACAAGCGGAACGATATCCTGAAGGTTTACGATAAATTGGCAGAATTGGCCTTGGCGGTAAAGGTGGAGGATACGGTGCGGCTGATGAAACGGGTAGTGCCGGAGTTTAAGTCGAATAATTCGGAGTACGAGAGGTTGGATGTGAAATAGACGAGAGTTGAAAATTGAAAAATTAAGAGATGATAATAGCTGTGGATTTCGACGGTACGATCGTCGAGCATAAATATCCGGCAATCGGTAAGGAGCTTCCTTTCGCCATAGAGACATTAAAAAAGTTACAATCGGAACACCATAAGTTAATCTTATGGAGTGTACGCGAGGGCAAGCTTTTGGATGAGGCTGTTGCCTTCTGCCGTGATCGCGGCTTGGAGTTCTACGCCGTGAACCGTGATTATCCGGAGGAGGAGAAAGAGCAAAACAACCATTTCTCCCGTAAGTTGAAAGTAGACATCTTTATCGATGATCGTAATCTTGGAGGTCTCCCGGATTGGGGTATGATCTACGAGATGGTGAGCAAAAAACTTTCCTATGAGGATTTGATGCGCGAATACGAGTCGGAATACGAACCGAAGAAATCGAAAGGTCTTTTCTCTCGTTTGTTTCGTTAAATCCGCGTCATCTGTGTTCAATGAAATAAAAATGATAACAAAATAATATGAAAATCAAAAGATTACTACTTTTATTGGCTTTACCTCTGTTGGTAGCGAGTTGCACCTCTTACAAGAATGTACCTTACCTCAAGAATCCAGAGGCTGTGAACGATTTTAAGGAGACACTTCCTTTGTATGACGCGAAGATCATGCCGAAAGACTTGTTGTGTATCACGGTCAATACGACAGACCCGAAGGCCGCGACTCCGTTCAACTTGACGGTGCAGACTCCGCTCAATGCGGCTTTGACAAATATCAGTACGACTACGCAACCGACCATGCAGCAATACTTGGTGAATAACAAGGGCGAGATCGATTTCCCTGTTATCGGTCGCTTGGCGGTGGGTGGTCTTACAAAGAACGAGGCCGAGGATTTGATTCGCGAGCGTTTGAAACCTTATTTGAAGGAATCCCCGATCGTTACGGTTCGTATGGCTAATTACAAGATCTCGGTATTGGGTGAGGTAGCCCGTCCGGGTAGCTTCACGATCGGCAACGAGAAGGTGAACGTGCTGGAGGCTTTGGCTATGGCGGGTGATATGACGATCTATGGTGTTCGCGATAACGTGAAGCTAATCCGTGAGGATGTGAACGGCAAGCGTAAGATCATCAACCTGAATTTAAACAATGCCGGAATCGTGACTTCCCCGTATTATTACCTGAAGCAGAACGATATTATTTACGTGACCCCGAACAAAACAAAGGCGAAGAATTCCGATATCGGTAACAGCACGACCCTTTGGGTGAGTTCGATATCGATTCTGGTATCTATCGCCGGTTTATTAGTGAACATACTTAAATAATTGAAAATTGAGAATTGAAAATTAGGAGAGATGGTAGACGAACAGATAAATAGTAATAGGAGCTTGGAGAATGAGGAACAAGAGATTGATTTTCTCGCTCTTTTATTCAAATACCTTTTTTATTGGCGTTGGTTTGTTGCTAGTATATTGATATGTTGTATCGCTACTTACCTGTTTCTGCGTTATCAAACGCCTGTGTATAATATTTCCAGTTCCGTGTTGATAAAGGAGGAGGATAAGCGAAGTGGTTCGGGTAACAATCCATTAGCGGCTATTCAAGATTTGGGCATGTTTTCCATGACAAATAATTTTGATAACGAGGTGGAGATCTTGAAATCCCGTACTTTGATAAAAAAAGTCGTGAATGACTTGAATTTAAATATTCGTGTAGCGAAAAAGCGAGCGTTCGGTTACGCGATTCCTCTTTATAAGAACACTCCGGTGCGGATTTATATGACACCGGAAGAAGCTTCTAAACTGGAGGAACCGATAAAGTTGGAACTCGCCTTTACGAAAGCAGGGAAATTGTCTGTTAAGGCTGAATATGTGCAAGACGGGGAAGATCAAGAGATGGTGCAGGCATTTGACCAATTGCCGGCGGTGTTGCCGACACCCGTGGGCGTTTTAAGCTTTACGCGAGGTGATACCTCGTGTATGGAAGAAGAGGAAATCGCTTTACGTGCGACTATAAACACTCCGATAGAGACCGCTGAGGAGTATATGAAAGATTTGAGTGTGAGTGCCTCTTCCCAGACCACGACCATTGCAAAGATCAGCGTGAAGAATACGGTAAAGGAACGGGGAGTGGATTTTGTTAATCGTTTGGTAGCGTTTTATAATCAAGACGCGAACGACGAGAAAAATGAGGTAGCCCAGAAAACCGCCGAGTTTATCGAGGAACGTATCGGTATCATTAACCATGAGTTGGGTGCGGCGGAGAGCGAGCTCGCGGATTTCAAGCAACGGTCCGGTCTGACTGATTTGACAAATGATGCCCGTTTGGCTTTGCAAGAGAGTTCCAAGTATGAGCAACAACGTGTGGAGAACGCCACGCAAATCCGTTTGGTTCAATATCTGCGTACCTATATCAACGATCCGGTCAACCAAGAAGAGGTCATTCCTGCAAACGTGGGATTGCAAGATCAAAATCTGGCTAGGGTGATTGAGCAATACAACACGATGATCGTCGAGCGTAAACGTTTGTTGCGTACCTCTTCGGAAACCAACCCGGCGGTGATAAACATGAATACGGGAATCGAGGCGATGAGGCGTAGCGTGGAAACAACAGTGAATAGTGTTTTGCAAGGATTGCAAATTGCCCAAAAAGATATAGAGCGTCAAGCGAGTAAATTCGAGAGCCGGATCAGCGACACGCCCAAGCAGGAGAAAGAGTTTATGACGATTTCCCGCCAACAGGAAATCAAGGCAACTCTATATATCATGCTGTTGCAGAAGCGAGAAGAGAATGCGATCACGTTGGCATCCACGGCTAATAATGGTCGTATTGTAGAGGAGCCCTTACCCGGCAAGGAGCCGGTAGCCCCGAGGAAGCTCGTTTTTTTATTGGCAGCTTTGGTGGTCGGCATGATTGTTCCGGTGGGAATCATCTTTATCGTGGAATTATTGAAATATAAGATTGAGAACCGGGGTGATGTAGAGCAATTGACGAATGTTCCTATTCTGGGAGAATTACCGTTAAGCCCTCATAAGTCATCAGATAAAGGTGCTATCGTGGTACGCGAGAATAAGAACGACATGATGGAGGAGACCTTCCGGGGATTGCGAACCAATCTGCTCTTTATGCTACAGAAAAACCAGAAGGTCATACTTTTCTCCTCCACGCAGCCCGGCGAGGGAAAATCTTTTGTGACCGGAAATCTCGCTGTCAGCTTGGCTTTTTTGGGAAAGAAAGTGATAGTGGTTGGTATGGACATCCGTAAGCCCGGCTTGAACAAAGTGTTCGGGCTGTCGAGCAAGAGGGAAGGAATCTCCAATTACTTGATGAACCCGGAAGACACCGATCTTTTCGGGCTCGTGCGGTCCTCCGGCATTCACCCGAACGTGGATATTCTTTTGGGTGGAACAATTCCCCCGAACCCGACGGAGTTGGTAGCCCGTGATGCATTAGAGAAGGCGATAGAACAATTGAAAGCCCGTTATGATTACGTGTTATTAGATACGGCTCCGATTGGAATGGTAACAGATACGGCTATAATAAGCCGTGTAGCCGATATGTGCGTTTATGTTTGCCGTGCGGATGTGACTCCAAAAGCCGCTTTCTGCTACATCAATGTTCTTAAGGACGAGCATAAATTCGATAAGTTGGCAGTTGTGATTAACGGAATCGACTTAAGCAAACGCAAGAACACCTATGGCTACGGTTATGGTAAGAAATACGGTTATGGCTATGGAAAACATTATGGCTATGGTTATGGCTACGGGTATGGTTATGAGTCTCAAAAGAAGTAATAAGAAAATTTTAGAAATTACAAAGAGTCATGAGAAATATACTGTTTAGTCCTCCTGATATAACAGAGATAGAGATCAATGAGGTCGTTGAGGCCTTGAAGTCCGGTTGGATTACTACCGGGTCTAAAACAAAAAAATTAGAACAACTTGTTGCGGAACGTTGTCGTACCCAAAAAGCCGTTTGTTTGAACTCAAATACGGCATGTGCAGAGATGACTTTACGCATATTAGGTGTAGGAGCTGGTGATGAGGTAATAGTTCCTGCCTACACTTATACAGCTACGGCAAGTGTGGTCGAGCATGTGGGGGCAAGATTGGTCATGATAGATTGTGAGCCCGAGAAGTTCACGATGGATTATGAGAGATTAGAAGCTGCTATAACCGAGAGAACAAAAGCTATAATTCCAGTGGATTTGTTCGGTATCCCCTGTGACTATGATACAATTTTTGATATAGTAGAACGGAAAAAGAATTTATTCCAGCCAAGTGATAACTTGATTCAAAAAGCATTGAATCGAGTTATCGTTATGGCTGATGGGGCGCATTCTTTCGGGGCTTCATATAAACAACTCCCAATAGGTTCTGTTGCGGATTTCACGAATTTCTCGTTTCATGCTGTGAAAAACTTGACAACGGCGGAAGGTGGTGCGGTTACATGGAGAGATATTGAAGGGATAGATAATAATGAGTTATATCACCAATACATGTTATTGAGCCTTCACGGTCAGAGTAAAGACGCATTTGCAAAAACGAAGTTAGGTGCGTGGGAATATGATATCATTGGGCCATGGTATAAATGTAATATGACAGATGTTTGTGCCGGCATAGGTTTAGGGCAAATAAGAAGATATGATGGGATTTTGTCCCGCCGAAGAGAAATCATAGACCGTTATAATAAAGGATTAGCAGGTTTACCAGTTACAGTGCTGACACATTATACATCAGATAGGATGTCTTCCGGGCATTTATACGTTATAAATCTGGACGGTAAAGATACCGAACAACGGAACAAATTTATAGAGAGAATGGCAGAATTAGGAGTTGCTACCAATGTGCACTATAAGCCGTTACCTATGCACACCGGATATCAGAAACTTGGATTTAAAATAGAGGACTATCCGAATGCTTATGAGCAATTTAAAAATGTAGTGACGTTGCCGCTTCATACCTGTTTATCGGACGAAGATGTGGATTATGTGATCGAGTGTGTGAAGGAATGTTTAAAATGAAATAAGATATGACATATGAAAAGATTGTATCATATAGTTCGAATCTCTTTGCTGAAAAATGGGTTTCAAAGGGCAAGGTATCTGAAACAGAAAAATATTTTTGCCTTAATAGGTGAGAATTGTTTTTGGCAACCTAGAAATGTTCCTCCAGAAGCAAAACTTATAAAATTGCATGATAATGTAGTGATTGCGTCAGAAGTATTGTTCGTTAATCATGATGTTATTCATTATATGTTAAAAAATATTAACAGGGGGGGTAATTTGAACCTTGGTGCTATAGAAATAGGAAGTAATGTTTTTATAGGAAGTAGAAGTATAATTCTTCCCGATACAAAAATAGAAGATAATGTGATAATAGGTGCTGGTAGTCTTGTTCGAGGAAAAGTGGCAGGAGGAGGCATTTATGCTGGAGTACCCATTAAGCGTATCGGTGAATTTGATGATTTAGCGGCTAAACGTAAAGCGATGCCTGTTGATAAACGTAGGAAGGTTGAGCGATTTGACGATGTTTGGCGTGTATTTAATAATAAATGGGAACGTTCGTAAATTACACAGGCGATTGTTGTTAGTTTGAATTTTATTTTGAAATATGATTAGTGTATTTTGTAGTTGAATTAAATTTTAGGTATGTATGAACGATATATAAAACGAGGAATAGATTTTATTCTTGCGTTGATAGTTTTGCCATTTGTACTATTTGTAATAGTCATAATGACTCCATTTATTCTTATCTCAGCTCCAGGCCCAATATTCTATAGTGGATTAAGAAGGGGACGTAAAGGAATACCTTTCAAAATGTATAAGTTTCGTTCAATGTATGTTAATTCTCCGGATGTAAGGAACGCTGATGGATCTACATTCAATGGACAGGATGATCCTAGAGTGACACCAATAGGTCGGTTTATGCGGAAGACTTCTATTGACGAAATACCACAATTGTTGAATGTCTTAATTGGGGATATGAGTTTTGTCGGACCGAGGCCTACTTTAGCGACGAAATCATTTGATGAGGTTGAAGTCGAAAGAAGAAAACGATATGATGTGAAACCGGGTATTACGGGATATGCCCAAGCTTATTTTAGAAATTCTATTTCTCAAGAAGATAAATTTAGATATGATTTATACTACGTAGATCATGTTTCTTTTAAGTTAGACTTGAAGATTATGTTACAGACTGTGTTTTCTGTGATAAGACGGGAAAATATTTATGTTTCAAGAGAAAAAAATAATGATAATCGATAAAATTAAACAAGAGCTATTTATAAGTGAAACGATTGTTAATTATAGGAGCTTCTATTTTGCAATTACCTGCAATACTGAAGGCTAAAGAAATGGGTTTGTATGTCGGGGTTGCTGATTTTAATCCACAAGCGATTGGTATATCTTATGCCGATGAATACTTTAATGTAAGTACAATTGATGAAGAAGGTGTGTATCTAGCAGCAAAAGAATTTAAAGCGGATGGTATTGTCACACTAGCCACAGACATGCCAATGCGGGCTGTTGCTTATGCCACACATAAACTAGGTCTTGTTGGAATATCATACGATACGGCGATTAAGGCAACTGACAAGGGAGAAATGATAAAAGCTTTTGAACTTGCAGGGGTGGAACATCCATGGTATTATATACTCCGTACACCAGAGGAATTGAGTAAGGTTGTTCAGGAAATTACGTATCCCTGTATCAGCAAGCCTGTAGATAATGCGGGTAGTAGAGGCGTTATTTTAATTGAAAGTTCTAAGGATTTGGAGAATGCGATTCAATATAGTTCTCTAAATGGACGAAATGGAGGAGTGATTGTAGAGGAGTACTTAAAAGGTCGTGAGGTCAGTGTTGAGGTTATGGTTATTAATTGTGATGTCCATATTTTACAAGTTACTGATAAACTGACAACAGGGAGTCCTCATTTTGTCGAGATGGGACACAGTCAGCCTAGTTTATTGGGTAATAAGGATATTTTGGCGATTAAAGACTTGGTAAAGAGAGCTGTGAGATCTATAGGTATTAATAATGGACCGGCTCATGTGGAAATAATGCTAACAGATCGAGGACCGAAAATGATTGAACTTGGAGCCAGGATGGGAGGAGATTGTATTACAACACATTTAGTGCCATTGTCTACGGGTATTGATATGGTGAAGGCTACGATACAAATAGCGTTGGGAGAGAAATCTTCTATTGCTCCAAAATTTGATAAAGGGGCGGCGATACGTTATCTAAAAGAGACAGAAGGTATTATTAAAAATATTTCGGGTGTTGATATAGTAAATAAAATGGATGGTATTAAGCAAGTTGTGTTGACTAAAACCGTAGGTGATATCGTTGGTCAAATTAGTAGTAGTGTAGATCGTGTAGGGTATGTAATTGCTCAAGCGAATACAGTTCAAGCTGCTATCGACCTCTGTGAAAATGCCATGAAACAGATCTATATTACTACAGAGTAATAATAAAAACTTGAATATTGTTATGGAATTGAAAGGGAAACGTCTTTTATATATAGGTGGAAGTGCTTCAATAAATGATATTGCATACTATACTAAGAGCCATGGCATAAAGTTACTTGTCGCAGGGAAATTTATATCACAAGATATACGTTCTTTAACAGATGAACAATATATTATTGATGTTTGTGATAGAGAATGTTTGAGGAAACTACTGGTAGAGCGGGCTGTTGATGGTATATTGGTTATCGGAAATGAGGATATTATAACTAGTGTGATTGATGTGGCTGAGGGCATAGGGCTTGATTTCTATGTGAAACGTGATCAATGGAATGAATTGCAGGATAAAAAGAATTTCAAAAAGAATTGTATAAAGTATGGTATTCCTATTGTGGAGACGTACGAACTGACAAGTGATTTTCATTCAGATCAAATACCTCAGAGTGCTTATCCGGTTATTTTGAAGCCGGCTGATAGTTGTGGGTCAAAAGGAATCTCGATATGTAATTCTGGAAATGAATTGAAACAAGCGATTCAGAAGGCCAAATTATATTCAAGAACAAATCGATTCTTATGTGAAAAATATATGGATTGTCCAGAGATTACCATTAAATATTTATTTGATCGTGGAAATATGTATGTGTGGGAAATAAATGATCGATTTGTTAATAGAGAACAGAAGAATGTGGGGGCAATAGCTGATTGTACTATATATCCATCAAAACACGTGAAGCTATATTTTGAAACGATGCATCCGAAAATGATCAAAATGCTTAAAGATTTTAATTTTTATAATGGAACGATGTTTGTACAAGCATTTGTTGATGGAGAAGTTATTCGGCCTTATGATCCCGGGATTAGGTTTTCAGGAGGATTATCCTATTTTATCACAAAGCATGTTTTTGATGTAAATCCATTGGAGTTGATGATAAATACGTCACTTGTTGGACGAATGTGTTTAGGAGATGAAAATCTTATTGAACGAATAAGTGTAGATATGAATGGTCGTTTCTTAGCCAATTATTCAATTTTAGCAAAGAGAGGAACTATTGCTAAAATTGAAGGTCTGGATCGTGTTGCAAAAATGCCAGAGGTGTTTAGAATGCTACAGTTACTTCATGTAGGAGATGAGGTTAAAATGATAGGTACTTTGCAACAGGTTTTTGCAAGATTTCATATAGAAGCCAAGAATAGAGAAGAGTTGAATAGGGTGATAAATGAAATATATAGCACAGTTCAGCTAAAAGATACAGAAGGAGAAGATATGAAGCTCTGTCAAAAAATCAGTATATTATAAGTAGGTTTAGATATGGAGGGATATACTGATGTCTTAGTTGATTTTGTTGTTGCGCTTAAATATGAGGATTTACCGCATGGTGTCATTGAACAGACTAAATTGTTTATAGCTGATTATTATGCAGCAAGTATAGCAGGATATAGAGTTAATAAGCAGTTTAATAGGGTGGCAATGTCTATTATAAAAGAAGAGGGAGGAGCAGAACAAGCGTCAATATTATTTGAGAAGAAAAAATATCCAGTGGGTAATGCCGCTTTTATGAATGCGGCTTATGCACATGGCGCAGATATGGATGATGGCAATCGAAAATCAGCGGGTCATATAGGGACTCATGTAATATCTGCCGTTTTTGCGTTGGGAGAGAAGCTAGGTGTAGCATGGAAGGATATTATTGTTGCCATAAATGTAGGATATGAATTTTTTAATAGAATAGCGGGTGCTGCCCAGCCAGGACTTTATAACAAGGGTTTTCATTCTACAGGGATTGCTGGTGCGATGGCTTGTGGAGCTGCTTGTGCTAAACTAATGAGGTTAGATAGATGCGGGGTCTATAATAGTGTATCTTTAGCAGCGATTCAGTCTAGTGGTTTGATTATTATAGATGAAAGTGGACAAAGTTGTAAGCCGATTAATCCTGCAAATGCGGCAAGGATAGGTATCCTTTCTGCTTTAATGGCAGAAAAGGGATTATTGAGTTCTCGAAATCCATTGGAGAGTAAAAAGGGGTGGTTTCATGCTTTTACAGATCATGTTGATGAAACGATCCTTTTGAGAGGTCTTGGTGTTGATTTTACTATTGGTGAAAGTTATTTGAAGTTATATCCAACATGCCGTCACACACATTGTTGCATTGACGGTGTTCTGAAAATTCGGGAACGGATGAATGATAAGAATACTTTTTTACCTAAGATTATAGAGAAAATTGAAGTGTATATTTATCCAAGTGCGATTAAGTCAGCGGGAATAATTAGGAATCCTCGTTCACAGGAAGAGGCGAAATTCTCAATTTATTATGCGATAGCTGTAGCATTCAGCAATGGAGATTTCTCCATAGAGGATCTTCAGGTTGAAAAAGCGGATTCTGTAATAAATAATTTGTTAGCGAAAATAGAATTAGTACCAGAGCCTTTGATGGAAGATAGAGCGTGTGGGATTAGGGGAGCTCGAATAAAAGTTGTATTGTGTGATGGAGAAATTTTAGAGGAAACGATATTAATACCGAAAGGGGAAGGAATAGGAGCGCTTGATTGGAATGATCTACAAATTAAAATGCACGCATGTTCATATGGAGTTGTCTCTAAAGAAACGTCTAATCGATTGATAAATAGGTGTATGAATGTTGATGTTAATGAAACTTTCGGATCGGTTATGTCATTTTTCGATAAGGATTTGCGATTGTTGGGTTATAAAGATCAACATGATTGTTAATGAGTAAAAGTAAGTAGATATGTCTAAAGTCTCGATTATTATCCCTGTATATAATGCGGAAAAAACACTTTGTAGGTGTCTTGACAGTTTAGTTGCACAGACTTATGAAGATATAGAGATAATTTTAGTAAATGATGGCTCTGTTGATAGTAGCCGGAATATTTGTGAAACATATAAAGATAAATTCTCTCAAATTTTATTGATTAATCAGAAAAACGCTGGACCTGCTACAGCTCGTAATGCTGGAATAGATTGTGCAAGTGGTAAATACATTTCTTTCGTGGACGCAGATGATTATGTTGAATGTAATATGATTGAAGAAATGGTTTGTGCTGCGGAAACTAGTCATGCGGAAATGGTTATCTGTGGGTATAATCAAGAGCATTCAGGCATTATTGTAAAACATGAATATAAATATGATTCTGGATTATATGTAGGGGAAGAAGCCAAGAAAATAGCAATAGATTTGATTAGTGATGTATCTACTAAAAGAATACCTCCTTATTCATGGGTAAGAATGATATTAAAAGATTCTTTGGAAAATCCTAAAATTCGATATGCAGAAGGGATGATTCGGAGTGAAGATTACTATTTGTTTGTACAGCTTCATTTCCGTGTAAAGAGATTGTATTTATTGGCAGATAAACCTCTTTATCATTATATGGAAATAGACAATTCTGTAACTCATAGATATGTTCCAAACTATTGGGCTTCAGTGAAAGAAATATATTGTGGATTGTTAGAAAAACTTCCTGATGATGAGGAAATTAAGAAACGATTAGGAGTGATGCTTACGCAGCGTTCTTTGGTTGCTTTAAATAATGTATCCAAAAAGAAAAGTAAGGATATGTTAAGAAAAGAGTTGTATGAGATAGTTTTGGATGAAGATTTGAATTTTGTTATTTCTAGGATGAATGATACCTCATATTTGAAATCTTATGTTTGGTTAATGAGTAATCATATATATTTCATTATATATTGGAGGTATTTGTTGAAGTTTTATGGAAGTAAAATATTTTCATAATTTTAATTAAGTGGAAATGATAAAAGTAGACAGGGTGAAATTTAATACTATATTTCGATTTAGCTTAGCATTCTCTTTAATTTCGATATATATTCTTGCCGTAAAAGATTATTCAGTAGTAATAATTCTTCCTTGCATGGTGTTTCTATTAGGTATGTATTTTTGTGTCAAGAATATTTACAATAATATTTTTTTATTTTCATTTTTAATTTGTTTCTTCACTTTCCTATTAGGTGGACAGTTACTCGATAAATTCATTAATGTGTATGGTTACGATTTTTCAGAAGATATAGAATTACATACTGATTTAGTTTTATTGATTGGGCTGACAGGGTTGATGTTTGGATATTTTTTGGCAGATAAAACAAAAGAAAATAGGCATGTTTTTAGTGCTGTGGATTATAATAGCACTTATTACGTGAACGTAAGAACTGTTAGTAAATATTTATTTTTTGTGTCATATGCATTATGGATACTTATCTTGTTAGATAATATTCTCTATGTTGTTCAATATGGATATATTAGTTACTATTTATCATATTCGAGTAGAGTGCCTGCTCTTATAAGAGTGTTTGGTTATATGGCTCCATCAGCATTCTTTTTGTATCTTGCAACAATGCCTGCCAAAAGAGAAGCTAAAATAGTTATTATTATGTACTCTTTTTACCTATTATTGTCGCTAGGAACAGGGAGACGAATTTATTTTATGACAGGAATCTTGATCATATTTGCTTATATGATGCTACGAAATGTTGTTAATCCTGAAAGAAAGCCTTGGATTAGTAAAAAACAGTTAATTTATATAGGTGCATCAATTCCTATATTGTTAATGTCTATGTATTTATTTGAATATATTAGATCAGAACATGTGGTGGGTACAGCTTCTGCATATTCCCCTTTACTAGGTTTTTTTGTTCGCCAAGGAACCTCTATAAATGTTATCAAATATACAGAATTATTTGAGGCAAGGCTAGATCCTGATGCTTATTATTCATTATATAATACTTTAAAGTGGTTACAAGATAGTTGGATTGATCATCTATTGAATTTAAATTTGAACTTTGAATTTGGACGGCAATCATTGGAAACTGCAATGTCTGGAACGTATCTTGCTGATTTCGTGTCGTATAATGCTAATCCGGCTATCTATTTGACGGGTATGGGATATGGTTCCTGTTATATAGAGGAATTATATGTTGATTTTGGTTATATCGGAGTATTCTTAGGTAATGTTATATATGGTATTCTGTTGTGTGTGTTATTAAAAAATGCGATAAATAGAGGAAATATATGGAGGATTGCGATTGGATTGTTTATGATAGATGCAATATTTAAAGCTCCAAGAGCTACATTCGATGCTTTTTGGGGACAGTTTTTGTATTTTAATTCGTGGGGGCCATTTTTGCTGATCTTTATTTTTGTTAATGTTTACATGACAAAGAATAATAGATATGTGAGATAGCTTGTTATAAACTCTATTTAGTGTAATGGTAGTAGGTTCTAATAGTATTTCCAAAAATAATAAACGTATCGCTAAAAATACATTTTTCTTATATATCCGGACGTTTCTGATAATGTTAGTGTCCCTTTACACCTCACGTGTGGTGTTGAGAGTGCTGGGTGTTGAGGATTTTGGAATATATAACGTGGTTGGAGGTATAGTAGCGATGTTAAATATTATTGTAAATACTTTATCCAGAGCTAGTACTCGTTTTATTACCTTTGCTTTGGGAAAAGGCGATGAGGAAGAATTGAAACAAGTCTTTTCAACCGTGATTTGTGTTCATCTTCTTTTGGCCGGACTTCTTGTTCTTGTAGGGGAAACTGTTGGTTTGTGGTTTGTATGTAATAAATTGGTTATACCGGCAGAAAGAATGACCGCTGCTTTATGGGTGTATCATAGTTCTATTTTAATTGCAGTTATCACTTTTGTAAATATACCGTATAATGCTTTGATAATTGCGCATGAGCGGATGGGTGCTTTTGCTTATATTTCTATAATAGAGGTGTTTTTGAAGTTGTTAATAGCATGGGCTTTGATTTATACGGCTCAGGATAAATTGATCGCATATGCCGTACTTCTATTTGTCGTTCAACTTTTAATACGGATAGTATATGGCTATTATTGTTCTACTCATTTCCCGGAGTGCAAGGTTAAGTTGGTTTGGAATGTACAATGGGTAAAAAAGATCTTTGCTTACGTGGGATGGACATTAAATGGGAGTTTTGCGATTGTGGGATATACGCAGGGTATTAATATACTCTTAAATCTTTTTTTTGGCCCTGTAGTCAATGCAGCACGAGCTATTGCTATTCAAGTAGAAGCCGCTGTTGTTGCTTTTGTGCAGAATTTTCAAACAGCGGTAAGACCTCAGATTGTAAAATCATATGCCGTATCTGATATGTTGTATATGCATAAATTGATTATGATGTCTTCAAAGTATGGTTTTTTTTTGATGCTATTAATCGTTTTGCCACTTACATTGTGCATAAATCCAATATTAAAGATATGGTTAGAAGATGTGCCTGAATATACTGCCGGTTTTGTACGTATAATGTTTGCTGTTGCACTGTTATGGCCTTTACGCGGTGCAATGATTGATGCAATTCATGCGACGGGGGATATAAAGAGGTTTCAAATATATGAAGGGACTTTTCTTTTATTGACTGTTCCTATTGCTTATCTGGCATTGAAATTTTATCATATTTCTCCAGAAATGGTCATGTGTATCTACCTTTTTGTTGAACTTTTAACACAGGGCATACGAATTTGGATTGTTTTGAGTAAAATATCTATTTCCTATCGTTGTTATTTTAGAGAAGTCTTATATCCGATTGGTATATCTTCTTTGTTTGCTTTTATTCCACTCTTCTTGATTCGTATGACAGAAAACGAGGAATTTTCTAAAGTTGTGCTTTATATGGCTACGTCTTTTTTTTACGCATTGATGTGCATATTGATTTTTGGAATGAAACGGACGGAGCGGATTTGGGCATTTAATTATATTAAAAAATTAGTATAGATATTTATAAGGAAAGTGACTTTCTGGTGATGAAGTGTATCAGTTGGTTAATACTGAAGGAACGAAAGTTCGGAAGGTTATGAAAATCATAAAAGGAGGTATAAAATGAAGTTAGTACTTGGAACAATGACATTCGGAGAGTCCGTATTTGCTCCGAATGTGGGTGAGTTTGTTGAGATGTTTCTGGATGCGGGATATGAGGAGCTTGATACGGCATACGTCTACAACGAAGGGAAGTGTGAAAAGCTGTTGGGAGAGGTTCTGCCTAGACTCCGCAACCCGTATAAAATTTCAACAAAAGTGAATCCTCGGATTACCGGTAAGTTGGACGGAGAAGCTGCCTATATTCAATTGAACGAGTCGTTGAAAAGATTAGGGGTTCCTGCAGTAGATACTTTCTATCTTCATTTCCCCGATCCTGCAACATCGGTGGAAAACGTTTTGGAGGCCTGTAATAATCTCTATCGAGAAGGAAAATTCAGAGAGTTGGGACTTTCCAATTTTCCCGCATGGATGGTTGCGGATGTATGGCGGATATGCGATAAAAACGGTTGGGTATCGCCGACCGTGTTCGAGGGCATTTACAACCCTTTGACCAGAAAAGCGGAAACTGAATTGAACGCATGCCTGCATCATTTTGGAATACGCTTCTATGCCTATAATCCGATGGCAGGTGGATTGCTCACGGGACGTTATGGAAGATATGAAGACACTCCGACAGATGGGCGCTTCACTCATCGTCCTAACTATCAGAAGCGTTACTGGAAAAAGAGCTATTTTGACGCTGTAGAAATTATCAAATCATCCTGTGAGAAAGAGGGTATTACTATTATTGAAGCAACTTATCGTTGGCTTGCTTATCATTCTATGTTGAGTGCAGAACGCGGAGACGCGATTATTATAGGTGCATCCAAGTTGAATCATTTGAAACAGAATATGGAAACGGTGAAAGCGGGTTCCTTGCCGGATTCTATTGTAGATGCCTTTGAAAAAGCGTGGCAGACCAGTAAGGCGGACAGTCCCGAATACTTCACTTTGTATAAAGGTAAAGGCTCTGTAGGAGGAGAGAAAAAATAATGTTGAATCAAGAAAGAGTATTTGAAGAGTTAGCAAAGCATGGTGTTACTTTCTTCACAGGTGTGCCGGATTCTTATTTGAACGGTTTTTGCAACTATGCCCTAAATAATTGTGGAAGCAGGAATATTATTGCTGCCAATGAAGGGAATGCGGTTGGTATTGCCTCCGGGCATTATTTCGCAAGTAAAGAGATTTCGCTTGTCTATATGCAGAACAGTGGGCTGGGAAATACGGTGAATCCTCTGGCAAGTCTTGTGGATAAGGATGTGTATGCTGTTCCCATGCTTTTGCTCGTCGGCTGGCGTGGGCAGGGAAACACTGAGCCGAATCATCCGCAGCATAAATTACAGGGGGAGATTACACCTGAACTGCTGGAAATCATGCATATCCCTTACACCATCCTTGAGGATGATGATGATAAGTTTGCTAAGACTGTGGAGAAAGCGGTCAAATATTGTAAGGAAACTCGACAGCCTTACGGTTTGATTGCACCGAAGGGTGTCATGGCGGCGAGCGATAAGCCGAATAACGTGGACAATACTTATCCGATGAGCAGGGAAGAGGCAATGGAAATCATTTTGAACAATATGCCGGGAGATGCCATCTATTCTGCAACGACAGGAAGAGCAACCAGAGAACTGTTTTTCTTGCGAGAAAAGAGATGCGAAACAAAAGAGCATGATTTTCTGAATGTCGGTTCTATGGGGCACGTGAGTTCTGTTGCGCTTGGGATTGCATTGGAGAAACCCGGACGGAAAGTTGTTGCTTTGGATGGTGATAGCGCCTGCATGATGCATATGGGTGCGATGACAATGGTCTGCAAACTTGATGTTCCAAACTTTATGCATATTGTATTGAATAATGGAGCGCATGAATCTGTGGGAGGACAACCATCTGCCGGTCATAAGGTTGACTTTACAAAAATAGCGGAAGCGTGTGGTTATGCGACAGTCGGACATTCTGTAACAACGGAAGTGGAATTGGTGGAGGCTTTGGATGTTCTACGTGATTGTGGTAAAGCATCTTTCATTGACTGTCGAATTCATAAGGGGTTGAGTAGGAAATTGCCTCCGATTGTATTTGACCACCGGGAAGTGATTGATGCTCTGATAGATGATCTGAATAAATGAAGAATTACAGTGAGAAATAAAATAGAGTCCCGTTTTAATCGGGAGAAAGAAATGTGATTATGAACAGTATGGAAAAAACAAGAGAATTTCTGAAGTCAATCGGGCTTCCTGGAGGGGATGCATATGATTTGCCGACTTCTGAAAAACGTTTCGTTGATGGCGGACAATACCGCTTTGAAGTCCCCGGGATTCAAGGCCCGAAGGTAATGCAGGCTCTTCTGGAGGCGATGGATGGGTACGGGCTGTATCTGCACCGTGTAACACAGACACAGGGTATTATGCGTTTAACTGATGAGGAAATCTGTAAGATGGTGGAGCTTGCTCACAAATGGCAGACCGATCTGATTCTTGCCATCGGTCCTCGAGCAACCACGGATACATCAGCATCGGTGCATACGGAGGAAGGTGTGCGTATGGGGTATCGTCTGCGTGGTCAGGAGCAGATTGTCCGTGCCATAGAGGATGTGAAACGCGCCGCCCGTCTAGGATGCCGCGGTTTCTTGGTTTATGATGAAGGATGCTTGTGGGTATTGAACGAAATGCGCAAAGCGGGAGAGATTCCCGCAGACTGTCACTTTAAGATATCTGCCCATACGGGACACGGAAATCCCTGTTCCGCAAAACTGTTGGAGAGTATTGGTGCAGACTCTATAAATCCTGTTCGTGACATCCAGCTCCAAATGTTGGCTGCTATGCGCCAGGCGGTGGACTGCCCAATCGACATTCATACCGAAAATCCGAAGTCCACAGGTGGTTTTATCCGTCATTATGAGGTACCGGAAATGATCCGTATTGCCGCACCGATTTACCTTAAGACCGGAGGTTCCGTGGCTGCGACTCATAGTTGGAACAGTACCGAGGATGATGCGCGTAAGCGTGCAAAACAGTGCAGTCTAGTGAAGCGCATGATTGATGAGTATTATCCGGAAGCAGTTTGGTCTCCGAGAGGTAGTCTGCTTTAAGATTGAGTTCTGATAGATTGAAAAGTCTGCATACATTGTCCGGAATCAATGTCAAAACATTATTCTGATAGATAGTAAAGGAAGAAAATAATCATGAGACATCATAGGTATAATCCGGGTTTCAAGTTTGTCGTGGAACCTGAGCCTTTTAATAAATATACTGACCGAGAGTTGCTTCAGTATTGCCTTGGCGCAACTATGTATATGCCGGGTTTTAAAGATTTTACTCCAAAAATATTAAATAACTCGATACCTGGCTTGACAACCATAGTTCTATGTTTCGAGGATGCTTGCCCGGAAGAAAAAGTTCCGGAGGCTATGAAGAATGTTCATTATTTGTTGGCAACGGTAACAGAAGCTGTGGAAAATGGAACGCTGGATGTCGATAAGGTCCCGTTGATTTTTGTCCGTATTCGTAACCTCGCTCAGTTCAAAGCGTTTGGGGAAAAACTGACGAAACAGGAGGTTAAGTCATTGTGTGGTATTAATTTCCCGAAATTTACCGCAGAGAATGGTTACGAATATTATGTATATCTGCAAGATCTGAATGACCGTTTTGATGAGATCCTTTATGGCTTGCCGATTATTGAGGATGCTGAGGTTGCCTACAAAGAAACCCGTATGCCTGAGTTGATAGGTATTAAAAAGATTTTAGACAAGTACCGAGACTTGGTGTTGCAGGTTCGTGTTGGGGGAACGGACTTTAGTTCCGTTTTTGGTGTGCGTCGTGGTGTTGATTATTCAATTTATGACATCATGATGGTACGTGAATGCTTGTCGGATATCATCAACGTTTGTGGACGTAACAATGATTATGTAATTTCGGGTCCGGTCTGGGAGTTTTTCCGTGTTCCAAAGGAATTGATGTTTGAGGAACTTCCACATCATGGCATTGAAGATTATCTGATGAAGCGTTTACCCATCGTAAATAATGAAATCGATGGACTGCTTCGGGAGGTCATTCTGGATAAAGCGAATGGATTCGTTGGACGTACTGTTATTCACCCCACCCATGTGAAGTTTGTTAACGCGCTGATGGCGGTAACGAAAGAAGAGTACGATGATGCCTGTCAAATTCTCGGTACGGGAGGTGGTGTAGTAAAGGGTTTTGGCGGCAATAAGATGAATGAAATCAAGCCGCATACTAATTGGGCGAAGAAGGTTTACAATAGAGCACGTGCTTTTGGCGTTATTGAGAATGAAAGCGCTTATGTTAAGTTGTTTGCTGTAAACGAGTAATGCGATAGAAGAATATTATGAATATTGAAATACATACACCTATCGCAGAAGAGGTTGCGGCCGGCTTGCAAATTGGAGATACTGTTACTATTACAGGTTATATACTCTGTGGTCGCGACGCTGTATTACCTATGGTAGTAGAAATGGTAAAAGAGGGCAAAATAAATGAACTTGGTGTTTCTCTACCGGGAAATGTCATCTTTCATACAGCGGTTAGTCCTGCTGGTGTCGGACCGACATCCAGTAATAAATTAGAGATTGAGAGTAGTATTGAGCCGCTAAGTAAAGCAGGAATCAAATTGCATCTTGGAAAGGGAGCGATCCATAAGGAAACGGTGGAAGCCCTAAATAAGTATAATGCTGTTTATGCGGTTATTCCACCCGTGACAGCTTTGCTTGCAGATAAAACCATTGAACAAAAATTAGTGGCTTTTCCACAACTTGGTATGGAAGCGTTATATCAATTGAAGGTTGTACGATATCCGGCTATTATTGCGGCAGCACATGGGAGGAGCATCTATGAATAAGAGTTTTGAGGAGATAGTTTCACTTGTTTGCGAAACCATTGTAGAGGCTGGCTCTACTTTTCGTGAGGATAAAAAGGAAGCTTATAAAAGAGCAATTATATCGGAAGATAATAAGAAAGCTAAGTGGGTTTTGGAGACCATACTTGCAAATGCGGAAGCTGCGGAGAAAAATCATTGTCCGCTCTGTGATGATACCGGCATTCCACATATGGTACTGGAAGTTGGCCGGGATGTGGCAGTGACAGGTCGGATGTTAGACGCTATTAGGGAAGGAATAGCTGAAGGTCTGCGTAAACTTCCAGGACGACCCATGGGCATTATGGGAGATGACAGTCATAGAATTGACCAGTCTGGTGGCCTGAATCCGGATAGTGCCGGAGTGGAGCCAGCCCCGATATTGCTCCGACGTTGTCAAGACAATGTTGTCAGATTGCATATTCTGATGTTTGGTGGCGGTCCTGCGATTAGAGCAAAAACCTATCGAGTATTCCATAAGCACAATACGCGGGTGGTGTTGGATGAAATCGTGAGTTGGGCGACAGAAGCTGTTGCTCAGCTTGGGTGTTCACCGTGTACATTGGCTGTAGGTGTTGGGAGGAGTCATTTTGAGGCTACATCTATGATGCTTCAGGCACAAGTGGATGGTAGATATGATTTTCAAAGTGAGATGGAACAGGAAATCACAAGACGTGTGAATGAAGCAAATATTGGACCTCTTGGTCTTCATGGTAAGACAAGCGTGATCGCGACTTTTATGAAGGTGGGACCACAGCGTGCAAGTGGCGTTCGAATTGTCTGTGTTCGTCCGAACTGCTGCTTTGAGCCAAGGATAGCGAGTGTTGAACTTGAGTGATCACTTACAAAGCGATGAATAGAATGGTAAGTTGTCACTTTAGGTCGTATTGATTGGCATCATCCGAATCGATAGTTTCGCTACGAATTAAAAAACATGGTGGATCATGAACAATAAAAAGAAAGAAGGAGGCTTCTACGCCTCAAAAGTTCGTTTGTTCTTAAATGAATATGGTGGCATGAACTAGGAAAAGTTCTGCAAGATAGAACGTGCGGTTTTGAGAAAAAGTTTGTTGTGAGTTATCAGTTCATGAAAGTAGAGCGTGAAGGTATGGAACGTGTGTATAGAATAGATTGGACGGATGTGATTCTGAAGTAACTTTTAAGTTGATGTTTTTCCCGTCAGAGGGTATAACGAAAGTTGTAAATGCTTTTGTTATACCCTTTTTGTTTTTTAGAGTTTCGCCACATGGGGCGTTTGCAGGTGAAAAGGTCATTTCGCGAGATATAAAATCAGGAAGTTATGAAAGAAACGAATGATCAATCGCAACGTCTCGTGGGAGATTGTTTTTTTGTACGTCAGGGAGAACGTATGGAGAAGTGTTTTTACTCGGAAGTCTTGTACGTGGAGGCTTCGGGGTGTTATAGTTATATTTATCGTCGGGATAAGCCCCGGCTTTCGATCGCCTATCCTCTTTTAGTGGTGGAACCTTGGTTGCCGAGGGATATGTTCCGCCGGATTCACCGGAGTTATATCGTGAATCTTCGGGAAGTGGAGGGATTTATAGGTAAGGCGATCTGCATTGCAGATCGGGTGTTGCCCGTGAGTCCACTTTACCGGGAAGAGGTGTTCGGGTGTTTCCTGTTCTGGGAATTAAAGCGCAAGAAGAAGGTGCAATAGAATGAAGGGATATAGAAGATAAGAGTAGTTAATCGTTCTTGTGAGGTGACCTTTCAAGGGAAGTTTTGTTTAGATAAATTTTCCGGGGATTCAGATGATAAATCGGGGCATTCGGATAATTTGGTTGGTAAAGGGCGTTCCGGGATGTACTTTTGGAATACAATTAAAAATTACAAAAGATTATGGGAGTGTTACAGAATGTGATTAGAGAGCTAGGTAAAGAGGTTTGCCGTTTTACAGGAGGAGTGGTACAAGATCAAATACCTCGTGAGTCGGATATCGTTTTAATCGTTTTTTGGGACAAGTAGGGCGGGGAATCAAAATTCTTTCTTTATATTTGTAAATCCAAACGATGTACAGGACACGAATAAATTTATGTCAGAACGGGAAGAAATAGAATGGCTGCGGGGATTGAAGGCTGGGGAAGACGGTGCTTACAAGGTGCTGTTCGAGAAATATTATGCCCCACTCTGTGCTTTTGCCACGGGGTTCGTGAATGACGCGGCTGCGGCGGAAGACATCGTGCAGGAAATTTTCTTCAAATTATACACGGACAAGCCGACATTCGAGGCGGTGGTTGCCTTGAAATCTTACTTGTATCTGGTGACGAAGAACCAGTGTCTGAATTACTTGAAACACGTTCGTATTGAACAAGAGTACGTGTCTTTGATGGACGAGAAGGAGAAGACAACCTTCTTTTTCAACCAGATCGTGGAGCAGGAGTTATTAATGTTGCTTTCGGAGGCGATCGAAGACTTGCCGGAGCAGACGGGCAAAGTATTTCAACTGGTCATGGAGGGGTTCGATAACGCGGAGATAGCGGAAAAATTGAATCTTTCGATTGACTCGGTGAAATCTCATAAAAAGCGTGGTAAGCAATTCTTAAAGAATAGATTAAGCGATATCACGGCTATCCTTTTGATTCTATCCAATTGTTAAAATCGCGGGAAAATGACATTTCGGTGACACTTTTTTGCCACTCGGTTGTTTTTAGTCCGTAAACAGATAAAGAAATGAAAGAGGCATTTGAAATAGCACGATTGATAAGGAAGAGTCTGCGGGGCGAATTGTCCGGGCAGGAGGAAAAGATACTTTCCGACTGGCGGCAAGCGTCACGTGATAACGAGGCGGCTTTTCAAAAAATGACCTCCGGAAGCTTTTATACTGACGGGACGGAATTGTGGGAAACGTTCGATTCTCGTGTTGCTTACGGGCGTTTTCTACAAAGGAAATACCAACAACGCCGCTCGAGGAGGCTGTTGTTTCGTGCGGCTCGTGTGGCGGCTGTTGTTCTACCGCTCACGATAGCGATTGTACTTTATATCGGTCTCGGGAAAGAGAGCGTGCCCGCGACGGATTATGCCGCCGCCGCGACCATTTTGCCGGGAACGAGCAAGGCGGTGTTGACGACGGGCGACGGGAACACGATCATGTTGGGACAGGAGTATTCCGACAGCACGATTATCGCGGACGGCACGCGGATCGATGCCTCGACGTCGGGGCTGACTTACGCGGGTATTTCAGGGAACAGCGCTCTCGTGTATAATAAACTGGAAATACCGCGGGGCGGGGAGTTCTGCCTGACGTTGTCCGACGGGACGAAAGTGTGGCTGAACTCGGCGACTTCAATCCAGTACCCGGTAGCTTTCGGGACGAAGGAACGAAGGGTGTTCGTGCAGGGAGAGGCGTATTTCGAGGTGGCGAAGGATGCCAAGAAGCCGTTTATCGTGCAATTCATGAGTTCGGCGGTGACGGTGCTGGGAACATCGTTCAACGTGCGGGCTTATCCCGAAGAGGGACACTCCTTGACGACGCTTGCCGAGGGTTCGGTATGTATCACGGGGGGCGACAACACGATAAGCATAAAACCGGGCGAACAGGTGGAAGTGGATGCTTTGTCGGGTGATATGGTGAAACGGGAGGTGGAGGTACGGGATTTTACCAGTTGGAAAGACGGACGATTCGTGTTCGTGCGACGACCGCTGGAAGAGATCATGCGAACGTTGGAACGATGGTACGATATCCGGGTAGTGTTCAAGGACGAGGAGGCGAAACGGATTTCTTTATCGGGTGATTTAAGACGATACGATAATTTCTCCCGTGTGGTGGAAATGTTGGGACTGACAGGAGATGCACGGTTCGAGATTAAAGGAAATGATGTCTATATAACTACTGAGTAGAGTTGCCCCGATGGCCACGGGGGAACGAGAGTGTGAACCATTTAAAATTAATAATTTACGTTATGAAGAAGAACCAGAATAAGTCTCTTCCGGGAGGTTTATGGTTATTAAAAAACCAACTGATGATGAAATTGACGGTTGTTTTCCTCTTCTTGTCGTCGTTCGCCGTTACGGCACAGAACGTGACGATAAAGATGCAAAACAGCACGTTCACGGGAATAGCTAAAGAGATACAGAAACAGACGAACTTGACCTTCTTGTACAATGACGCGAAGGTGGGTACTATCGTGAATTTGAATCCCGATTTCACGAACACGGACGTGAAGACGGTACTTGAATATTGTTTGCGGGGAACCGGTTTGACTTTCTCGATCGTGGATAACACGGTGGTGATATCTCCCGCACGGGTGACCGCCCAGACGGGAAGGAACGATTTGAGGGTTTCCGGTAAGGTGACCGACGAGAAGGGATTACCCTTGCCCGGCGTGAATATTTTAATCAAGGGGACGACGGTCGGTTTCGTGTCTGACGTGGATGGGAAGTTCTTGGTATTGTGCAGCAAAGGCGATACCTTGCTTTTCACGATGATTGGCTTCGAGTCCCGGATGATGGCCGTGAGTGACGACACGCCGGTCACGGTGCAGATGAAAGAAGCTACCGAGTCGCTGGACGAGGTGGTCGTGGTATCGACGGGATATACCCGCTTGCCTAAAGAGCGTGCCACGGGATCATTCGGCGTGGTTACCGCCAAGGAATTGGAGAAACGTCCCAGCCCGAATATACTGAACCGTTTGGAAGGTGTAGTCCCCGGCGTGTACGTGGATATCAAAAATTCGGACATGACATTCCTGTACGGGTCTAACCGTTCGGACGGGCAACTGGAGGAACAGAACAATATTTCGATGAATATCCGGGGAAGAAGCAGTTTCTCGGATGCGATGGCTCGCCCGTTGCTTGTTGTTGACGGATTCCCGACAGATATGGAATTGAAAGGTCTGAACCCGAATGACGTGGAGTCGATCACTTTCCTGAAAGATGCGGCAGCCGCTTCTATCTGGGGTGCCCGTGCGGCTAACGGGGTGATCGTTATCGAAACGAAAAAAGGAAAGAAAAACGGCAGACCGGGTACGGCGGTGAGTTTCGGAATGAATATCATGACGTCGGGTTCACCGCGTTTCAGTTCGTTGCCCGTGATGAATTCGGTGGAGATGATTGATTACGAGCGGGAGATGGTGGAGAAAGGTTATATCACTCGCCCGGTAAGTTCGGCATGGGGAGCGGGGTACGCTATCTCGGACGCGGCGAAGATTTTGCTGGATGCCAAGGACGGCGTGATTACTCAAGCGGACGCGGATGCACAATTGGAGAAATTGGCAAGCCGCAAGTCATACCGTGACGTGAAAAAGTATTTATTGCAACCGGCTTTCTCGCAACAGTATAACCTGTCATTCAGCGGGGCTTCCGAGCAGATGTCTTATTTCTTGTCGGCTTCTTACGCGAATGAACAGTCAAACACGAAAGGCGAGCAAGGTGACCGTTTCACGTTGACTTCCAATTTGAATTTCAAGATTATGAATTGGGCGACATTGACCACGGGTTTGAGGGCTTCGTTGATCAATATCAAGAACAACGGTCTGGGACTTTCCGCGATGCAGGCGTCGCTGGGTATACTGCCTTTGATGCCGTATAATCAACTCGTGGATGATAATGGCAACCGGGTGGATTATTACCGGTATGAAGAGGATTTCGTGAAGGAGAAAGAGGAACAGGGATACAAGAACTGGAAGTATAATTATCTTGACGAGTTGGATAACATGGATAATACGCGGAAGGAGCAAGCTGTTTCGCTGACAATGGGATTGAATATTCCGGTTCCGGGCGTGAAGGGATTGGCGTTGGACGGATCGTTCATGTACGAGAAAACGAACGCGAGAACCAGAAATCTCGAGAACGAGGATACTTACGCTTCACGTGACAGGTATAATTATGCCACGCGATATAACGAGAGCACGGGTGAATTGACACACGGGCTTCCCGATGGCGGATTGTTGAACCTTTCTCACACGGATTCCCGGAATTATAGTTTACGGGGGCAATTGAATTACAATAACACGATTGACGAGATTCATCAAATATCCGCATTGGCGGGGATGGAATTCCGCGAAACCAGAATGTGGCAGAGCAGCGCGTGGTATTACGGTTACAACGGACAGACCTTGCAGTCGGCTTCCCAGATAACGAATCCCTACACGAATATATGGGGGTGGACTTCTTACTTGAACGAGGGCAGCCCGGAACAGGATTTGCAACGCCGTTTCCTGTCATATTACGGGAACGTGTCGTACACGTTGATGAGTAAATACGTGTTGACAGGTAGCGTGAGATATGACGACTACAATAATTTCGGTGTTGACCGGAAATACCGGGCTACCCCGATGTGGTCGACCGGGTTGGCATGGCATATCGGCAGAGAGGATTTCATATTGGATAACGCGGGATGGTTGAACAAGTTGACTTTCCGTGCCACCTACGGGTATAACGGGAATATTGACCAGAATCAGTATCCGTTCACGCAGATATCCTTGACGACGGGTAATGACGGGTACACGCAATTGCCTTCTTCCAGTATTAACTTTGCGGCGAATCCTTCCGTGCGTTGGGAGAAAACAGGCGTGTTGAATTTCGGTTTGGACTTTGCCGTGCTGAATAACAGGCTTTCCGGTTCTATCGAATTGTATCGCAAATATTCGAGGGATTTATTTGCGGATTACGTGATTAACCCGATATTCGGGGCAAACGCCTCGTCGATGTACACGCTTTCCCGTAATGCGGCAAAAGTAAACGGTAAAGGTTTGGATGTGGCGTTGAACGGGACTATCGTACAGAAAGGAGATTTCAGGTATGAGGCAAGCCTCACATACTCCTATAACACGAACGAGGTGAAATCTTCGCCTTACGAGATGTCGTCTTATTTCTACTCCAGTGGTGGCGGTAGCGGTCGCATGTTGGAAGGGTATAACATGAGCAACTTCTGGGCTTACCGTTGGGCAGGTCTGGACGAGAACGGGGATTCACAAGTGTACAATGCGGACGGGGAGATCGTCAAATCGACAGAGAATGTGACAAATGATGACCTCGTGTACGTGGGAACTTTGACTCCCAAGTATTTCGGCGGGTTCTTCAATACCTTCTCGTATAAAGGGGTGTCGCTTTACGTGGGTATAACTTATAAACTGGGATATATCTTCCAGAAACCGACGATCGCCCAACAGGCAGGGGGGAGAAACACGTATTACGAGATTAACGAGGATATGGCAAAACGGTGGCGAGAGGCAGGCGATGAAGCGACTACAAACGTGCCCCGTATCGGAACGAATGCGAATAGTTTCGTGCGCTACCGAGGTGCGGATATACATATCGAGAAAGGAGATCATATCAGGTTGAGAGAGATTTCATTGACTTATAATATCCCGTCCAAGTGGTTGAATAAACTCATGATCAATAGCGGGTCTGTCGGTTTCAGCGCAAACAACGTGGGGATGATCTGGAAAAAGAATAATGCGGGTATCGACCCCGACTTTATCCCGAACAGTCGTAACTTGACCATGTCACCCACGCCGTCTTATAATTTCTCGTTAAACCTTAACTTCTAAAGCATGAACGATATGAACAAGAATATATTATTGAGTTTGGTTGTCGGGCTTTCCTGTTCGCTTTCCGCCTGCTCGGATTGGGTGGATATCAAGACGAAGGGGAAATTGATCCCGGAGGAAACGGTGAATTACCGTTATCTGATGAATAACACGGAGAATTTCAAGTACACGCTTGCGTACCATGATGTGGCTTCGGACGACATCAATATGTCCGATGAAACGCAGCAGAACGCTGTATACGAAACGGATAAGTTTATCCCGATATACACGTGGGCGGACGAGATTTACAGTCAGTCGGAAAATGATCAGGAGATGAATGCCGTTTATCAAGTGATTTATAATTGTAACGTGGTGATCGATGAGGTGATGGGTAGTAAAAACGGAACGCAGGCAGAGAAACTATCGATCCGTGCCGAGGCGCTCGTGCATCGTGCCGATGCTTATCTGGCATTGGTGAACGTGTACGGTAAGCCCTATAACGCCGCGACTGCCGCGACCGATCAGGGGGTGCCTCTATTGACGACTCCCCGCGTGGAGGGTTCTTTACCCCGTGCGTCCGTGGAGAGAGTGTACGAGCAGATTATCAGTGATTTGAACGATGCTTTCGAGTATCTGCCGGACGTACCGCAGTTCAATTTCTACCCGAGTAAATGTGCCGTTTACGCCTTGAAAGCGAGGGCTTATTTGCTGATGGGGAATTACACGGAGGCAAAGGCTAATGCCGTGGAAGCGTTGAAGTTGCAGAGTGGACTGGAGAATCTGAATCTTTATATCGGTGATGCGGTAACTTACCCGGAAAACTTGAAGGACAAGGAAGTGATACTTGCCAAGATGCCGAGAACGACTTTCTCGTTAAGTTCTTATAGTGCCGTTGATCTCGTGTTGAGTGATGGTTTGTTGAACTTGTTTGACCGAGATTATGACCTGCGTTACCTGTATTTCACCAGACCGATGTCCGAGTTGGGCGTGGAGTACATGGGACGGATCTATTTCAAGAATCATTTGTATAATAGTAGTTACCCGAAGTATGAATCCCGTAGCATGGGTCCCTCCGTGCCGGAAATGATGTTGATTGAAGCGGAATGTTGGGCTCGCGAGGGAAAGACGACGGAGGCGATGAATATCCTGAACACTCTGCGGGAATATCGTTTCTCCCCGGACGAGTACTATACGTTAAGTGCCGCGACTGCGACCGAGGCTTTGGGACACGTGTTGCAAGAGCGACGGAAAGAGTTGATGTGTCGCGGGTTGCGCTGGATGGATCAACGCCGTCTGGCGAACGATCCCGATTTCCCGACACAGACCGTTACCCGCGTGTTTAAAGGTACTACTTATACTTTACAACCCGGTGCGGTACGCTACACGTTCCCGATGGGCGAGTTGTACTTGGAGGAAAACCCGGAGATCGGGCAGATAGAATAAAAAGAGTTCGTAAGGTTCATAAAGTTATAAAGTTCATAAGGTTAGGTATGCCTATTACTTTATAAACTTTATGAACCTTATAAACTTTATAAACTTGTTAATTCGTATTGTATGAAAAAAATCACATTGTTAGGAAGTATCGTGGTACTTCTGTTTATCTCGTGCGCTTTGAGCGCACAAAATCGCAGACCGTTTCATATTATCCCGCTAGTGCCTGTCGTGGGGCAGGAGGTGAAGTTCACGTATGATAACTCGTTGACTTCGCTTGCCGGGGAAGAGACTGTTCACGGGACGGTCTATTACTGGCAGGATCTGCGCTGGGAGGCGGAAGACTTGAATCTGGTGAAAAACGACACGGCTTGGGAGGCTACTTGCATGATTCCTGACCGGTGCGCGTTGGTGGTATGTAAATTTTACGCGGGTGACAAGCAGGATTCGGGCGGACGTGCGACTTATGCCACGATGACTTTCGACCGGGACGGGCGGAACTTGCCCACGTCGTACATCGGGTGGGGTATGCTGCGCAACAAGAAGTTGGAATCGTTACCCGGTTATTGCGAGGAGGAGGCTTATATTGATGATGACGTGATGCGTTTCTGGCTTAATCAACAGTTACTGAAAGATCCGGGAGCACGGCAGTACGTGTTTTATTACGCTGCCAAGTTATTGAATCAAATGATGCCGGGAGAGAAACACGAGCAGATGTTGAGCGACGTGAATTTTATCGTGAACTTGCCCGAGGTGGACGAGGAAACCCTCTTGAAAGCATTGGAAGTTGCCCGGAATATCGTTAAGGATACAGCGGTTGCCGCCGCCGTGGAACAGCGTATATTAAAGGAATACCCTGACGGGATTCTCGCTCGTGACCGGGAGATATGGCGTATATTCAGAATTAGTGATCCGGACGCGAAGACGCCCGAGTTCGAGGCATTTCTGAAGCGTTTTCCTGTGGAGAAATTCCGTGACACGGAAACGGAAATGACCGGTATGTACCTTGGTAAGATATTCCAATCGGTGGTTTATCAGCCTATTATCAAGAAGGACGATTACAGCCAGTTGTACAAGTATATTCATGATGTGCCCCAGAATTTGTTGCTCACCTTTTACTGGCATATGGTACAAGTACCTTTGAGCACGAACCAGCGGACGCCGGAACAGGTATTGCCTTTCGCGAAGTTGATCTATGACGAGGTGATGACCCGTCCCCGCGAGGGTTCTGCCCGGGTGTATTCCGACCGGGAATGGAAACAGCAACTGCTCGCCAGGGGAAAAGACATGATTCTTGCCCATGCTTCCGTGCTGGCTGCCACCGGGTCACCTGCCGAAGCCTTGGAACTGATGGAGGAGATAAAGGATATTTACGCTTACAAGTCAGCCGTTTACAACGAACTGTACGTGCAGTTGTTGCAGAAGAATGATTATTCCTCGCTCGTGATCCCGACTATCATTACCGGGGTTCGGGAAGATGCCGTGACTCCCGGAATGTTGGATATTTTGCGTGCCGATTACTTGAAGACACACAAGAATGACAAGGATTTTGATGCTTACGTCAATTCTTTGAAGTCACGGGAAAAGCAGCAGGAGATGCAGGCGCATTTGAAAGAGTCGATGATTAAAGAAAAGATCACGCTTTATGCCTTGGAAGATTTGGACGGGAAAAAGGTTGATCTTTCCAAGATGAAAGGAAAGATTATCGTGTTGGACTTCTGGGCAACGTGGTGCGCTCCCTGTAAAGCATCTTTGCCGGGAATGCAGATGGCGGAGAACAAGTACAAGAATGATCCTGACGTGGCTTTCTATTTTATCGCCACGATGGAAACAAAAGCCGATTTCCGGCAGAAGATCAGGGAATTTCTGAAAGAGAAAAATTATTCTCTTGACGTGCTTGTCGATAACGTGAATCCCCAAACGGGTACTCGGTCGGCTGTTTACGACGCGTATTGCAAGGCGTTTAAATTCTCCGGTATTCCCCACAAGATGATTATTGACGGAGAGGGAAACCTGCGTTGGAGCGTGGGCGGGTACATGGGTAGCCCCTCTGCTTTGGCGGAGGAGGTTAGCTTCGTGATAGAAACATTAAAGGCGGAATAAACGAAATGAATAGAAACGGGAGAGTGTTACCGACTCTCCCGTTTTTATTATTTATTGGTTTCCAACCAGTCACCCAGTATTTGTAAGGCTTCTTCCGAGAATACATCTTCAAGATCGGGTATTTCTTCCCGTGTTCCGGTAACACAGCGTTGGAACATATGATTCAAGCCGGGGAGTTCCACGATTTTATAGCGGGTATTGCCACCTTCATCCAACAGTTTTTTTATCGAAGCAAGGTTCTCGTCAGAGGGAACCATGATATCCCGGTCGCCGTTGAGTGCCAGCACGGGACAAGTAATCCTCGGGATATAATCGGCAGGATTGTATTGCACCATTTCACGGTACCAGCGACTTTGTGCCTGATAAAGGTATCGGCTGAAAAAAGATTCCTCCCTGCCGCCGGTGAGGTTTACGGCTTCGAGAATCGCCTTGTCCTGGCGGGATATCCAATTGTCGAAAGCGGCACGCAGGGGGCGTTCAAGAGGCTGCTCGAGAGGAACGGAATGTACCGTTTGAAAAAGAGTGTTGAATAAATCCATAAACTGTCCCACTTGCGCGGAAGTGATGCCCGGGGTGGTTTCAAGAATCGCTTTATTCTGCGATTCCAGAATCTGCAAACCGTCCACGCCGACACCCGCGAGGGAAACCACGAATGAAACATCGGGAGATTCTGCCCCAAGTATAAATGCCACTTGACCGCCTTCGCTGTGCCCGATAACCCCGATACGTTCTTTGTCGGTCTCGGGACGTGTTTTCAAGTAATCGATGCCTGCTTGCGCGTCACGGGCAAAATCTCTCGTGGTAGCCATTTCATACATGCCGTTTGTCTGTCCCGTTCCCCGGTCGTCTGTCCGCAGGACAATAAATCCCCGCCTCGTCAGTTCATCGGCCACGCGAAAGAAAGGTTTGTGACCGGAGAAAGTGCCGTCACGGTCTTGCTTTCCGGTGCCGGATACGATAATCGCTGCCGGGAAAGGTCCTTTCCCTCGCGGCACGGTCAGCGTCCCCGCTACCTGTATGGAGTCGCACGAGGTATAGGTGATGTCTTCGGAACGGTAAGGATAGGGGGGACGGGGATTTTGTGGGAAGTAGAGAGGTTGCAGGCTGTCGACCTTGCCAAGATTGAATTCCCGGGTTTTCCCGTACGTTGTCACTTTTGCCCGGATAGAATCCTTGCCGGAATGGAATGTCCCTTCAAACTGAATACCGTCCCGCTCGACAATTGCCAGAATGTCCTCGTCGGAGAGGACGAGCGAATCCGCTTCCGCGTTGTTTACCCATTGTTCCGGGAGCGACAGGAAAGCCCGGTTTATTCCCTCCGGTGTAGTTTGTAACTCGATAAAAATCCGTTTACTGCCTGCTTGTCCCTGCCATGTGCGCGGCGTGGAAGTACAACCGAGTAACGGTAAAAAGAATAATAACGTGATTGTTTTAAGGTATAACATACTTTTGTGATTTTAGTTTCACTCAAAACACCCGAACGGGCGAAAAGTGTCACCGGAAAGGGAAATTTAGAATTTGAAATGAAAGGATTCCCGAAGCGGAGAGAGTAACTAGCTCTCCCTCTGTTTATAGAGGGAAACTGGCGAGTAAGCGAGGGCAGCAGGGAAGCTTGCTTCCTTGTTGCCGAGCGAGAGCCAGTTCGAGACCGGTTTCCGGGCTCAATACCCCGAAGGGGGGAGGGAGTTTTTGTATATGGTGATCGTAAACTCCTCCGGCACTTCGTGCCACCTCCTCTATAAACAGAGGAGGAGCTAAGTTACAGCCTTGCTTCGGTTCTGAATCCTACATTTTTTTCAGCGTGATGACCGTGATTTCCGGCCATGCACCGAAACGCAAGGGCATAAGCCCGATGAATCCCAGCCCGACGTTGACGTACAGACCTCGCGAACCTTCCATGTATAGTCCGCTCCATTCGGGGTACATGAGGGAGGAGGGAGAGAGGCGACCGAGGGCGAATTGCATGGCGTGCGTGTGCCCGGAAAGCGTGAGATCGATGTCCGTGTCGAGCACTTCCCGGCGCCAGTGCGTGGGGGTATGACTCAACAACAGCTTGAAAGCGGTTTGTTCCGTGCCTCGCGTGGCGAGAGGGAGATCGCTGTATCGGTCGAGAGTACGTCCGCCGTCGTCCCCGACACCGATCAAGGCAATGCTATCCGTGTCACGGTGCAGCATCACGTGTTTATTGTCAAGTAGATGCCAACCCATGGCAGCTTGTCGTTCCTTGATGTCTTGCAGGTTCTTTTCACGAGCTTTCTTGCTCGACCAATGACGGTACGGGCTGTAATCATGATTCCCGAGTACGGAATACACCCCGTCGGGTGCTTGCAGGCGGGAGAGAATATCCTCGAAAGGATCGAGCTCCGCCGCCTCGTTATTTACAAGATCACCCGTGAACACGATGATGTCCGCCCGCTGGGCGTTGACGAGGGCGACGGCTTCTCGCAACGCCTCCCGGTTATCGCGCCAGCTTCCGGTGTGTATATCCGAGACCTGTGCCACCCGGTAGCCGTCGAAAGCTGCGGGGAGATCGGGAGAAGTGAAGACGATCTGTTTTACCTCGAATTGTTTCCGTCCCCAAAACGTGCCGTACAAAATGACCAACATCGTGGCGGCTCCCGCGACAACACCTAACCACGCGAAGGGATGGGACTGTAATTTCAGCGTGTATCTTGTCGGCAGGTCGAGTAGCGAACAAATGGAAAAAATCACCTTGGGCAGCACGATGGCAAGGTACGTGATCGTGAAAATCCCGATAAAAGATTGTCCGCCGTGTCCGCCTCGTGAAAACAGTAATATCCATAGAAGACCAAGCATCAAGATAACCGACGGCACGAACCACAGCAATCGGGTACGTCGGTTGGCGATATGCCGTTTGATATATAGCTTGTAAATATAGATGTCCGGAATAACGAGTAAGAATATAAAATAGATGGCTAATTTTTCGATCATAGTTCACGAGTATATTTTTTGAAACTCAAAGTTATAATTTCTTTTTTGTTTGATGCGTTATTGATGAAAATATATACCTTTGTCGTGTTAAGTCACGTAATACGGGTGATAGGAGTAATGGTTACATCTGAAAATCAAAAGCGATTTGAAACGATATATCTTGAATATTTTCAAGCTATACGGGATTTTTGTAGCTCCTATCTAAAGGATGAGGAGTTGGCACGGGATGTAGCCCAAGATTCGTTTTTCTCGCTTTGGAATCATTTTAATCCGGTTTTCTCGGAGAAGGAGATCCTTTCTTTTTTGTACACGTCGGCACGGAATAAATGTTTGGATCATTTGCGATTGCAAAAAGTGATCGAGAGTAAGTTTCAGGAATTGAAGGACGAGGTTTACGGTGAGGAGTTTTTTCTGGACGAGGTGACGCGTAATGAAACTTACCGGATCGTGCGCGGGGCCGTGAATAAGTTGCCCGAACGTTCCCGGCAGATTGCCACACTCACGTTGCAGGGGTATTCACTGCAAGAGATCGCCGACGAGTTAAGTGTTTCGATCAACACGGTAAAGACTTTGAAAAAAAATGCTTATGAGAAGTTGAGAGAAATGATTAGTAACCAGTATATTGTATCCGTGCTGTTGAAAATATTCATCTAAATTATATTTTCCATTCACCCGTTTTTTCGACTTCTTCGTATGATGTGTATTAAAACAAGTGCGATGAAGCGTGAAATAGAAAAACGAATAGATTTGGCGAGGCAATTCGCGAAGCGTCTGGCGGAGGAGAAGGTGAGCCGGGAAGAGGGGGAGGTTCGTGCCCCGGGGAAGGAATTGCCTTTACAGGAACTTTATGATGATATAGAGGTAAATCTTCCCCGTGTGTGTTGGGAGCCGACGGGGCAAGAGGAATGGGAGGTTTTCCGGAAGAGGTATTTGTCCAAGGGACGGGGACGTCGCCTCGTGTTGAGGTATTCGGCAGTTGCGGCTTGCGTGGTGGCGGCATTGACGGTGGCGTTGTGGCTGTATTTCCCGACTCAGAAGCAAGTAAAACCTTTGATGATTGTGCCCGTGGCGAGTAATTTACCGACGATTTCCGTGAGTGACAAAGAGTATGTTTTGGATTCCGCGGGGATCGATCGTTTGCAACGTCAAAACGAGGTAGCCGTGAAACAGAAAGGGAAGGAGTTAACTTACGTGACGGATACGGGTGCCGTGGAGGAACCCGTGTGGCACACGATACGGGTGCCGCGGCAGGCGGAATTCTCGTTGGTGCTCGGCGACGGTAGCCACGTGCGGATGAACACGAATACCGTTCTTCGTTATCGGGTGCCTTTTACCGGAACGACCCGGGAAGTGTGGATAGAGGGGGAGGCGTATTTCGAGGTTGTCCCGGACAATACAAGACCTTTTGTCGTTCATTTCGCGGATAATAGCGTTACGGTATTGGGGACGCAATTCAATATTTCCTGTTACAATGAACAACCGAGTCGTACGACGTTGGTCAGCGGTTCCGTGTGTTTGAGTGATTCACGGGATTCGGTGGTGTTGCTCCCGGGGCAGGAGGGGGTGATTGCCACGGGTGATAAAGGTATCCGCGTGCAGGAGGCGGATGTGGATGTCAATACGGCATGGTTGAACGACCGGTTTTATTTCAAGGAGCGTTCGTTATTCGAGATCATGAGGGCTTTGAGTGATTGGTATGACGTGACAGTTCGTTTTAACGACCGGGATCTCGGGAGTATGCTTTTTTCCGTGGAAACGAAACGTTACGAGGATATCGACAGCGTGCTGGAGATTCTAGAAAACACGAAAAAGATTTGTTTTGTTAAAAAAGATGACGTGATCGAAGTAAGACGTAATGAATAGAAAAGCGGGAAGTTCTCGCGAAACTTCCCGTTCTCTATATTCTCGCGGAGCGAGAACTAGTTGTTATTTTAAAATTCAATTCAAAATTATGAAAAAAAACGGTTACACCTGCAAGAAAGGAGTAATAAAATTCCCTCTTGCATTTGTTCACAGGTTTTTGTACCTGTTATTAGGTTTTGTTTTCTTGTCGAGTGTCCCGGGGAACGCACAGGCACAGGAGAAACGATTTGATTTGAAGATGCAGAACGTGTCTTTGGATCGGGTAATTGAAAAGTTGAGGGAGGTAAGTAACCAGACTTTCGCTTACCAGCTTGACGATGTTAAGGCTTATACCAAGATTAGCTTTGACGTGAAACAAAAAACGGTGGGGGAGATTCTTGACGAGTGTTTAAAGAAAACGGATTTGACTTGGAAACAGGTGGATGAAACCATTATTATTTACAAGCGTCTCATGACGAAGGAGGTGAAAGCGACGGTGATCAAGGGTGAAGTGCAGGACATAAACAAAGCACCGATACCGGGTGTCACAGTCAAGTTAGTGGGAACGACAGTGGGTGTTGCCACAGACAGCGAGGGTAAGTACACGATTTCGTTGCCGGTGGAGAAGGGGACTCTGGAGTTTTCTTGTATCGGTTACAAGACGAAACAGGTGGCTTTCTCGGGGGCGAAGGATATGTTGCGCGTGAGTTTGGAAGAGGACGTGGCGGCGCTGGATGAGGTGGTCGTTACTGGGTATCAGGTGCTTAAAGAGAAAGCATCGGCGGGGTCTATCAGTAAGGTGAATATGGATGACTTGGTGTTGGACGGTACGCGGACTTTGGAATCGGCTTTGCAAGGTAAAGTTCCGGGAATGATGGTAATCAATCGTAGCGGTTTGACGGGGACCCGCCAGAGAGTACGCGTGCGGGGAACTTCCACGTTGTTGGGTAACGCTGAACCTGTGTGGGTGGTAGATGGAATCATTCAAGAGGATCCTCTTCCGTTCAAGACGAATGATTTCAATAATTTGGATCCGAGTAACACGGATATGATCAACGATTTCGTGGGAGGTGCTATTTCTTGGTTGAACCCGAAAGATATCGAATCAATCACGGTGTTGAAAGATGCTATTGCTACGGCTATTTACGGAACGAAGGCCGCAAATGGGGTAATTGTGATTACTACTAAGAAGGGGAAAGTGGGACGTATGTCTATTAGTTATTCTGGAGGAATGTCGTATTCTCCGCGAATGAATTATAATAAATTGGAGTTGATGAACTCGCAACAACGCGTGGATGTTTCCCGTGAGGCTTACGAAACTAATATCCCTTTGTCTGGGAACCAGAATATCGGGTATTCAGCTTTGGCGAAAGCTTATCGAAATCGGGAGATTACTCTGGAAGAGTTTACTGCTGCGGCAAAACAGTTGGAAAAGAATAATACGGATTGGTTTAAAATATTTTTTAGAAATGCCATTAGTCACAATCACACGGTAAGTATCTCGGGGGGAACGGAACAGGCAACATATCATGCTTCTTTCGGTGTGAGTGATAATAACAATACGGCGAAAGGAAACGGTAAAACTCAATACACGGGTAACGTGAGTGTATCTGCCCGTCTGTGGGAGAAGATTTCGTTATCAACCTCACTTGCCGGTAGTGTGTCGGAAACTACAGCTTTCGTGGGGGAGGATCCTTTTGCATATGCTTCTAAGACCAGTAGGGCTATTCCGCATAAAGATGCCAATGGGGAGTTATCTTTCTATGAACATAAGGATAACGGATTTTTGTTTAACATGGAGAATGAATTGAAACATAGCGGAAACGAGAACAGATTAGCTTCTTTGAATGCTAGTTTGAGTTTGCGCTGGCAGATTTTGGAGTCATTGTCATACTCTATGTCCGGTTCATATAGTAACTCCCGTGTGGACGGAGAGACTTGGCGTACGGAGCAGACAAATTATATTGCCAATATGCGGGGGTATAATTTTGAAGAATATAGTAAGGGGGATGCTAAATATGATTCCTCTAAACTTCCTCATGGAGGAGAGTTGACGCAGTCTATGAGTGGGTCTGTGGGATGGAGTTGGCGTAATCAATTGGATTTCGTGAAGGTATTTAACGGAAAACACTCTGTTACGGCAGCTCTTGGGTACGAATTGAGAAGTTCTCGGGGGAAAGGTTCCTCGGAAACAACTTACGGGTATATGCCGGATAGAGGTAAGGTTATTGTGAACATACCCCCTTTTTATTCAGGTACACAAAATATTAGTGATTTATTCCGTACGACGCCTTCTATCAGTGACAGTAAATCGAATACAATGTCTTATTACGTGACTTTGGGATATATGTTTGATGACCGTTTTGCGTTTAACGTAAGTGCTCGCGGAGATGCTTCCAATCGTTTCGGGCAAGATAAAAGTGCCCGTTTTCAACCTGTGTGGGCATTGGGCTTTCGTTGGAATATGGAAATGGAGCCTTGGATGCAGAACCAGAATTTTGTGCGAGGTCTGAATTTTCGTTTTTCCTACGGGTATCAGGGAAATGTGGTGGAGAGTGTAAGTCCGTATTTGATTGCGACAATTGGTAAAGATCCGAAAACTTATGATTATACTTTGACTGTAAAGGATTTGCCTGCGCCGAAGTTGAAGTGGGAAAAAACGCAGAACATCAACTATGGTATCAGTGGTAGTTTGTTCGATAATAAAATTTCATTCTCGTTTGATGGGTATTACAAGAAGACAACCGACATGGTGACGAGTTTGGAGGTTCCGTATGAAAACGGAGTGGCGACTCGGCCTATTAATGGTGGCGAGATGTCTAATTCCGGTTGGGATGCCAGTTTTGGATTTACTCCGGTGAAAGGGAAAGATTTTATCGTTTCTTTGGGTTTTAACATGGGGAAAGTGTATAATAAATTGGAATCAAGTATTGAACCAACGCACGAGTGGACAGAAGCCGCAAGCGGTAATTTGAGTAAAAAGGGGTATGCAGTATCCAGTTTCTGGGCAATGCGTTTTGCCGGTTTGAATCCCGAACACGGGGGACCAATGTTTGATTTGACGGGGGCGGAATTGGAAGAGGCAAAGACGGATGCCACGCTCTATATGGATTACGCCGGGAAAATGGAACCGGATTTTAATTGCGGAGTTTCTTTTTCTATTCGTTACAAGACATTGTCGTTGTCCAGTGGTTTGTATTTAAGTGTAGGTAATCAAACTTTTTTGGCTCCGATGGGAAAAATGACGCAAAGTATCCCGAGCGAGTATGAAAATATGTCTACCGAGTGGGTGAAACGTTGGAGGAAGCCGGGTGATGAGAAAATTACTAATGTGCCTGCGTTACCGAATATGATTACTACTGCCAGATATATAAAGGTGGTGGATTTGGAGTATAATCCTTATGATTTGTATGCTAAATCAACGGCACGTGTGGTAGATGCTTGGTTTTTGCGTTGCGGCAGTATATCGCTTTCTTATTCATTGCCGGAAAGATTGTTACCGGGTACATTACAACATCTCGGTATGTCGTTCTCGTTGAATAATCCTTTCCAAATTAGAAGTAAAGATTTCAAGGGACGCGATCCGGAAGTAGCATTGGGGGGACAACCCTTGCAAAGAACTATGTCATTGGGAATTAGTGTAAGTTTTTAATTAATAAAGGAATACGAATATGAAATCAAAATTGTTTTTACTATTCCTGGCGCTTTGTTTTATTCAGTGTGATGATTTTTTGGAGGAACAGAGTCAGAGTGAAGTTCGTCCTTCGACGGTGTCGGATATGGAAAAAATATTAGAATCCGGTGCTTATCCGACCGAGGAAATGGGAGCTTTGATGAATCGGAAAACGGAAATATTCACGGATAATGTGAGAAGTAACATTGTCGAAGCAGGTTATCAAGCACAGAAAGAGAATGAAATGTGGCGTTTTAGGTGGGACCTTCTCATGTTTAATGAAGATGGGGGAGGTAATGATATTTCTTTTTGGAAAGTTCCGTATGAACGGATCATGGGTTGTAATTTGGTACTGGAGTATATAGACCAAATGGCAGGAAGTGATGTAAAAAAAGCTCATATTAAAGGTGAAAGTTATGTTTTGCGCGGATTGTATTACTATATATTGGTGAATTTTTTTGGTGTTCCCTATAATTATGGTGATCCGACTATAAATTCAGGAGTACCATTAAAATTGAATACCGGTGTTACAGATGAGAAATTTAAACGTAATTCTGTTGCCGAGTGTTACGAGCAAATATTGGAAGATTTGGAAACGGGAACACGTTTGATGAAAGAGGGGCAAGAAGCCCAATCCAATGATGTGTTGCGTTTACGTTATCCGGTAGGGTGGGCACTCTTGTCAAGGGTTTGTCTTCACATGAATAAGTGGGATGAGGTTATTCGTTATGCTGATTCTGTATTGGATATCCATCCTCAATTATTTGAGATGAAATCTGCAACATCTTATTCAAGTGGTGTTTATGATTCAAGAACTCCTATGGAACTCTTATGGTGTTGTGTTGAAAAAGATGAAGATACCATGGCTTTGTATCCTTGTTCACCCTCGGAAGAGTTGTTGGATCTTTACGTGTTGTATGACATAAAGGAAGGTCTTTCTGATTTGAGAATTGTAACGTCTAATACGTTCGCTTATTTTGTAAAACCGACGTGGGGGGACAATGCTGGTATTTATGTTAACTCCAAAAAAGGTGTGAATGGAACATATTGGGTGAATGGCGGGATTCGTACGGCAGAAGTGTATTTGAATCGGGCAGAAGCTTATATCCGTAAATATATAGAGACACATAATGAGGAAGATGCTTATTTGGCGTTGAACGATTTGAATGAATTGCGTCGAAATCGTTTAAGCGCAGGATATGTGGATATGACGATGGCTGATTTTACTAATGCAGATGAATTGTTGGAATTTTGTTTAAGGGAGAGACGTCGGGAATTGTGTTATGAAGGGAATCATCGTTGGTTTGACTTGCGTCGTTTGGGTATGCCCGAGATTACTCATATTTTCTTGGATAATGATAACGGACATGAAACAAAATATGTTTTGCAGAAAAATGATTCACGGTACGTGTTACCTATTCCCGGAGAGGTGTTGAGAAGAAATCCGAACTTGACAGAAATAGTTAATGGTAATAACAAATAATACATGACTATGAAATTCAGATATTTATTATTTATCTTTTTTTGTGTGGCATTGTGGACAGGATGTTATAATGAAGATGATATTGTGCCCACGGAGGGAAATGAGATGATGTATTCTTTGCCGCAAGGAACTCATGAATATGATGATGATATTGTGCAATGGTTTAAGGACTATGGTTTTTATACAGTTTATGAGTACGATGTTAAGGATTTATACTGGGCAAATACCGGGTGGGAAGAACAAGTTGAACCTAATTTAGGAGGTTATTTGACAGCAAAGAAAGCCGATCCTGATTATGTTGCTCCGGTGTTGGGTATGTTTCAAGAATTTTTCTTGGATTATTATTCGGGAGATTTATTAAAAGAAGCTATGCCTTTGAAAGTTTTCTTGTGCTCAGAGTTGTGGCAGGGAAGTTGGTATAATAATCGTTTAGAGGGAATTATGGAACGTGGTGATTCAATTGAACTAATGGTATATAGGGGATACGACTATATTGCTTTGAATGGAGCGAGAAAAGATTTTGAAATCACGGAAGGTGTGAAAACAGAATTTATGCGGGGACTTCATAAGATTTTCTTGAATATATTGTATAATAAGGCTATTATGACTGTTCAAGATGACTTTGCTGCTGTTTCTAAATATGTGGCGTATAGCAATATGTATCCTTCTGATCCAAATGATTTTGATGCAGCTTCCAAGATGAACTGTTTTGCACAAGGATATTTGAATATCCAAACGGCAAAAAGTATTTATTCGGTGGATCAAATGAAAGAGTACGATTTTATGTTTTATTTGAATTTGGTAATGAGTTATTCATTGGCAGAATTGGAACAAGAGGAGGCTTATTGGAAATCTTGGGATAATCAGCCGTACATGGATTATCGTGGTTTGTTAAATCCGCGAAGAGGATTTGATAAAGTACGTCAAAAATACGAGATTATGGTTGAGTATATCGAGAGTTTCGGTGTAAATCTGGACCGCATCCGTTTCCCGGAGCGTTTCGAGCCCGAGGGAGAAGAAGGAAACGATTGATGTTAGTTTAATTTTTTAGTGATCATTTATGTGATGCATCGCCCGTCTTTTGATGGGACGGGCGATGCTTTTAGGGAGTATTGTATGTAAAAATATAACGGTGTTATGGAAGAGATTATCGTAAAAGTAGAACGTTTGTCACATCGGTATAGTATCCAGTGGGCAGCGAGAGATGTAAGTTTTGAGATTCCCAAGCACGGGATTTACGGGTTGCTGGGTGCAAACGGGGCGGGGAAATCGACCGTGATGAATATCATGTGCGGGGTGTTGAAGCAGACTGAGGGAGATGTGATAATTGCGGGTGTGAACACGAAGCGGGACACGATTGCCGCCAAGCGGCATATCGGTTTTTTGCCGCAGAAACCTCCTTTATATCAGGATTTAACGGTAGAGGAGTATTTGACACATGCGGCGGATTTGCGTTGGATGGCACCTCGGGAGATTAAGAAGGCGGTGGAAGAGGTTATGGAACGTTGTGCCATCACTCACTTCCGTAAGCGGTTGTTAAAGAATCTGTCCGGAGGATACCAGCAGCGGGTAGGTATTGCGCAGGCTATCGTGCATAAGCCGGACTTAGTGGTGTTTGACGAGCCAACCAACGGTTTGGACCCGAACCAGATCGTGGAAATTCGTCGTTTGATCAAGAGTATTGCGGAAGAACGCACGGTGATTCTCTCCACGCATATCCTGTCGGAGGTGCAGGCTACTTGTGACCATATATTGATGATGGATCACGGGAAATTGGTTTTTTCCGGTACCGTGGACGAGTTTGACAATTACATCGTGCCGAATACGATATATGTTCACTTTGCTAATGCGCCTACTGCCGAGGTGTTGGGACAAGTGGAAGGAGTGACCGGGGTGGAGGACTTAGGCGGACAACAATTCCGGGTGCGTTTTACCGATGCGCAGGAGGTGATCGAACGCCTAGTGGATCTGAGCACCGAACAGCATTGGCGGATGCAGGAGATTCGGCAGGAGAAAAATTCGCTGGATACGATATTTGCCAAGTTGACCGAGAAGGGAAATTAATTGCTAAACGTTAAAGAGATTTATTATGAGAGCCATATATAAAATAGCGAAGACGGAATTACAGATGCTTTTTTATTCGCCTATCGCTTGGTTATTGTTATTGTGTTTTATTTTTCAGACGGTGTTCTTTTACACGGGTATGCTCGAGGGATTCGTGCTTGACGTGGAAAATTCGGGGAGGACTTATTGGTGTTCTTATCGTTTATTTGTTATGGGACATGGCGGCGGATCGGGTTTGTGGCCGAGCGTGGTGAAAATCCTGTACTTGTATATCCCCTTGTTGACGATGGGGGTAATCAGTAAGGAGTTGAGTAGCGGTTCGATAAAATTATTGTATTCTTCACCGATCAGCAACACGCATATCGTGTTAGGAAAGTTTTTGGCGATGGTGGCGTATGCGTTTTTGTTGACCTTGATATTGTTCGTGTATGTCGTGTTTGCTTGGTGCACGATCGATAACTTCGAGTGGGCATGGATATTGACCGGGTTGTTGGGAATATTTTTGTTGACCTGTACCTATATGGCGGTGGGTATATTTGTTTCCAGTTTGACTTCTTATCAGGTGATTTCAGCGGTAGGTACGTTTATCGTGTTGATGTTGTTGGGTATGGTGAGCGGCTGGGGACAGCAGTATGACCTTGTGCGGGAAATTACCTATTGGTTGGGGATGAACGGACGTGTGAATACTTTTATTAGTGGTATGCTTTGTAGCGAGGATTTGATTTATTTCTTGACAGTGATTGCTTTGTTCCTGATGTTGACGATTATTCGTTTGCATGCTATTCGCCAGAAACAGAAATTCACGATTACGCTTTACAAAAATCTCGCGGTGATTGCTTTGGTTTGCCTAGTGGCTTTTATTTCGTCACGTCCGGCATTGTTAGCTTACGCGGATACGACTTCCACGAAAAAAACACGTTGACTCCCGTGGCTCAAGAGATCGTGGGGAAATTGGATGGGGGATTGACGATTACTTCTTACGTGAACGTGCTTGACTCGAGATACGGTACTTACGCTTATCCTCATTTTATCATGAAGAATCGAGAGGCTTCTCGTCACTTTACACGTTTCAAGCCGGAAACAGAGTTGAAAGTCGTGTATTATTATGCGGATCCGAACGAGGGGATGCCGGGACGTCCTTCCGCTTGGCAGCAAGCCCGGCGATTGTGCGAGGTGTACGAGATGGACAGTACGATGTTGTTGTCGAGAGCTGAGGTGGATAAGATGGCGGATTTGGCGTCACAAGGATATAAGTTTATACGGGAAGCAGTCCGCGAGAACGGACAAAGAGAGTGGTTACATGATTTCACGGGTAGAGGATTGTTGGAAGAGGGTGCGACTGCTGTGGCGTTGAAACGTATGGTTATGGATGTGCCCAAGATCGGTTTCGTGACGGGACATAGGGAGAGAAGTATGTACGGGGATGTGCCGTATGACATGGGATACTTGTTGACGCATAGATGGAATGGCGGTTCCTTGGTAAACCAGGGATTTGATATGGTGGAGATAACCTTGGATAAAGATATTCCAAAAGATATTAATATATTGTGGATCGCAGATATGCGCACGGAGTTGACTCCGGAAGAAGAGAGCGTGTTGGGGAAATATATTGAACGGGGTGGAAACCTGATGTTTATGGGAGAACCCAGTCACCGCGAGGCTCAAAACAAGGTGTTGGGTAAGTTCCTCGGGTTGGAATTGACACCTTTGTTAGTGGGACCGGATGTTCGGTTCAAGGGAACTTTACCGACGGCAAACCTTTTGGCAACGGTTCCGACCCAACGGGTGAAAGATTTGATGTACCAGATGAAATCTACTTATCGGATTGCCCACGAGAATTGCGCGGGGATCGAGCAAGTGGAGGATAAGGGGTTCAAAGTGGAAGCTTTCTTGAAAACGGATACGATCGGTCCGGTGTGGACAGAATTGGAAACCACCGATTTCGTGGATGACACGGTGAAATTCAATCCGGCAGTGGGAGAGGTGTCCAAAGTGTTTAATACCGCGGTGGGGCTGACCCGTCAGGTGGGAAACAAGGAACAACGGATTATGGTGACGGGAGATGCCGATTGTTTGTCGAATAACGAGTTTGTAATTACGAGAGGGGTTTCTGCTGCCAATGGTAATTTGCTGGCGGGATGCGCTCTTTGGATGTCATACGGTGAGGTACCCTTGGATACGCGGCGTCCGGACACGAAGGATTCAACCGTGTCGATATCTATGGCTTGGTACAGGATATTTAAAGCCGGGTTTAAATTCGGGTTACCGATCTTGCTGCTGGGATGCGGGGTGTTTATTTGGTTCCGGCGGAGAGGAAGATAAGCGAGTGTGAAAATTTTGGTATGATAAAAAAGAAATAAAAGATATTTATGGAAGAAGCTATCGTAAAAGTGGAACATTTGTCACATCGTTACAGTGTGCAATGGGCTGTCAAAGATATTAGTTTCGAGATCCCGAAGAGAGGTATATACGGTTTGTTAGGCTCTAACGGGGCGGGGAAATCGACCGTGATGAATATTATATGCGGGGTGTTGAAGCAAACGGAAGGAAATGTGCTTATTCATGGTGCGGATACGCGTTTGGAACCTTTGGAGGCGAAGAAACATATCGGGTTCTTGCCTCAGCAAGCACCCTTGTACACGGACATGACAGTGGAGGAGTACTTGACGCATTCGGCTTATTTGCGCCGGATGCCGGATAAAAAGATTAAAGCGGCAGTGGAGGAGGTGATGGAGCGTTGCTCTATTATGCATTTCCGGAGCCGTTTGATCAAGAATCTTTCCGGGGGATACCAGCAGCGTGTAGGGATCGCACAGGCTATCGTGCATAAGCCTGCCTTGGTGGTGTTTGACGAGCCGACAAACGGGTTGGACCCGAATCAGATTTTGGATATTCGTCGCTTGATACAGGATATTGCGAAAGAGCGGACGGTGATTCTCTCCACGCATATTTTGAGGGAAGTACACGCGATATGCGACTACCTGTTGATGATCGAGCAAGGGAAGTTGGTGTTCTCCGGGACGGTAGACCAGTTTGATAATTATATCGTGCCGAGTACTATATTTCTACAATTGGCGGACGCCCCGGCTCCCGAGGTGTTGATGCAGGTGGAGGGTGTGACTGGCGTAGAGGAGCTAGGAGGACAACGTTTCCGCATCTCGTTCGAGGAAGCGGAAGGCGTGTTGGAACGCTTGATAGAAGCCAGTTCCCGCAATCGCTGGCGATTGATGGAAATTCGACCGGAGAAGAGTTCGCTGGACGATATTTTCGCGGCATTGTCGAAACAAGCGCACTGATGTATGAATTTAAGGTATGTGACTATAAAAAAATGAGATTATGAAATTGATATATAGAATAGCGAAGGCGGAGTTGCGGATGCTTTTTTGCTCTCCGGTGGCATGGTTCCTGTTGGTGATATTTACTTTGCAGACCGCTATGTACTTCACCGGAAGATACGAGTGGTTTATGAAAGGGAATGAATACGGGAGTGGGAGAACGATGATGGCTTCCATGTCTTTGTTCGCGAACGGGATTTGGGGTATCGTGCAAAATTATTTGTATTATTATATTCCGTTGTTGACGATGGGGTTGATCAGTCGGGAGTTGAGTAGCGGATCTATCAAATTGTTGTATTCGTCGCCGATACGTAATTCGCAAATTATCTTGGGTAAGTTTTTGTCAATGGTGATTTATGCCGCTTTGATGTGCGGGATACTGTTGCTTTACGTGGTTTACGCGGCATTTACCGTGGAGAATTTTGAGTTGCCGGTAGTGTTGGTCGGTTTGTTGGGATTGTTCTTGTTGACTTGCACGTACGTGGCGGTGGGTATTTTCGTGTCCAGTTTGACTTCTTACCAGTTCGTGGCAGCTATTGGGACGTTTATCATCTTGATGCTGTTGAGCATGGTAGGCGGCTGGTGGCAGGAGTACGACATCATTCGTGACGTGACTTATTGGTTGAGTATCAACGGGCGGGCTTCTACTTTTATTATGGGTATGCTTTGTTCGGAGGATGTGTTGTATTTCCCGGTTGTGACGGCTTTATTCTTGTTTCTAACGGTGGTACGTTTGAACGCGGTGCGTCAGAAAGTGCGTTGGCAGGTTTCTTTCGGTAGATATATGGCGGTCATCTTGATTGCTTGTACGATAGGATATTTTTCTTCCCGCCCGAAATTGATGGGGTATTACGATGCTTCCTCCACGAAATGGAACACGTTGACGCCGCATAGCCAGGATATCGTGTCTAAATTGGATGGTGGCTTAACGATTACAGCTTACGTGAATATCTTGGGACCGAATTATCAGATGTTCGCTTTCCCCGATTTTATTCAACGTAATCGGGAACAATTTAAACTGTATGAACGGTTTAAACCGGAGATGAAATTGAAGGTAGTGTATTATTACGACACGATCACCCCGGCTGACGGGGTATACGGGGAAACCTTTGCCGAAAGATTGGCGAGCAAGAATCAAACCGTACACCAAGCGGCTAAGAAAATGTGCGAGTTATTCCAATTGGATACCGTTCACCGGGTATTGAGTCCAGAAAAAATTCGGAAGATAGCGAATTTGGAGGGAGAGAGAACGTTTGCTTGGGAATTGGTGCGTGAAAGTGGTGAAAGAGCTTGGTTGCGTACGTATGATGACCCGATGCAACCTTTCCCCGGAGAGGCGGAGATGTCTGCTGCCATGAAACGGATGACGTTGGAAGTTCCGAAGATCGGTTTCGTGAAAGGTTACGGTATGCGTTCCATTCATGATACGAAAACTCGCGGTTATCACTTTTTCGCTTACAAGAAAGATTTCCGTCAGGCATTAGTAAACCAAGGTTTTGAAACGGTAGAAATTGATTTAGAGAATGGTATTCCATCCGATGTGAATATTGTAACAATTGCTGATATGCGCGAACCCTTTACCGAGAACGAGGAACAGGTTTTGGCGAAATATATCGAAAGAGGAGGTAACTTGTATATTTTGGGCGAGCCGAGAAGACGGGACGTGATGAATCCCCTGTTGAACAAGTATTTTGGCGTGGAACTATTGGAAGGTACGTTGGTTCAATATCGTTTGGAATGGTTACAACCGGATATATTGAATTGTATGATTACTCCCATGGCGAGAGAGTTTAGTTACTATTTCGGGTTGGCTAATGGAGTCATGTTACCGACGACTGCCGGGTTGGAGCAAGTGGCTGACCGGGGTTTCAAAGTAACTCCCGTGTTGGTAAGCGATACATTGAATATTCAGAGGAAAGAGAATCGTTCATATGCCGTGTGGAACGAAATGGAGTCTTTGGATTACGTGGAGGAGCGTTTGACACTTAATCCGGCGAAAGGTGAGGTTGCTAAGGATTATTGCACGGGAATGGCATTAACCCGTATGGTGAACGGTAAAGAACAACGTGTTATGATCTTGGGAGATGCCGATTGTATTTCTAACGGGGAAATCACGGAAGGTCGTTCCCAGACGAACTTCATCATGGACTTGGGTACGTTCCATTGGTTGAGTAATAATGAATTACCTATTGACGTGAGAAGACCGGGTACTAAAGATAACCGGGTAGACATCGGAAGATACGGGTTCTACGTGATGAACTGGGGATTCAAATGGATTATCCCGTTGTTGCTTGCCGGTGCCGGAATCGTGTTGTGGATTAGAAGGAGATCCAAGTAATTAAGTGATTTATGATTTACGATTTATGATTTCGGAAGGCCGGATGATTGAATCGTAAATCTAAAATCTAAAATCATAAATTGAATCATGAGTTTCAAAATAGATAAGCAAACATTGACGGATTTGGCTATATTCGGCACGGGTAAGAACCAGTCTGTTTATGAGATTTTTAACCGGACTCACTCTCGCGGGGGTGCCCGGTTGCTGGAAGAGATGTTCCAGTATCCTCTTTCTGAAATAGATGCCATTGAAAGCCGGAGTAAGGCTATCGCCTATTACATGGATAGCCGGATGTCCTTTCCTTTTCGGGGGGCAATATTTGATGCGATTGAATTTTACCTGAATAACACGGACAGCAGGACTCAGTTGATGGCACAGGACAATACCTTGGGACGGAAGGTAAAAAACATCATGGGTTCCGACACGGATTATACATGGATACACAATGGAATCATGGGATGTCTGGAAATGTTGAATACCTTGAATGACTTTCTGGATTCCGGGGGTGAAGCGAGTGATCAGAATGTCAAGAAAGCCAATGACGAACTGAAAACATTGCTCGCCAATGAGAAATGGAATTGGTATCGACAGGAGAAAGGGAAGAAGAAAGTAAATTACGAGCAAGCGGTAAAATACGATAAGGTGTTCCGGTTTGAAGAGCGGAGTAAATTGTTCAAGATGATGTACAATATATACTTGATGGACGTGTATATTACCGTGGGTGAAGTCGCCAGAGAACGGAATTTCGTGTTTGCCAAAGCTTTGCCGGCGGGGGAAAACGTGTTGAAGATGAAAGGCGTTTTTCACCCGTTCCTGAAGAAACCCGTGGGGAACACCATTAACGTGGACAAGAACAGCAATGTCATATTTCTCACGGGAGCGAATATGGCGGGTAAATCAACATTCATGAAGTCTTTCACGATAGCCTTGTTTCTGGCTCACGCGGGATTTCCCGTGCCGGCGGAGGAGATGGTGTTTTCCGTGCGTAACGGGATGTTCACGACCATTAACTTGCCGGACAACCTGAGCATGGGGTACAGCCATTTTTATGCCGAGGTATTGCGTGTCAAGAAAGTGGCACAGCACTTGTGCCAGACGGAAAATCTGGTCGTCGTGTTTGACGAACTTTTCCGGGGCACGAACGTGAAAGATGCTTATGATGCCACGTTGGCGGTGACGGAAGCGTTTGCCGGGATACCGGATTGTTTGTTCATGATTTCGACTCATATCATCGAAGTGGGGCAGGTTTTAAAGGAGCGTTGTAAAAACATCCGTTTCGTTTACTTGCCGACGGTGATGGAAGGAAGTGTGCCGAGATACACGTATCAATTGACAGAGGGAATCACGAATGATCGTCACGGGATGATCATTATCAACAACGAGAAGATAATAGAAATAATAAACGGGGAAGGGGGCACGTTATGAGTTTCGAGACAGACAAGCAGACATTGGAGGATTTGAATATCTTAGGGCGGTATAAGAATAATTCGGTTTACAGTATTTTTTGTGATACAGTAACACGCGGGGGGGAACGCCTGCTGGAAAGGATGTTTCTCAATCCTTTGACGGATGCCGCGGAGATTAACCGACGAACCCAAATCTTCCGGTATTTCAAAGAGCATGATATTGCCTTTCCCGGTGAAACGAGAGAGTGTGATATCGTGGAGCAATATTTGTCGGGCGCCAGCGGTAAACATTGGGTATTTAATCTGGCGGTTCTATTAAGGGCGAAAACGCTGGAATTAATAGGAAATGATACCGTTATAAATCAATGGCATGAACAAGTGATAACCACGTTGTTTTTCTTGCAAAAAGCCCAGAGTTATTTAGACGAGATTGTCAAGACAATCACGGGAAACCCGTTGGAAGAGAGAATCAAGTGGGGACATTCCCTGTTGCGGGACAAGGCGCTTGCCCGCGTGTTGAGTTTTCGGGGAGAAAAGCTAAGTTTGAGCGAGATGTTTAAGTTTGACAAGATATTGCGTTGTGATTTAAACAAGAAACTCGTTGATTTCGTGAAATTATTTTATGAAATAGACTTGAATACCGTGGTAGGGCGGGTTGCCCGGGAGCGGGAATTTTGTTTTCCGGTGGCTTATGCGGATAGTGAGGTTTCCATGGGGATACGGGGTTTGTTTCATCCCGCTCTTCCGGGTGCGGTGTCTAACGATCTGGAAATCACGAAAAATAGGAATATCTTTTTCCTGACGGGAGCGAACATGGCAGGTGAATCCACGTTGATGAAATCTTTCGGCATAGCTGTTTACATGGCACACATGGGATTCCCCGTGGCGGCGAAAAGTATGGAGTTCACGGTACAGGACGGGATATATACTTCAATCAACGTGCCGGACAACATTAACTTGGGATACAGCCATTTTTACGCCGAGGTTTTACGGGTGAAAAAAGTGGCCGTGGAAGTGAGTTTGTCAAAACGATTGGTCGTGATCTTTGACGAGTTATTCAAGGGCACGAACGTGAAAGACGCTTTCGACGCCACGCTGGCAGTGACACGGGCTTTGGCAAATCGTCGGGCTTGTTCTTTCATGATCTCCACGCACATCATTGAGGTCGGTCAAGAATTGGGGAAGACGTGTGATAACGTGACTTTCGCGTATCTCCCAACCGTGATGAAAGACAAGGTGCCGACTTACACGTACCGTTTAGAAAATGGGATAACGAGTGACAAGCACGGGATGATTATTATTAATAACGAGCGAATCGTGGAAATCATTCGTTCGAGAGTAAGATAAACTGCAAGAATTTATTTATGAGAAAATTAAATGATGTTTATTCACGTTCGGGAAACGTGAAGTGGGGAAACCTTATGTCTTTGGTGTGCATATGTATCATAAATTTGAGTGCGATAGACGGGATGGCACAACAGAAGCCATGGTCTTTGCGGGTATGTATTGAACATGCCAGAGAACATAATCTTCAAGTAGAATACGCCAGAGTATCTTTGGAAAATACTTCGGTTGACTTGTCAAGGGAGAAAGCCCAGCGGTTACCATCACTTGATTTTTCGAGTACCCAGGGGTGGGGACACCAAAAGTCAAGTTCCTACACGGGTAGCTATTCCTTGAACGGAAATATGGCGCTTTACCAGGGAGGCAAACTCTCCCGTTCCATTCAGCAGCAGGAATTGGTTGAAAAAGCCATGACGCAAGATGTACTTGTTGCCCAAAATGATATTGAAATAGCGGTGACAAAGGCATATTTGCAAATTCTGTACGCGAATGAAACTTTAAAAACCGACAGGCAGACGCTGGAAAGTTCCGGAGAGCAATTGGCTCGGTCGAAAGCCTTGCTTGATGCGGGTTCTATCAGCACAAGCGATTTCGCCCAAATGGAATCTCAATATAGCAACGATCAATACCGGGTGATACAATCCGAGAATGATCTGGCTTTTTCCAAGTTACAATTGAAACAACTTTTGGAACTCGGACCGGAAGACGATTTCGATGTTGTGTTCCCGGAATTGGACGAGAGAAATGTGCTCGTTGCTATTCCTGGGTTAGATGAGGTCTACCGGGAGGCATTGCGGGTTATGCCTGAAATGAAAAGTAGCCGGTTGAACGTTGAATCGGCAATTCTGGGTGAAAAAATCGCCAAGGGAGATTACTTGCCAAGTATCTCGCTCACGGCTTCCGTCTCCACGAATCATGATTCCAAGAGTTCGGGGTCTTATTTTTCACAAATGGATGATCGCTTGAATGAAAATGTCGGGATTAATATCAGCATTCCGATCACGAACCGGAAGAAAGCTCGTTTAAATGTTTCAAAAGCTAGGCTTCAAACCGAGCAATCCCGGCTAGCCGAACGTAATACCCGAAAAGATCTGTTGCAAACCGTGGAATCATTACATCAGGATGTCGTGGCTGCCCAAAGTCGCTATTCGGCAGCCAATCAACGGGTAAAATCGGCTTACACGAGTTATCGGCAGGTGCAAGAGGAATTTGATGCCGGAATGAAGAACCCGGTGGATTTGCTGGTGGAGAAGAACAATTACCTGTCCGCGTTGCAGGAACAGATACAAGCGAAATACCAAGCAGTCCTCGCGTTTAAGCTATTGAATTTTTACAGGAATGAACCGATAGATATATAATTTGATAAAAATAATTGAAGATGAAAAAGATAGTTATTGCAATAATTATTGTTGTGGGAGCCATACTCTTGTTTTTCTCCTTTCGCCCGAAAGAGAAAGAAACCGTGAATTACGAGGTGTTCGAGGTTAAGAAAGGGGATATTCGTAACACGATCACGGCGACGGGTACGATAGAACCTATTACCCAGGTAGAGGTTGGAACACAGGTTTCCGGGACGATAGCCCGTATTCTAGTGGATTATAATTCAGAGGTGAAAAAGGGGCAGCTTATCGCTGAACTGGATAAAACCGTGCTGGAATCGGAGTACGAGTCGCAGTTGGCAACGCACTATTCCAACCAGAACGAGTACGATTACCAGAAGAAAAATCACGAGCGCGTGGCAGGATTGCACGCCAAGAATTTGGTGAGTGATTCGGATTTCGAAACCTCCGAATACCAGTACGAGAAAGCTCGCCGGGCGTTGGAACGCTCCCGTTCTGATTTATTGAAAGCGAAGACGAACCTGAATTATTGCATGATATACTCGCCGATAGACGGGGTCGTTATTTCCCGAGCCGTGGACGAGGGACAGACCGTGGCGGCAATGTTCAACACGCCGAAATTATTCGTTATCGCGAATGATTTGAGAAAGATGCGGGTGATTGCCGATGTGGACGAGGCGGATATAGGTCAGGTAAAAGAAGGTCAGAAGGTGATATTCACGGTAGACGCCTTCCCGGACGAACATTTCGAGGGAGCGGTGACACAGGTACGATTGGAACCGATCGTGACATCGAACGTGGTTACTTACGAGGTGGTGATTGACGCACCGAATCCGGATTTGAAGTTGAAGCCGGGTTTGACGGCGAGTATCACGGTGTTGACGCACGAGAAAGCGGATGTTTTGATGATTCCCTTGCGTGCCTTGCGTTTCCAGCCCGAGAATGAAGACGGGGAACTCGTTGCTCCCGAGAAAACAAAGGTGCAACCGGGAATGAAAGAAACGAAATCTGTTTGGATACAGACCGCCGAGGGATTGAAGAATAAAAACGTGCGTACCGGTATCTCGGATGGGATCTACACGGAAGTACTGGAAGGTGTTCAAGCCGGGGAAAAAATAATTACCGGGATACATCTGCCCGCTAAAGTGACTGAATCCATAAAGACAAAACCGGGTGGAAATCCCTTGATGCCTAACATGACCGGGGCAAGACCTCATTAAAGTAGATATATCATTTAATTCACGTTATGAATACACAAGTGAAAGATATAATCAGAATAGAGAATCTTTGCCGTGATTTCGTGGTGGGTTCGGAAACGGTACACGCTTTGCGTGATGTTTCTTTTTCTATCCAACCGGGGGAGTTCGTGACCATCATGGGCACGAGCGGTTCGGGAAAGTCAACCTTGTTGAATATGCTGGGTTGTCTGGATATTCCCACGTCGGGGGAGTATTACTTGGACGGGAAGCCCGTGCGGGAGATGGGGAAAAATGACAGGGCTTCCTACCGGAATTTGAAGATAGGCTTTATTTTCCAGTCCTACAACTTGTTGCCCAAGACTACGGCATTGGAAAACGTGGAGTTGCCCTTGTTGTACAACCCGTCCGTTTCTAAACGGGAAAGAAAGGAAAAAGCGTTGAACGCCTTGAAGGCGGTAGGTTTGGAGAACCGGGTGAATCATCGCTCCAACCAGATGTCCGGGGGACAACAGCAGCGGGTGGCAATCGCCCGAGCCATGGTGAACGACCCCGTTATCTTGCTTGCCGACGAGGCGACGGGTAATTTAGATACCCGCACCTCGTACGAGATTCTGGCTTTATTCCAGCGGCTGCATGCCGAGGGGAGAACGATCATCTTCGTGACGCATAACCCTGAAATAGCGGAGTTCAGTAGTCGCAACATATTACTTCGTGACGGTCGGGTAGTCGAGGACAAGAAAAACTCGAGAATCGGTTCCGCCCGGCAAGTGTTGGAGGCGTTACCGAAAGAAATTGATTAATTCACGATTTATGAATTAGGATTAATAAAAGCGCTAGTTAGGGAGGATGATAATCATAAATCTGAAATCATAAATCATAAATCTAAAATGAATAAATGAATTACGGTAATTTGATAGTAATAGCCCTTCGGGCATTGAGTAACAATAAATTGCGAGGGTTCCTTACGATGTTGGGAATCATTATCGGTGTCAGCTCGGTGATCTCGATGCTTGCCATCGGCGAGGGTTCGAAGTACACGATAGAGAAACAAATAGAAGAACTAGGGGCTAACATGGTGGTTATCAACCCGACGAATGCCATGGTAGGAGGAATCCGGCAGAATGGAGTGCTTGTTCAGACCTTGAAATTGGAGGACTACCAGGCCATCGTTTCGGAGGTTCCCTACATGGAGAGTTGTTCCCCTTACGTGTCAAAATCGGGTCAAGCTATTTTCGGTCCGAATAATGCCCCGACCACGGTTTATGGGATTAATGAAGATTACATGGATATCCGTCGGCTGACGGTTGACCGAGGAGAAATGTTCAGTGATCAGGATATGAAAAATGCCGCCAAAGTATGCGTGGTGGGACAGACGATCGTGGATAATCTTTTCAAGAACGGCGAGGATCCTCTCGGTCAGGTCATTCGTTTTGACAAAGTGCCTTTCCGTATCGTGGGAGTTTTGGCTCCTAAAGGCTATAATTCCATGGGACGAGATCAGGATGATATCATCTTGGCTCCTTTCACGACAATACAGAAAAGATTGTTGGCAATCCCTTACATGCACGGTATTTACGTTTCGGTTATAGACGAGAAATACACGGGCAAGATGATGCAAGAGATCACGGGAGTGTTGCGGCAGACGCATCGTATTCCCGCGGGGCAGGAAGATGATTTCACGGTTCGTTCGCTGGAAGAGATGAGTAAGGTGCTGACGATGGCGACGAAGGTGTTGACGATACTCTTGGCTTGTATCGGTGGTATCTCTTTGCTTGTCGGTGGCATCGGAATCATGAACATCATGTACGTTTCCGTCACCGAGCGCACGAGGGAAATCGGTTTACGAATGTCTATCGGTGCCAAGGGGCGGCATATCTTGTTCCAATTCTTAATTGAGTCGATTATTATCAGCGTGTCTGGCGGGATTATCGGCGTGGGGTTGGGAATCGGTGTTTCATTGGCACTTCGTTCCCTATTGGGATGGCCGATATCCGTGTTACTGTACTCGGTGGTGATATCGTTTCTTGTCTGCACGTTCACGGGTGTTTTCTTCGGTTGGTATCCCGCCCGCAAGGCATCCCGGCTGAACCCGATAGACGCTATCCGTTACGAGTGATAAAAATGTGCGTGCTTTTCTATAAATCATCTTGAACAACAACACAAGATGGAAGGCTGTCCGGAAACGGGCAGCTTTTTTGAATTATAAGTCGGTACTTTTTTGTTTTTGAAGTGTTATAAAAAAGCAAGGCTCGTGAAAGAGACGCTTGATCAAAGTTATGAATTAAAATCGTATGTATGGAAAATCCAATTGTAAAAGTTGAACATTTGTATCATCGTTACACGACACAGTGGGCGATCGAGGACATCAGTTTCGAGATCGACGGCTCCGGTGTAGTGGGTTTGCTGGGCTCGAACGGGGCGGGGAAGTCGACAACGATGAATATTATTTGCGGTGTGTTGAAACAGACTCAAGGGAAGGTATTTATTAACGGGATTGATACGTTGAAACACCCGGTGGCTGCCCGGAAATATATCGGTTTTTTACCACAAAAACCACCCCTCTATCCCGATTTGACGGTGGACGAGTATCTTCGTTTTTGCGCGGAGATTCACTGGATGGACAGGAAAAAGATCAAGACGGCTATCGGGGAAGCGGAGGAACGTTGCGGGATCACGCACATGAAAGACCGCTTGTTGCGTAATCTTTCGGGCGGTTACCAGCAACGCGTGGGTATCGCGCAGGCTATTCTGCACGATCCGAAGTTCGTGGTGCTGGACGAGCCCACGAACGGGTTGGACCCGAATCAGATACTGGAAGTGCGCCAGTTGATCCGGGATATTGCCGAGGAGCGTACCGTGATGCTCTCGACGCATATCTTGTCGGAGGTGCAGGCTACTTGTTCCACGATCAAGATGATTGAACACGGGCGGGTTGTTTTTTCCGGCAGCGTGGATGAATTTGATAGTTATATCGAGCCGAACACGCTTTACGCCACTTTCGATTTGCCCCCTTTGCCGGATGAATTGATGGCGATGCCCGGCATCAGACGGGCGGAAAGCGTGGGAAGTCATGGTGTCCGCCTGACGTATGACGGGGATCGGGATACGATAAAGCTGATTATCCGGGAGAGTGTGGCACGGGGATGGGAAATGACGGAAATTAAGGTCGAGAAAAGCTCGATGGAAGCCGTGTTCGCTAAATTGTCAGGGAAATAATTTAATATGGAGGAAAAATTATGAGAGCAATATACAGGATAGCCCGTTTGGAGTTGTCAAATCTTTTTTATTCGCCGGTAGCGTGGCTTTTACTCGTGCTTTTCGTGTTTATGACAGGTATGGGATTTGCCGATATGATGGAGATGCTGGCAAGGCGGCAAGAATTGGGAAGCAGGGGATTGTACGCGATATCCCGGGTGATATTTTATACCCCCATGGGGGGATTGTGGTCGAGAGTGAGTCAGTTCCTATATTTATTGATGCCTTTGTTGACGATGGGGTTGATTAGTCAGGAATTTAACAGGGGATCTATCAAGTTGCTTTTTTCAGCCCCGATCACGGGCAGGCATATCGTGCTTGGAAAATACTTGGGCATCATGCTGTACGGTTTGTTGATGATGGCATTCCTGTTGGTTTACGTGCTGATAGCCGGATGCCTCGTGGAGTCGTTCGATTGGTCGGCGGTGTTGACGGGTTTGTTGGGATTGTATTTTTTGTTCGGGCTTTACGCGGCTATCGGGCTTTTCATGTCGACGTTGACTACTTACCCGATCGTGGCGGCAATAGGAATGTTTGCCTTGCTGACCTTGTTGAATCTGGTTTCCGGTATCTGGCAGGAATTTACCTTCGTGCGGGAAATCACGTATTGGTTGTCGCTTGGCGGTAGGGCGAGCACGTTTATCAAGGGATTGATTTGCAGTGAAGATATTTTGTATTTCGTGCTTATGAGCGTGATGTTCCTGTGTTTCGCAATATTGAAATTGCAGTTGCGGCGGGAGAGCTGTTCTTTTGCAGGGAAAGCCGCGCGTTATCTCGGGGTGTTTCTCGCGGCGGTTTTCTTGGGGTATCTGACTTCCCGTCCGACGATGAAGTGGTATCATGATTCGACACACACGAAGAGCAATACTTTAACACAAGCGAGTCAGGATATCGTGGCACAGTTGGACGGCGGATTGAAGATAACGACTTACGTGAATCTGTTCGGGAGCATTCACAGCATAACGACGAAAGGTATCAATAGTGATATAGCCCGTTACGAGCGGTATATCCGTTTCAAACCGGAAACCAAACTCGATTATGTCTTTTATTATTACACGGACACGACGACCGAGGCTTTTAAAAAGAGATACCCGGAAAAGACTTTGTACGGGGCGGCTAAGGATGCGGCTAAATTGCAGGGAACCCGGTTGGGAAAATATCTTTCCCCGGAGGAACTGGCTAGAGAAGAGGCGCTAAGAAATATAGATTTAAGTGACGAGGGGTATCGTTTCGTGGCTTTGATCGAACGGGATAACGGGCAAAAAACTTTTCTACGGGTATATGCCGACATGAATCGTCTTCCGGGTGAAACGGAGATTTCCGCGGCGTTGAAACGAATCGCGATGAAGTTGCCTCAAGTGGGTTTCTTGTCGGATCATGGCGCCCGTTCGATTGTCGGGGATAAGAATCGGGATTATTCTTATATGGTTGCCGAGAAAATGTACCGGAAGTCGTTACTGAATCAAGGGTTTGACGTGACTGACGTGAATTTGAAGCGTAACCCGGGGGTGTTGGATAGTTTGGACGTGCTTGTTGTGGCGGAACCTTTGGAACCTTTCACGAACGAAGAGTTGAAAACTTTGTATCGTTACGTGGAAAGCGGGAGGAATCTGGTGATCGCCGGAAAACCGAAGAGTTATTCCCATTTGACTCCTTTGATGGAGTATTTAGGATTGAGTTTTGAACCGGGTATTCTGGTGCAACAACAGATTGACGAATATCCCCCGCATTTGTTTCTTTGCCGGGCAACGGAGGAGGCTCAAGAGATATCCCGCCTATGGAAGAGTCTGTACGTGAACACGAACATGGGACGCCGTCCTGCGTCTCTGGTGATGCCGGGAGCCTTGGCTATCGAGCAGAAAGCGGAGAAGGGTTTCCGTGTAATGCCTTTGTTTCAAGGGCGGGATTCTGCCGCTTGGAATGAATTGGAAACGATCGATTTCGTGAATGACACGGCACGCCTGAACCCGAAAGCGGGAGAGCGTGCCGGGGTGAAAACGACGATGGTCGGATTGGAACGGGAGCATGCCGGGAAACAACAACGGATTATCGTGCTCGGTGATGCCGATTGTTTCAGCATGGGCGAACTGTCCACAACCCGCCGGGGGATATCGTCGGCGAACGGGGACTTGATTATGTCGATGTTCGACTGGCTGTCTTACGAGGAATTACCGGTGGATACTACCCGTCCCGATCCTATTGATAATAAGTTGAACTTGGGTATGGATGCCGGGGGAACCTTGCAAATCGTGTTGAAGTGGGTATTGCCGGCATTGCTTCTTTTGCTGGGAATACTGGTGCTGATCCGAAGGAAGGGGAAATAAGATAAAGTTCATTAAACTATAAAGTCCGTAAAGTTTATAATATCGTGATAAACCTTACGGACTTTTTTGCTTTCTCGGGTGTTTTCGTGTCAAAGATTTTGGTGAAAGGGAAACTTTCTCTATTTTTGGAAAAATATTTATTCCAATAATGAGGTATGACGGGCGTGACATAGCAGAAGAGGATTGGGTTAAAGGATTGAAGGACAATTCAAGTGAGGTTTTCGAACAGGTATTTCGGGAGATGAGTCCCAAATTATACAGGTTCGCTTTAGCCTATACCATGAATGCAGATACGGCAGAAGATATCGTGCAGGATACTTTTATGCACCTGTGGTCAATGGCTGCTTCTCTGCCGGATGAAACCAATATCAGCAGTTATCTTTATTCTTCCGTGAAAAATTCTTGTCTGAATTATTATAAACATCTCCAAGTGGAAGATTCTAACCGGACGAAACTGACGGAAGCATTGATATACGTCGGTACGCTGGAGTACGAGGATAACAGCGCCTTGTTCGAGAAAGTTCAAGAGTGCCTGCAAAAATTACCCGACCAACAACAAAAAGTATTGGAACTAAAGATATTCCGGAACATGAGTTACAAAGAGATCGCTCGTGAACTTGATATCTCGGAAACATCCGTCCATACCCACGTGAAACGAGCTTACAAATTTATCCGGGAATCCTTGCCGTTACTCTATGCGTTTATGATCTTGAAGGGAACGATTTAATTTTAGATTTATGATTTTAGATTTATGATTGGGGACTGCGCGAGACGTGCGTCTATTCTGTGATTTAGCGATTCTTGATTTTTGTGATTTATATTTGCATACAGAAACTCCGCCGAAAAAGTGTATATTTGTACGAAAACTCCGCCGAGTTTATGTACCAGTCTGATTACCGGAAAGAAAAATGGTTAGTTAATTTGCCTCTATATGCGGTAAGTGAACTTGTCAAGATAGAATAGAAATATCTATATTTTTGTCCGATATTTGCTATTAAATAAAGAAATATCTATATTTGTGGAAAGTTCGAGTTTTTATGGAGAAGGATATTTATGCATATAGTAATCGGGAGATAGCAGCTTCGCTAGGGCGAAGATTTCAGGAATACAGGAAGCGAATGGGATACACGCAGAAGGTTTTGGCTGAAAAGACCGGGATTAGCGTGTTTACGATCAGTTCTTTTGAAAAGGGTACGGGGGTGGGATTGTCACTGACAATATTTATCTCCATGATGCGTGCTATTGAACAGTTAGAGCAAATGGAGGCATTGTTGCCCGATTTGCCGGAGAGTCCGAAAGCACTTTTTGAAAGAGCACAAAAAAGGCATAAGCAATGAAAATGAATGTAGTCAAAGTGATACTCTGGGGACGTACCGTCGGGTATGTTTCGTGGGACAAAAAAAGTCGTCGTGCGTTTTTTCAGTATGATGACGCTTATGTTGCAGACGGTAGGGAGTTAGCTCCGCTGACCATGCCGTTAACAAGTGAACGTACTCGTCGTAATATGGTTTGGCCGGGAAATACAGATAAACTTTATCAGGGACTTCCACCTCTGTTGGCTGATGCTTTGCCTGACCATTGGGGAAATTCTATTTTTAAGGCATGGATGCGGGATAATGGCATTCGTAGTTCGGATGTGACACCCGTGGATCAGCTTTCTTTTATTGGTTCTCGTGCTATGGGGGCATTGGAATTTGAACCGGCGCAGGATTTGGGAAGTGATAAAGCTTTTGATGTAGATGTGCAAAAACTTTATGATTTTGCACGAGAAGTACTATCGTCAAGGGAAAAGATTACTTTGACATCAGAATGTTCTGTATTGTGGCAGGAGTTGGTAAAACTTGGAACCTCTCCCGGGGGAAAACGTCCTAAAGCAATCGTGGCGGTTAACCCACGGACAGCCGAGGTAAAATCAGGACAAACTGAAGTGCCGGAAGGTTTTATCCATTATATTCTTAAATATGATGACGGCTCTTCGTTTCCATTTGCTCGAATGGAATATGTTTATTACAGGATGGCTGTGATAGCGGGAATAGAGATGATGCCTTCTATGCTTCGACAATACGAGGGAGTAACGCATTTTCTCACGCAACGTTTCGATCGTGTGGGGAATGAACGTATTCATACCCAAACGTTGGCGGCAATGGCCCCGGGGGCTGATGATTATGATGATTTGTTCGAGGTGATTCGTCGATTACGGTTGCCTTATAAAGATAGTGAACAGCAATTCTTGCGTTTGGTTTTTAATGTTCTAGCCCGAAATGTCGATGATCACTCCAAAAATTTCTCGTTTTGTATGGATAATACCGGAACGTGGCGATTATCCCCGGCTTACGATCTTACCTTTGCGGTTGATACATCGGCTCCGGCGTATGTGAATAGGCATTCATTATTTGTTAATGGAAAGGATGACAAGATAACTATTGCGGACTTGTTGGAAGTAGCTGCCCGAAATGATATCCGAAACCCCAAAGAGTTGATAGAGAGAGTACGTGCCGTGATAGCTGATTTCCCGTCAATAGCTCGTGAAAACGAAATTCCAGACGAGATTATACAAGTACTCCGAAAAGAAATAGGGAATATCTATTAATCCGTTTTTTAATAATAGAAAAAATATTATCTAATTAACTTGTTTGTTATCAATCGTGTAAAGTAATTTTCAATTTTCAACTTTCAATTTTCAATTATTTTTTGTCCCCCATTTTTCCCTAACGTTGTCTTAATAATAAAGACAATGAAAAATCATGGAAATAGATAAAATCAGACGGGTAGTTTCGGGTAAGGCTTCCGAGGAAGAGCGGGAAGACGTGAGAGTCTGGATGGAAGGAGCGGAGGAAAGGAAACGGTTTCTGAAGGATGCGGAAGAGTATTACAGGGGTAAGGTGTTAGGAATCGGGGAGGAATCCCGACGAGTGGCGCGAATGTGGCAACGAGTGTCTCAGTCCCGGAAGAAGCGTCGGATGGTTGTTTTGCGACGTTGGATTTCTGTGGCTGCATGTGTGACAGCTGTTGCAGGATTGATATTGTGGTGGGAAACGCTAAAAGAGGAGAATGTGTTGAAGCGGGTACAACCTTTGGAGGTTGCTCATGCCAAGGGGGTGAAGTTAATTTTACCGGACGGCAGTTCTCACGAGTTGTCTTCATCTGAAACTATACAAGCAGATGTTCCCGGCTTCGAGGTGAAAGCGACAAGTTCAGTGCAGGGACAGAAACAATTTGTTGACACTTTATCGGAGCCCGTGGTGGAATACAATGAAATTATTGTGCCCCGTGGTGGGGAATACACCTTGACTCTTGTCGATGGGACAACCGTGATCTTGAATTCGGAAACTCGCATGCGATTCCCGAACACGTTTGTGGGAACGGAACGAAAAATATTTTTAAGCGGAGAGGCCTATTTCGATGTTGCCCGGGATGAAAACCGCCCTTTCCTCGTGGAATTTCAAGGGGGAAAAGTGAAGGTGTTGGGAACTCGGTTTAACGTGCAAGCGTACTTGGGACAAAATACTTTTGCTACCTTGGTTTCGGGGAAAGTGGAGATTTCTTCCGGTCGGGATTCTGTGGTTTTGCATCCCGGTGAACTATGCGAGATTTCTTCCGTGGATCGCATGCTTTCCGTGCGTGAGGCGGATATGATGTCCGTGTTGGCATGGAAAAACGGGGAGTTTGTTTTCAAGGATGCTTCCCTAGAGCAAATCGTGAGAGCATTATCCCGCTGGTACGATACTGAGATCGAGTACGATGCTTTGGAATTGCAGGATATGAAATTTCATATTTATATGGATCGGGCTAAAACTTTGGAAGAAGCTTTACAAGTAATTTCCAGAATGGGGGAGGTAACTTATGAAATAGTTGGGGGAAAAGTAATCATTAAAAAGCAGTAAAAGACAACGAGAGATGTTGGTCCACCTCTCGTGTAAAAGTCTCTGTATATTTCAACAGTCACATTAATAACACAAAACTATGAAAAAAAATCGACAAAAAGTAATTCGGGATCCTTAGAAAAAAGTTTTTAGTATAAAAAACAATTCAATTACAATGATTAACAGCGATTGTGGCGAAGGAGACGTTGGTCCGTTTTTTTCGCTTGGGATATCGCATTTTATAAATGTCACATTAATATTAATTTTTATGAGAGAAAATCGACGAAAAATTTGGGGACTTGTTCCCCGTTGGGAGGAGAAGATATTGAAATGGGGGCTTTGCCTATTGATATGTTGCTCCTCTGTTTACGTGTCGCAGGCTCAAACGGAACCCCGGGTGAACTTGGAGCTCGTGAATGTTTCATTGGTTAAAGCAATTGAAGAACTGCGGGTACAGACGAAGTACAATTTTCTTTTTAACTCCGATGAGTTGCGTAATTTTAATTCCGTGACCATTCAGCTAAAGAATGTTCAGCTTAGACAGGCTTTGGATTCTTTATTGTCTCCGAGAGGGTTGGAATACGTTATCGAGAAAGAAACTGTTATTATTAAAAAGAAAGAAGTTAAGCAGGCAGCAGTGCTTTCCGTAAATGGTAGGGTATTTGACGAGAAAGGTAACCCTCTCCCCGGGGCAACTATTGTTCTTCACGGGTCAACGCATGGTGTGGTTTCTGATGCTGACGGACGTTTCACGATAGCAGCCGGGCCCAGAGATATTTTGCAAGTTTCTTTTATCGGGTATAAAACGGAAACCATTGAAATCAAGGGAAAAACGCGAGTTAATATATCCTTGAATCCCACGGAAGAAAACTTGGAAGAGGTAACAGTTGTGGCTTTCGGTACGCAGAAGAAAGAGAGCGTGGTAGGTTCTATCACGACGGTTCGTCCCATGGATTTGAAGACATCCAGTAGTGACCTTACCGCTGGAATGGTAGGAAAGATTGCGGGTATTATCGGCTGGAAAACAAGTGGGCTACCAGCGGCATTGACGGAGGATGAGATGAATACAAAATTTTACATCCGCGGTATCACCTCTTTTAATTCTAACGCAAATACGGATCCATTGATTTTGTTGGACGGAGTGGAAAGTTCCAAATTGGATTTGGCTCGCATTGCCCCAGAAGATATCGAAAGTTTTAGTGTGATGAAAGATGCTTCAGCTACAGCCATGTATGGTGCTCGCGGGGCGAATGGGGTTATTTTGGTAACAACTAAGAAAGGTGAAGAGGGGGACGTGTACACGACAGCCCGTTACGAGATGGTAGTTAGTGAACCTACAAAAGAGATCGATGTGGTAAATCCTATTGATTACATGAAGTATTACAATCAGGCTATCATGAATCGTTCCAATTCCGGGACTCCTAAATATAGCGTGGAGCGTATCAACCGGACGGCTTCCGGGAAGTATCCCTCGTGGGTATATCCTGCAAATGATTGGTACGATGTGTTGTTCAAGAACAGGAATATCAATCATCATGCGGGACTTACTATTCGCGGCGGTTCGAAAGTTGTCCAATATTACTCTTCCGTTAACTACAATCGCGACCAAGGTTTGTTGAAGACGGATCGTTTGAACCAGTTTGACTGCAACATCACGAACAATCAATTCACGTTCCGCACGAATTTGAATATAAATTTGCATGCCGGGATCAAACTTCTGGTTAATGCCTCGGCTACATTAGATCGGTATCATGGACCCATGGTAGATACAAAAACGGCCTATTCTCTTGCCTTTAACGCTTCGCCGGTGGATTTTGCCCCAACTTATCCGGCAGACGATAAATATAATTGGCCTCACATCCGATTCGGTACAACATCGGCTGGTACTGATGGTTATCAGACGAATTTAAACCCCTATGCTTTGGTGCAACAAGGATACGTTGAACGAACCCGTTATTCTACGATTAATAAAGTGGAGTATATTCAAAATTTATCCGCATTGCTCAAGGGGTTGGAGTTGAGGCTGAGCGCATCTCTGGTACAAAGTGGATTGTATGATCAAGGTTTTTCAACAAGACCTTATTACTATTACATGAGTGATTATAATCAAGAGACCGGCAAGCACGTTTTGGTACCCAATCCCAACGATGGAAATATGCGAAGCAAGAGAACCCTAGATGTGGGGTCCAAAAACTCTACAACTGATACGCGGATAACTTACGAGGGACGCCTTTATCATAGTGCTGCATGGGGAGACCACCAAACTTCATTGACCGGGGTATTTCAAATGTACGAACGTACGTTCAATCCGATAGAGGCCGTGTTGGAAGGGCAACCCCAGCGTAACTTGAATTATTCATTCCGTGCTTCTTATGGATATAAAGACCGTTATTTTATCGAAGCCAGCGGGGCGTACAATGGATCGGAACGTTTTGCGGAGAACAATCGCATGGGCTTCTTCCCTTCTTTCGGGGGAGCTTGGGTGGTTTCCAGTGAAGATTGGATGCGCCCTCTTTCTAAAATATTACCTTACCTGAAATTTCGCCTTTCGTATGGTAGGGTCGGTAACGATGGAGTCATATCTACTCCCCGTTATGTGTATATACCTAAAATAGGAAAAACGCAATTACAAACATCCGGAGATTGGATACGAAATCCACAGCAAGCTTTTTATCGTAAAATAGTAGAAGCTTATCCTAACGAGAATATCAAATGGGAAATAGCCGAAACGACCAATTTTGGTATCGAAACACAGTTTTTCAATGGTATCGTGGAATTGCAGGCAGATATATATCAGGAAATACGGCACAACATCATATCGCAACGTACGATTATCCCCGCACATATGGGTATCGAGGTCCCTCCTTTGGACAATGTTGGTAAAACTCGTTCCCGCGGAGTAGATCTTTCCGGGAAGATTCAACATTCATTCAACAACGATCTTTGGTTTATCTTGAACGGTACGTTGACTTACAATAAAGTTACTTATAAGGCGATTGAGGAGGCCGGAGACAAACCGGAATGGCAACGTAAACCCGGTAAGGATATCAGTCAGGCAATGGGATACATTGCCGAGGGACTTTTCAGGGATCAAGCCGAGATCAATAATTCCCCGCGGCAGGATGGCGATGTGATGCCGGGGGATATCAAATACCGCGATATTAACGGGGATAACGTGATTGACGTGAACGATGCCGTGTTTATCGGTTATCCCGAAAATCCCCGGTTGGTATACGGTTTCAGCGGTTTCTTGAATTATAAAAACGTGGAATTCAGTTTTTCATTCCAAGGCTCGGGGAAACGTACGTTTTTCATGGATCCCGTGGCACTGAGTCCCTTTGTCAATAACCATGCCATGTTAAAGGCCATTGCCGACGATCACTGGTCGGAGGACAACATGCGTAAAAAAACATTCTGGCCGAGACTTTCTCCTAATTCAATAGCGGAGCACAATCCCATGGAAAATTGGTATGACCAAGAGAATGCCGAAGTACGAAAGAGCACTTATTTCATGCGTGAATGTCGTTTTCTGCGTTGCACGGCGATATCTTTGGCTTACAATTTACCCCGGAAATGGTTGGACGCGTTAAAATTACATACGGCAAAACTGACGTTTAGCACGAATAACCCCTTCTGTATTACCGATTTCAAGGTTTGGGACGTGGAATTGGGTGAAAACGGGTTTAATTATCCTATTCAAAGGACTTATTCCGTGGGATTGAATGTTAGTTTCTAAATCTAAAACAAGTATGATAAAGAAATATTTATTACATGGCTTATTATTCGTTACATCGGTTTTTCTTGCTGGGTGTGAGGGATATCTAGATGTCGTTCCGGAAAATGACATTGAAACGATTGAGACCAATTTCGAGAAAAGAGAAGATGCTTTAGAATGGCTCAAGACATGTTATGCCGCATTGGAGGCTGATGTGGCAAGCAGACGTAATAATCCGGCTTTTTTCGGTGCGGATGAATTTTGTGGCGGTGATAATGCCCGCAACGCAACATTTACTTATGGCTATGCGGATATGTTGAAAATAGGTGACGGTTTGCAGATGGCACAATCTCCTTACGGTAACGTTTGGCACAGATCGGGACATTACGCGGCCATTCGTTATTGTAATATCTTTTTGGAAAACATCGATCATGTTTATAATATGACAGATGAAGAAAAGAAGATTTGGTCGGCAGAAGTGAAAGCGGTGAAAGCTTTCTATTATTTCGATTTATTGCGTCGTTACGGTCCGATTATCCTTATTGATGAGAATATTCTTCCGAATGCAAGTATCGAAACGATGAAAAAGACACGGCGTCCGATAGATGAATGCGTGGAAGCTATCGTGAAATTGTGTGATGAAGTTATACCGGTTTTACCGCAAATGAACCAGAAAGAGGACGAACATGTTCTGTTTTTCAATCGGGAAGCCGCGGCGACCTTGAAAGCTTTGACATTGTTGTATGCCGCTTCTCCTTTGTTCAATGGTAACGTGTCGATGAAAAACTTCAAGAATAAAGCCGATGAACAGTTATTCCCCGATTATGACAAGGAAAAATGGCGAAGAGCGGCTCTAGCTTGTGATTCGGCGATTATGTTTTGCGATATGGCTGGTAAAAATTTAGTATCCGGAAGCGGAGATCGTCCATCCCCGTTATTAAACACGATGAAAAATATTGAACGTACGTGGATCGGGGATGGATATGATTGTAAGGAAGCGATATATATGGTAAATACACAGAATTCTGATATGCAATATCCTTTTTATGGTTATTTTGCTTCAGATGCCCAATATACCGAATACTACTGTTGGAATAGTTACGGATGTTTGGGAGCACCGATGAAAATGGTCGAGATGTTTTACACGGATCATGGACTACCCATCGACGAGGATAGCCAATGGTTGGCCTCTCAATATGCTTTCACGAAAGAGGTGGATGAAAAATATCGGAATGTTCTTCCTCTAGATGAAGAGGTTTTAAGTTTGCACCGTCATCGTGAACCGCGATTCTATGCTATGATTGCGGGTGATCGTATGTTATGGTACCGGAAAGTCGCTTCATACGGTTCAGCTCAATATAAAGCTTTACCCATGAAAAATCGACAAGGGGAAGAAACCGGTTCTAGGTTTAAGCGTTTGGATGAGACAAGCGCACAAAATGTTACCGGTTACTGGATAAAAAAATGGATTAGTTCCGAGATTCAAACCAGTACATATATAAATAATATGTCTAGTGTTGTGGCTCCTGCATATATATTTCGTTTGGCAGAACTTTATTTGGCCGCCGCAGAAGCATGGAACGAATGCGACGGACCGAGCGAAAAGGTATATAATTATTTGGATGAAGTGCGCGAACGGGCTGGTATACCCAAGGTACGCGATGCTTGGAATACTTATGCGAAAAACCCGGACAAAGTGGGCACGCAAGCGGGATTACGCGATATCATCCAACAAGAATGGAATATCGAATTCGCTTTTGAAGGTCGTCGTTATTGGAACGTGCGCCGTTGGATGACAGCAGAGAAGGAATTGAATGTTCCGCAGTACGGATGGAATGTACTTTCCCCTACCCGAGAAGGTTTTTATTGTCAAACTCAGGGGGGGCAACCTATCGTCGTGTGGAAGAAACGCAAGTTTGAAGTTCCGAAAGATTATTTTACCCCTATACGGGCAGAAGAGATTTTGGTATCCGGTATTGTACAAAATCCCGGGTGGTGATAAAATAATTGTGAATTTACAATTTTAAATTGTAGATTAATGATGTAAAATTAATTGACTATGAAGAATTTATTATTCATTTCGTTACTAATATTGGGACTTTTGGGCTGTAATGACGATGAGTCCGGAATAGTGCATGTCGATTTGCAGCCGTCAGAGGCATTTTCGTTCACACCCGTGCCGGGAGGTGCCGTGATGCGCTATAAACTTCCGGCTGATCCTGAAATCGTCGGTTTAGAAGTACGCTACAACGATGCTTGGGGACAGGAGATGCTCCGGGTTGGCGGGACAACTTGCGATTCGTTGCAGTTGGTCGGTTTCAACGAGAAAAAGGAGAACGTTTCGGCACAAGTCAACCTGTGCTTTTATAATGATCGAAAATCTCAATCTTTTGACGTGACTTTTTCCACGGAAGATTCTGCTCCCGTGACTTTTTTGAAAAGTGCTGAAATTTTTGCAAATTGGGAAGGTTTTTCTTTACGGTTTAATAACCCGGCAAATGCAACGGGTATGGCTCATGTATTTTACCTTGGGATCGATCCGCAAAGTCAATTGCCGGATACTATATTAGTTAGCAGCTTCTTGTTGGAAGAAACGGATGGAAATGAGATCATTAATTACAAGATGCAACAAGACATCAAGGATCCTACCATCGTTGTCCGTGCGGAGGATTTCAGGGGTTATATCGTGGATGAAAAAGTATGGCCGAACGTGAAATCCCTTGTGTCGGGCAAACTGAATCCGGATAATTTCACGTTTTTCTGTGATCGAGTGATTGTACACGAAAAGCACAAGCTGGGGTCAGAATATTTGTTTGATGGAGATAAGAAGGGGGAAATTCTCGCTTTGGAGGAGAACCGAGGCAAAGCCTGTTCGTTCATAGCCGGTCCTAATTCTGCGGGAGAAGATGCGGTACCCATGTATATGGATTTGAAGCAAAATCGCGTATTAAGTAGTGTGCGATTATATGCTGTATATCATAGCGAATACTTGGGGAGACGTGGTTATTGGGAGGATTCTAGTACAGAGGGGGGAATGAATCTTTGTTATGGAGACAATGGCAATGAATTGCCATGCGAGGTAACTATCTACGGATTGAAAGATGATGGACAAGTTGCATCCACATTCGAGACAATAGATTGTAAAGAGGGTTGGGTAAAATTAGGCTCGTTCAAAGAGGACAAGAATCTTCCGGAGAAAGAGAGATGGACTTATCCCGCTAGAAATATTTATCCACCTCGTACGATACAGCAGGTACAAGCTTCACCCGAGGTATTTATGGAAGTGATCATTCCTGCCATAGAACAGGGGGATGGATATAGATACGTGAAAATGGTGATTGATGAGGTGTTTAAATATCCGTATTCCGGGGGGAATATAAATAATCACAATCCTTATAATTATGTGCAATTTCATGAGTTGGAAATTTACACGGAAAAAGAATAATAGTTATGAGAATGAATAAATATATCAAGATATTGCTCTGCGTGTCGGCATTTGCTGTAGCATGCGATAACGAAAGTTTGGAAGATACCTATAAGGAATACGCGGGCGAAGGAGAGATCCGTTATCTGGGGAAATGTACCGATCCGTTGGTTACCCCGGGGTGGAAACGCATCATTGTGACTTGGCAAAATAATACGGATCCTTGTATTGAAAAAGTTAAGGTGAAATGGGCATTGGACGAGGTGAAAGATTCCGTTTTTTTGGAGCGTGGAGTAGCGGAGTATAATATCAAGCAATTGAATGGCGAAGAATTGGAGGATGGGAACTACGAAATTGCCATTAGCAGCGTGGCTGCCGATGGTAAAACTTCTATTCCTGTTATTGTCTATGGGCGTCCTTACACGTACGATCATGAAGATATTAGATCTTTTAACAGGATTATTTCCAAGATCTATATTATTCGCGATCGTTTAGTTCTTTCTTTCTTAGGCTGGCAAGACAATATGCGGTCAGCCTCGTTGAAATACACGAAGAAAGACGGTTCGGCCGGAAATCTGGTATTGAATAAAGAATTGGTTGATAAGCTTTTCCATTTGCTCCCGGACGAGATCGATGCTAATGAACCCTTGACATTGTATCGTAATGGAGAACTGATCGGCTGTCAGGATGTGATTGATTTTGAGCCTTACGTTTTCTCTACGGTGAAGACATTTGAGGCTGATTTTAAACGAGAATTAAAACGTCAATTCGGTTTCGAAGAGATCCCCGTTGAATGGATAGAGCAACGGGAAACGTTGTACTTGGATTGGAGTTTGACTTCATTTATCGATCTATTGAATTTCCCCAACCTCAATAAGGTTGTCTTGGGCGAAAGGCGGTATTTCAGTTCCGCGGAGGCCGCTGTCGATACCGTTTACGGGCAAAGTGCTATTAGCGAAAAAGCTGCTTCTAATTTTGCTTTAAAAGTGTTGAAGGAATTGAACGGGTTGACCGTAGAACGGTATAACAAGCATTTCCAAGGACTTGATGATAACTTACTGGTGGAGAAAGGAGTGACTGAAATTCCAGTAAGAAATATGATTGATTTAAGTGATGCAAAAGTCGACATGTATCCTGCAGATGATGAAAATATTCCCTCTCGTTTGGAAAACCTGATCGACGGGAATTATAACACGAATTGGAATCCTATGTACACGTCAAGTTATCTTACTTATGAATTGACTTTTGATTTGAAAGAGAGCAAGCGGATCAATGGTCTTCGTTTCGTGCAGGCGAATTATAGCGATAATGAAGATGCGATTTCTCTAGCACCGGAGATGATTAAAATTTACGTGTCAAATGACCAGATGAGCTGGAAGATTGCTACTTATCTGGAGGAGTCCACGATCGGTAAGACGAAAGGTGAAATCAATGATGTTGATTTCACGGATGAAGTAAAAAATGGTTCATACCGGTACGTGCAAGTGCGTATCAACGCCGGTACTTTCGGTCAGTATTTCGCCTCGAGAGTCGCTGAAATCGGTTTGTATTAGAGTTAATTCCACGTTTTGAATTCATGAAGATATGTCAAAAGCCTTTTGGGCTTTTGACAGAATCTTCTCTTCTACCTAATGTTTGATATTTAAACGATGAAACTATGAGAAAACTCACCTTATTATTAAGCTTTTGTTTTTGTGTCGTTGGAGCTTATGCGCAAGAATCGGAACAAGATAAGAAATGCGTGATAGAGATGAAAAACCTTTATCGAAAATCGATTCATTCCAAGTATCAAGATACTGTTACCTTGTATCCTTTAGAAGTATATATTGATGGGATGTTTGAATTTAAGGATTGTAAGCCGGAGCTTTATAAAGAATCTTGTGGAGGTTTTGTTGTGATTTGTGATACGTGTCGTAGTGGTGAAGATATTTTCAGAATGTACGCTACTCAAGGGAAAACAGCAGAAGAACAAAGCCAAGAATTTGAGCAAAAGACAGAAACATGGGCGGCCCAATGGGTAAAGCAATTTGTTCCGAATGAGGTAGTGAATATGGTTAAAAAATTCATGCAAAAAAAGCATGCGGAATACTACGATTCATTTTTTGTTACCTGTCACGCAAATGCAGAAGGTGATATTGTGAGTGTTCGTTTTATGATTACGACTGAAATATACGAGCAATTGACGGTTCGGCAGGTGAAGAACCTTTATCAGAACGTGAAGAAAGAGAAAATACCGTTCTTGACGGAATATTTCCCTTTAGAAAAACCGGATACGACTGTTTCTATTGAATTTAATATTTGTGATTTAATTCAAAAAGGATTAATTTGAATTTTGAACCATGAAAAAAATATTGATGTTGTGTATAGGAATTGTGGTATTGTGGGGATGTCAGAAAGAACACGAATTATTTTTGCACGAGGAATCGGAATTTATCGGATCGAGGGCTCCCGGAGATTACGTGTTTAGTCAATTCTATATCCCTTATAGTGGATCTATATTCCCGTGGGAAAACAAACGAGCCCTTACAACAGAAGAAATGAATCATTTAGCACATTCTTTTAATATTTATCTACCAGCTTCTTCTCCGGTATGGTATAAAATCTGGGATGAATTTAGACTAAGACAAGTAAAGGTCATGATTGGAATCGATAAAACATTAGATAAAAATTCTGGAGCATACTATCGGCAAGGTACGATTTTTTTCAACGAAGATTATATAAAGAGAGAATTATTTTATTTTCAACATGAATTGTTACATGTCGTGCAGCAGTTTGTGTTGGGGTATGATATGGATTCAGAAGTTGGAATGCGGAATCACGAGTATGAGGTTGCTATTGTTTTGGATATATTGAACGTGTTTAGTAGAAAAAGTACGCTGGATGATCCGAGAGAATATTTCGGTAGACCTGCCGGAGAAGCTGGTGAAAATTATGATAAGTTTATGAAAGAAATAGTTAAATCATCCATAGAAGGGCGATTGATGGTGAATTCTGATACTTTCCAGTTTCATGCTTGGATTAATGAGTGGGGTGGGTATAGAGATTGTGATTATCAAGCTTCGTTAATGCCTCGTTTGGTTATGTGTATGATAAATATGCTGTTTGAATGATTGGAATTGAATTGTAATAATTAAATTATAGAGTCATGAAAAAGTTTATTTTACTGCTGGGCATTTGTTTTTGTGTCGTTGGCATTATTACAGCAAAAGCAGAGAATACGGATATGAATAAAGAAAACTTTCATTCATTCATTAACGAGCAGCAAGATAGCGTGAAAATGCCTGATGTGGAGAATGATGTATTTGTCATTTTAACATCTGACTCTATAGCAACATCAGAGGGAATCTATCGATATGAGAACACGGTTGACACGACAGGTGTAATTTCATCTCTTATACTCTATGAGGTAGAGTCAAAATCTAAAGGAATAAGTTTTTGCTTTTCTCATTATCAATTAAAACAAGGTCATGCAGACGAACAAATGAAGATAATATTCCGTGATGACATGAAAATAGTAACGTTATCGAGAAAATTCTTATCTCAAATTAAGCCTATTGATTTAGACGAAAAGTTTCCTCGTATGCGACAAGAAGACGAGAAAGAATTTCTTGATAAATATTCAAAAAAACGAATATGGATAATTGACAGAAGGTATATGACAGACACTTTGGTAACATTAGTTCCCATGAGTATAGCTAGGGTGTCTGTGTTTTACTGAATGGCAATTTAATACTAATGAACGATGAAAAAGCCTCTGCTATTAGGAATAAGTTTGCCTGTCATTTTTTTTCTTGGTTGTCAAGAATCTCTATTAGAAGAGCCCTTTATGGATATTGAAGGTGAGGAGATTGCTGCACTTCACGAGGCAGATGGCAGAATAGCCCGAATTATTGCTTCTGGTTCCTCGCTAAATGATGGACAACGTTTCCTTTTATTACAAAGTTTGTACTACTTGGAAGCGAGATACCCCGAGTTGGAAAAAGTTATCGAGTATATCATGGGGATGCGGGGTCCCATCATGTTTAAAATGGACTCGAGTATTGTTGGCGATGCATCATATGATTCTTATACGATTTCTTTCAAGTATGAATATTGTATCGAACCGGAAAGGCTTCTGGAGGAAATCTTGCATGCCGCTCAAGATATACTTTACGGTTATTCCGCTATGCAAAAAGCACGTAAAAACGTGGAGTTCGAGGTTCGGGTTTTTCGGGATATTTTGGAATATAGAGCTTGTGAGCAGAACCATGAAATGTATAAATTTCGTCCACGTGCCAGTCATTTAGATTCATATAATGCATGGTTATTTTGTCTTAGTATGAGGAATTTACAAAATAAAGCTCTAGAATCATTTAATGAGTGGGTTCAAGGGTGGGATAATTCAGAATATCTGTATACGAGTTTTGATCTTTTGTTTTATCCTCAATTGATACCATTGTTTAGTTTCTGATTTTAAATATTCGAGTTATGAAAAGGATAATTTTATTCGTTGTTTTTTTAGTTTCTTTTTTTTACGTACAAGCCCAAGAGTTTGATCTATGTAAATATGTACATTACCGTAATGCGGATAGTATGATGTTTGTCATTACAGATTCGAAAATTAACAAAGATACCAATCTTTTTAATCGTTTCACTCGGATCTGTGGACCAATGGATAGAGTTCCTGATTTTAAAAAAAACAGGGAGGAATGGATAATTGATATCAAGGGTAAGATACTCTCGGAAGAACTTGAAAGAATCTTACAGGATTCGGTTATTTGGGCAAAAATATTTTTAATTGGAGTCCATTTTGATCATGAAGGAAATATGTTGACGGTGTCTTTCGTGATTGATAAAGTCATTTATGAGCTTTTGCCTGAAAATTGGTTGAAAGATATTTTTAACCGATTGATGAAGGAGAAAATCAATGTTTCGGATTTTTATGATTTTGGTAGCTATCGAGAAAGGTCAGCGATGATAACGATTCCAGTTAACGATTTGGTTAATGGTCATATACGAGGCGAATTTGAATGTCACAATAGTGGTGGGGGAGGATTTGGTTTAATGCGTGAAAATAAACCGCAGGAATGATATTTATTTTTAGGTATTTAACTATGAAAAAGGTGATTTTATTTTTCAGTTTTTATTGTTTTATTTCTGTATTACATGCTCAAGAGTTTTGGATTACGCAGGGAGGGTATTATCTTACTCCTGATAATGTCCTTGTTTATATTTGGGACTTGAAGATAAAAAATGAACCGGAACAATTGTTGCGTTATATTCGATCTTTGCATGAATCAGATAAAACTTCAAACTTTTCAGAGAATCGGAAAAAATGGATTGAAAAAGTAAAAGATAAAATATCTACGAAAGAGATCGAAAGAAGATTGAAAGATTCAGTTTTGTTATCAAAAGATTTTTTTATAGAAGTTAGTTTTGATAAAGAAGGGAAGGTGTTTACAGTAGGTTTCACTATCTCAAAACCTATTTATGAGTTATTGCCTGAAAAATGGTTGAAGGAAACATTCAGTCGATTGATGAAAGAAAAAGTTAAGGCTTCAGATTTTTTTGATTTTAGTTCACGTCCTGAAAGAATTGGTCAAATAACATTTTCGGTTACAGACTTGATTACAGGTCGTTTCAGAGAGGAAAAAGAATATTATAAAGAGCAATACGAAAGAAAACCTAAAGATTCTTTTGCTTTCCCGTGGTTGGGAACTGGGGTAATTAAGAATATAAACGAATAACATTAATGAAGATCATGAAAAGAATAGGATTATCTATATTGCTGGTAGTTTGCACGTTCATGGCGAGCGTGGCACAAGAAGGTTTTAAAATCACGGGACGCTTGGGAGGAACTCTCGAGGGAAACCTCGTTTTGGCGGCAAGTGGATCGGAAGGGTTGGTTAAATTGGACGAGGCGGTGATGGTGAACGGTGATTTCGAGTTTGCAGGACGGGTTGACGGACTGGTTCTCGCCTATATATTGACGGCGGAGCAACAACCGGTAGCCACGTTGATGCTCGAGAACTTGGAATACACCATAGTGGCGGGAGAGAGTGGAATCGAGGTACTGGGAGGTGGGGAATCCCAAAAGATCTTGAATCAATATAACGCGATCAACCAGACTATCGCCCGAAAGAAGATGCTTATGGAGCAGGAAACTAGAGCCGCTTATGCGCAGCAGAACCAGATGAAACTGCAAACGTTGCAACAGCAGTTCCAGAAAGTGATGGAAGAAGCGGGGGCGAAACAGGCAGAATTGTTCCGAACCTACAAGGATTCGCCAGTGACGGCTTTCGTGATCGCTTCCGGCATGGGGCAAATGGATTACACCTCGTTGAAAGCCGTTTACGACGGGTTGGGCGAAACGGCAAAAAACAGTCCTTACGGTCAGGCTATCGTCCAACAGTTAGCCGTGTTCAAGCAAGTGGAGCCGGGTTCCGTGGCGCCAGACTTCAAGGGAATCACGTCGGGAGGCGAAACGATTTCCCTTCACGGGATCAAGGCGAAAGTGAAACTAGTGGACTTTTGGGCATCGTGGTGCGGTCCCTGTCGTCAGGAAATGCCCAACGTGGTGAAAATCTACAAGAAATACCGAGAAGCGGGCTTGGAGATCATTGGCGTGTCGCTGGACACGAAAGTCCCTGACTGGCTGAAAGCCATGAAGGACGAGAAAATGACTTGGCCTAACATCATGGACGAACAACAGGGAATTGCCGCCCGTTACCTTGTCCGGGGCATTCCCCACACGGTATTGCTGGACGAGAATAACCGCATTGTCGCTAAAAATCTCCGGGGGAAGGCTCTGGAAAAAAAGATTGCGGAGTTGTTGGGGAAAAAATAAGAAAACAGGACTAATCTAAGACTGCATTAATAATTAAATACGAAGCCATGAAAAAACTCATTTTACTACTAGGCATTTGTTTGTGTGTTGCGGGTGTTCACGCTCAAGAATCGGAACAAGATAAAAAATGCGTGATAGAGATGAAAAATCTTTATCGGCCATCGTTTCACGATAATTATAGAGATACCGTTACTTTGCACCCCCTCCGGGTGGTTATTGGCGAGGTGTTCGAGGATAAGGATATCGATCCGGAAAGGTATAAAAAACTTTGCGGGGGACATGTGATTGTTCTTGATACTTGCAATTGTCGTGACGATGCTTTTAGGATACTAGTACCTTTAGGTAAAACACAAGAAGAACAAAAACGTGAATTTGACCAAAAAAAAGAACAGTGGGCAGCCCGGTGGGTAAAGCAATTTGTCCCAGAGGAGATGTTGACTATAATTAAAGAATTCATGCAAAAAGGACATGATGATGTATTCAATTGTTTTTGGGTCACTTGTTATGCGAATGCGGAAGGTGATATCTTGAGAGTGCGGTTTAGGATTACGACAGAAATATACGAAAAATTGATGGTTCGACAGGTGAAGGAGTTTTACCAAAACATAAAGAAAGAGAAAATACCGTTCTTGACCGAATACTTTTTCTTCGAAAAACCGAATTTAACTACTTCCATTAGTTTTGATATTTGTGATTTGGTACAAAAAGGGTTGATTTAAATTTCCGGGTATGAAAAAGATATTGATGTTGTGTATAGGAATTGCGGTGTTGTGGGGATGTCAAAAAGAAGATAATTTGCTTCTGGGAGAAGAACCTGCATTCATCGGATCTCGCGCTCCGGGGGATTACTTGTTTGCGCAATTCTATGCTCCTTATAGCGGATTCGATTTTTCGGGAAACAAGTGTGCGTTGAATCAAGATCAAGAAAAACATTTCCGAAGTGAATTTGATTATGTAATACCTGCTTCTTCTCCGGTATGGTATAAAATCTGGGATGAATTTAGACTAAGACAAGTAAAAATCGAGATAGGAATCGATAAAACACTGAATAAAGATTCGATGTCATATTATCAACAAGGTACAATCTTTTTCGCTGAAGAATATTTTGAGGTAGATAAATCTTTCTATTTCCAACATGAGTTATTGCATGTCGTGCAGGATTTGGTGCTGGGCTATAACATGGATTTAGCAGCGGGAATGCGGAATTACGAGTACGAGGTTGCCATTGTTTTGGACATATTAAACGTGTTTAAGAGGAAAAGCATGCTGGAGGATCCGAGAGAGTATTTCGGCAGGCCTGCCGGAGAAGCCGGGGAAAGCTATGACGAGTTTATGGAGGAAATAGTTCAATCATCAATAGAAGGACGTTTGATGTTGAGCGGTCCCGGAATCTTCCAATTTCATGCTTGGATCAAGGATTGGGAAGGGTATAAAAATAGTGATTATCAAGTTTCGTTTATGCCTCGTTTGGTCATGTATATAATAAATATACTATTTGGATGATAGAAACACGAATTATAATAATTAAATATTAAGCTATGAAAAAACTCATTTTACTACTAGGTATTTGTTTTTGTGTTGCGGGTGTTTATGCGCAAAAACTTGAAACACAATCGTTAGATGAAACAGGAGATTCATTTGAAGTTAGAATCAAACATTTCAATAAACTATTCGGGGAAACTTTTACCCCTGAAAAGGTTGCTCCACTGGTTCAGGAGAAAGAGAAAGTTGCGCAACGGAGTGCTTGGAGGGAAAAGTGTGTAAGAAAAATGCTGACAGATCAGTTAAAGCAAATATTGAAACAAGTAGCAGCCACAGAGGGGGGCGGTCTGTGGGTGACGTTCTATATAGACAAAACAGGGAAAGTCTTGACCGTGAAATTTATGGTATCTGCTGGGGTTTACGTGAAGTTGTCAGCCAAAATGCAAAAAGAATTGTACAACATGGCCATGAGTGAGAAGTTAGATCCCTCCGGGTATAACTTCGATGAAACACGTACTTACGCCGTGGACGGTTTCGATTTGATGAAACGGGCTGTCGAGGAAGATAAAAAATAACATCATTCACTAACCTAACCTACAACTTATGAAAAATCTAAAATTTTTACTGGTAATTTTTCTCGGAAGCATTGTTTGGAATTGTGCGAATCCCGGGTTAGGGGATGAGGATGGAGAATTGCCTTCTGTCAAATCCTTTTACTTTACTGGTAAATTCGATATTGATAAATTATTAAAAACTGGCTATCCCCCTGAATTTGGAGCATCCGTGAGTTCCATGTCTTGGAATACGATGGGATTCAAACTATTAAATATTATAAACACGGGAAAACCCTATATTTATTTTGTAGAAAAGTACAATTTTACAGAAAATGGGGAAGTGAAAATGGAATTTGCAGGAGGAGGGAAAATATATTACTCATCTAGTGCTATAGAATTTGAATTTCGTGATGAAATTATATTTCATGAATTCTTTCATATTTTACAAAATGGCAATAATTCTCCCGTTAAAAGTAGGAACAACGAGGTTGAAGCGTATGTTGCACAAATTTTGTATGCACGAGGCAAGGGAGGTTCATCGATAGCACCACCTATTGATGAGTGTTCTGGCGATTTAATAAAACAAATGGCTTCTTTAATTGACGAGAACACGGGGGAACTTCGAGATAAAAAAGACGAGGCTAAATTTCGAGGTCTTTATTTTGATGCTTTGGTTTATTTAGAAGGTCACCCTTCGTATAGTAACGAGAATGGGTATTTTTCCGATTATTTAGATTATAGTTTACCGAATCTTGTAAAACTTTTAAAATATAAAGTATGAAACAGACTATTTTATTAGTAGTAACTTTGTTGCTCTCTAGCGTTTTGTTTGCCCAAAAGTACCAACCCGGTATCGTGAAGGCGAAAAACGTGACTTACGAAATAAAAGAAGATAAAAAACTAGGTATTTGGACATATAGGAATATCAACAATCCCGACACCACGACAAAAGAGATACCCAAACGAAATGCAATGTTTACATCAAAATTTAGCGTGAGCATACAAATAGCAAGAATCGTGCACGACCATTTGTTGCCGGAAGAATTGGCACTCCTTGCTCAAACGTTTGATAGTTTTAGCGTATGCCTAAGGGTTGATCGTGATAAATACAAATTATTACAAGTCGTTCATTTCAGTTTTAGGAATAGGTATGCCTTTTACCAGAATCTTTCCCCAAAGCATCGTAGAATAGCCGAGGAGACGCTGGAATTGCCCGATAAATACGAGGGGGTCTGGCTCAATCTCCCTCTTGAACGTCTACATGAGATAGAGAAAGACATCGTGGATAAGGTAAAACTACCTGAAGACTTGAAAGAAACATATTTAGTGGATGATTTTGAGATATGGTTGAGTACAGACAATATCTGTAACGCAACGGAGGAAAATCAGAATAGAGAGGAAACCGAAGAGAAGTGTCTTAAACGAACGGTCGAGGAAGGTAAGAAATAACATGTCATAAACCTACAACTTATGAAAAATCTAAAATTTTTACTGGTAATTTTTCTCGGGAGCATTGTTTGGAATTGTGCGAATCCCGAGCTGGAACTTGATGAGCATGTCCTAACTTTACCCGAGTTCCAATCTTTAAATTATCCTAGTGAATTTGATGTTGATAAGTTGCTGAAAGTAGGCTATCCTGCAGTTTTGGGAAATTCGGTGACATATATATCTATGACTACCTTGGGAAGCAAATTACTTAAACTTATAAGCAAGGAGAAACCTTACATTTATTTTGAAGTAAATACAGATTTTGCCGACGTGGGAACGATGAAAATGGGATTTGCCGGTGGAGGAAAAATTTATTATAGCCCCTACACGTTAGAATTCCCTTATCGAGATGAATTGCTATTTCACGAGTTTGTTCACATCTTACAGAATGAAAACCAATCCCCTCTTAAAAGTAGAAATAATGAAATAGAAGCATATTTGGCACAATATTTATATGCTAAAAATGCAGGCGGTTCAAAAGGTGCAATGCTGATTAATCCCGCATTTTCCGAACTAATACGCGACATAGCTGATAATTATATAGATGAAAATACGGGAATGCTTCGGAAGGGTATTAACCAAGAAAAGTTTAATAAATTGTATAATGATGCTTTGGATATCTTGGAAAGTTTATCAGGGTATCAAGGAGAGGGATGGTTTTCTATTCGTGACACAAATACATATTATTTTCCAAACATTATTAATCTGATAAAAAGTAACGTATGAAAAAAATTATTTTATTATTAGCATTCGTATTAATTTCTGGAATCTTGGTGGCTCAAAAGCATAAGATTGGTATCGTGAAGGCGAAAAACGTGACTTACGAAATAAAAGAAGATAAGAGAAATTGGACGCTCAGAAATATTAACAATCCTGATACTACAGTGAAGGAGATTCCTAATCGATATATAATGCTTTTACCAGCTGCTGGTTTTGAGCAGCAAATTGGAAAAATAGTGCATGATCATTTATCTCGGGAAGAATTAATATTTCTCGAGGAAAATGGGGATTCCTTTGGTGTAAGACTTCGTGTGGCTCGTGATAAGTATAAAATACTCCAAGTTGTTCATTTCTATTTTAAAAATCGGTATACTTACTACAAGAACATGTCTATTGAGCGTCGTAGTGAAATTGAAAAATACATGGAGTTACCGACAAAATACGAGGGGTTCTGGCTCAACTTCCCGCTTGACCGTCTTCATGAGATAGAAAAAGATATTGTGGATAAGGTAAGACTTCCCGCTGACTTGGACGAAACGTTCTTGGTAGATGATTTTGACATAGGTGTGCTGGCAAGCGATATCTGTAATGCGGCAGGAGAAAACCAGAAACGTGAAAAAAACGGAGATGCATGCTCTAAACGAGACACGATACAAGCGACACCCGATTTAATGAAGATCACTCGATAGAATTTTAATATTAAATATGTAAATTTTGTGCGTGCTTTTGGGCCAGACTGAAGGAATTTCTCGCACGAGAGAATGAACTTCAGTCTATTTTACACCCGTTTTTTATTGTCTGTGATCGTCAAAATTGTTTATGCTTATCTTGGAAAATTGGTAGTTGAAAAAGAGGAATGTTCGCTGCAACAAAATCTGACGATATAGGGGTGTGAAAAAGCCGAGTACGAGAAGGGGGTAAGATGTTCTCACGTTGTGCAGTCAAAGTTTAGTCGTTTCGAAACGGGGAAATAATGACAGAACAACGGGGAAAGAACGAGAGAAGGGGCTGGTTAAGATTTTAACGTGAGAGATAATTGGCAGATTTTCAGAAGGAATCGGTAAAAGTTCTTTGACATGTTGGGACATGGAAAATATTGTAATATCTTTGTATGAACAACTTTAAAACGATTTTGAAGATGAAGTACCCGATAGGAATCCAGAGTTTTGACCAAATCATCGAGGACGGTTATGTTTACGTGGACAAGACCGCCTTGGTCTACTCGTTGGTGAAAGAAGGAAAAATCTATTTTTTGAGTCGTCCGCGTCGTTTCGGGAAGAGTCTTTTGGTGTCTACACTGAAGAATTATTTTTTGGGACGGAAGGAACTTTTCAAGGGGCTGGCGATTGACGAATTGGAGAAGGATTGGTTGGTGTATCCGGTGTTTCATATTGATTTTAACGGACGGAATTTTTTGAAAGGGGAAACGTTAGAGAACGTGCTCCAAGGATATGTATCCCGTTGGGAGGAAGAATTCGGTTTAGAAAATGGAGGTTTGGACGTGGGGGATCGTTTTATCCAATTGCTAGAGAAAGCACACGAGTGGACGGGGCATCGAGCCGTGGTGTTGATAGACGAATATGACAAGCCGATTCTTGACGTGTTGGATACAAATATAGAGGTGACCGTGGATGGCAACCGGATGCTGCTGGAGGAATGGAACCGTGGGGTACTGAAAGGTTTTTATTCTGTTTTCAAGGCGGCTGACGAGCATTTGCAATTTGTTTTCCTGACAGGAGTGACGAAATTCTCGCAGGTGAGCGTGTTCAGTGGTTTCAATCAACCGAAAGATATCAGTATGGATGGTCGGTATGAGGCTCTTTGCGGGATTACGCAAGATGAGTTGGATTATTATTTTGCATCACCCATGACGGAGATGGCAGAGGTTTATCATTATGATGCGGAAGGGATGAGGCAGTTGTTGAAACGTCAGTATGACGGTTATCATTTCGGTCCGCGGTTAGTGGATGTTTATAATCCGTTCAGTTTATTGAATGCTTTGGATGCAATGATGATTCAAGATTATTGGTTCCGGAGTGGTACCCCGTCTTATCTTATTCGTCTATTGAATCACACTAGAGAAAATCTGAATGAACTGACGGGGCGTTATTATGAAACTCCTGAATTTGTGGATTACAAGGCAGACGTTGAAAAACCTTTACCGATGATCTACCAGAGTGGTTACTTGACGATCAAAGGATACAATATGCGTCGTAACACGTTTTTGCTCGATTTCCCGAATAACGAGGTGAAAAACGGTTTCTTGACCATGGTGGCTTCAGATTACTTGAAGCCGCGAACAAGCATTAATAATTGGGTACAGGATACGGTGGATACCTTACAGGATGGTGACACGGAAAAATTCCGTCGCTTGTTGACCTCGTTTTTGAGTAGTATTCCTTACACGATGCGTCGTAAGGAAAACGAACGTGAGAAAGAGCGGTATTTTCATTACACGTTCTATTTGTTGATGCGTTTGGTTAGCGTTTACACGGTTTACACGGAGAAGCAGCAGAGCGAGGGACGAGTGGATTGTATCATCGAGACCGATCATTATATTTATATTTTCGAATTCAAGTTGGACGGTACGGCGGACGAGGCATTGCGCCAGATAGAGGAGAAGGGGTACGCGTTGCCTTACTTGGAAGATGAGCGTCGGCTGTATCGTATCGGGGTTAGTTTCTCGTCGGAAACGGGAACAGTGTCGGATTGGAAGGTGGTCGAGTAATAGTTCGCGGAAAAAATTGTAATTCATTAGGAGGTGTGTTTTGCCACATCTCCTGATTTTTTTGTCTTTTTTGGTGAGAGTCTGTTATTGTCACGAATTGTCCATGTTCACCCTGCAAGGCGGACGGGTGAAAGGGTTGTATGTTTGCATCATCAAAGTTTGACGATATGTCAGTGGATTTTGGAGTATAAATTTTTAAATGAAAAATTATGGCAGAAGTAAGTAGTTTATTTAAGATTCGGGGGAAAGTGGGGAACACCGTTTTCTGTACCATGAACGGAAAAACGTTCGCGAGGGCGTTGGCGGTGAATAGAAATGATCCCAATACGCCGAAACAGCAGGCGGTACGTTCGAGGTTCCGGGTGGCAGTGCGTTTTTACCAGAAATTGAAAGAAACTTCGTTGCGGGATGTGCTGGACGTATCGGCAAAAGGGACAAGGATGAATGGTTTTTCCTTGTTTATGAAGATGAATCTGGAAGCCTTTAAGGCGAACGGGAAAATCGGGGATTTTTCGTTACTGCAATTCTCGGCAGGGAAACGCCGGGGTGTGTACGAGTTGGAGGCGGAGGTGGACGCTGAAGACCGGGTGACATTGCGATGGGAGGCTGACACGTGGGACGGATTCGGGGATGCCGACGACGGGTTGACTGTCGTGTTGTTGTACGGGAATCGTTCTTTTTCCCCGGTAGTCGTGGAGGGAATCGGGGCCAAGCGTTTGGATGAAAAGGTGACATTCCCGTTGACGAGGAGAAAAGGAACCCGGGTGCATGTTTATTGTTTTTTCGGGACTCCCGACAGGAAAGCGTTTTCTAATACACAATACCTGAAGATATGAGCAAGAAAAATGATTTATTGAAGTACTTGAATCTATTGTTTGAGGCAAAGGCGGAATTGACGGGCGATCCTGCAGCTCCGATTCGTTATAACGGTTATGAATGGGAAGGGGGGATGCGTTTGGAACTTTTGGATCTGGAATTGGCGGTTTGTCCGATGATGGCGGAGACTGCAGTCCGGGGACAGCGGAGTTTTATGATCTGGAAGATGTTGAGCGAACGGGTGTTGGAATTGGAAGAGGTGTTCTCACCCCGGAAAGACGGGACATTGCATCGCTACTTGAGGATTACGCGGGGAGATGAGTTGGTGCAGTTCAAACAGCTGGATGCCGATACACGGGAAATGATCAATCGTTTCGTGCTGGTGCAGAGAGAGTCGTACCTGCGTTATGCCCGATGTTTTTGTTCGGAACCTGCGGTGTTGCCTTCCGTGTTTACCCTGTCGTTAGACGATATGGAACTGGGGGAGTTGTTGGCTTGTTTCTATCGTTCGGGTATCGTTCGGTGTCTGACGGGGGATATGGCGGAAAAGGAGTTTATTCGTTTTTTCTGCCGGGTATGGAATCTGCCTTTGAACCCGGATTATTACTCGTTGATCAGCAAGTCGCTGGCAAGACCCCACCCGACGGCGTTGATCGAGCGATTGAGGACGTCGCTGGAAGATCATATTGAAAAATTGGATGCGAGGAGATGGTGATAATATTAATCCTATATTTATAATGAACGATGGAAAAGAATGAAAAGTTACTGGTGACGGTAGTCGAGCTGCAAGAAGGTATTTCTCTGCGTTTGTGCATGATCGAGTCGAGGTTGCGGGAGTTGAAACAATCTCCTTTCGAGCAGATGATGAGTGAGGAGGCTTTATGCAAAAAATTGGAGATTCACCGCCGCACTTTGGAACGGTACGCGGAGAAAGATAAGGTGCGGAAATGTCAGATTTGTGGGAGGAGGTATTATTATCCGTCGGATTTTATTAAAATTCAAGGCTGGAAATGAAGCCTGTAACCGGAATTGTCAGTGCGGTTGGCGAGTTGGTCGATCGCCTGACGCTCCCGGCGAGGGAGAAAAAGCAACTGGAAACGGATCTGTTGCGGGTGTTCATGGAGTGGGAACAACGGGTGATGGAAGCTCGGACTGCCGTGTTGGTGGAAGAAGCTCGTGGCAATTGGTTACAACGCTCGTGGCGACCGTTGGTAATGTTGATATTTGCCTTGATTGTTCTTGTCGGTACTTTCACGAGTCTGCCGATTCTCTCCGATACTTCCCGCTTCTGGGATTTACTGGAAATCGGAATAGGCGGATACGTGGTGGGAAGGAGCGGGGAGAAAATCATGCAGGCTTTCACGCGCAAGCGGCGCTAATTCAGTGATTTAATGATTGCCGATTAGGTAATTCCGTGATTGGGGGGCTTTGATTGATTCGTGAGCGTGAAATTGTTGGGGTGAAAAAAATGTTCTTTGATATATTGGTTTGCACGTATAATGAAATAAAGTAGTAAAATAATTGTTCTTTGTTCACTAATTAGTTATCTTTGTGCGTAGAATATTTATCTATGACAGAAAAGAGAAAATATGTCCGCCAAGTAGTGGTTTATGCTGACTACTTCAAAGAGTTCAAGAAGGACTTGTCTAGGGATGCATTGCGCAAAGTTTATCAGGTTTTTATTTATATAATGACTTTAGAGCAGATACCTGAGAAATTTTTTAAAGCTATTACCGGAGTAAAGGGACTTTATGAAATTCGAGTAGAAGAAGGTGGAAATATTTATCGTATTTTCTGTTGTATGGATGAAGGAAATCTAGTGATATTGTTTAACGGGTTTCAGAAGAAAACACAAAAGACTCCCTTGGGGGAGATCGAACGAGCTAAACGGCTTATGCATGAATATTTTGCTAATAAAGAAATGAAAGGAGGAGGAAGAGATGAACAATGAAGAATTGAAAACAATGGGATGTACCTCGATAGAGGATTTGATTACTGAAGATTTCGGTGTACCGGGGACAGCGGAGCGTGATAACTTTGAAAATAGTTGTGAGGCTTTTATCATCGGAGAACAATTGAAAGCCGAACGTTTGAAAGCAGGGATGACGCAAGAACAACTTGCGGCTAAAATCGGAACAAAAAAAAGTTATATCTCCCGTATAGAAAACGGTCATACAGATATTCAGCTTTCTACGTTGTTTAAAATATTTCAAGGATTGGGGCGGAAAATCAGCTTCACTATCATGTAGAAATTAAATCTTTTATTATAAAAGGCGTGTAAACCAATTATCAAGGTTTACACGCCTTTTTTTGCATTTGTATGAGTAAATAACTTTTTATTGTTTTAAACTTTAAATTATTTAGTATGGCATTTTCAATTTTTAATTCTCCATTTTCAATTGTCAACCATCGTTTGATGGGTGACGGGGATGGGGTGGTGCATTTGGTGTGTTCGAAGAATACACGCTCGTTAAAGGAGCCGGATATGATCGTGTTGCATTATACCGCGGGTGTGAGTGGTGAATCTTCCGCGATTTATCTTACCCGGCCGGATGTGGCGGCTTCGGCACATCTGGTAATCGGGCGGGACGGGAAAGTTTTTCAACTTGTGCCGTTCAATATCGAGGCATGGCATGCCGGAAGAAGCTGGTACGCGGGACGTGCCGAATTGAATCATTATTCTATCGGGATCGAGTTGGATAATCTCGGGAAACTCCGGCAGAAAGGGAAAAAGTTTTTTGCCGAATGTGGTCGGGAGGTCCCGGTAGAAGAGGTGTACACGGATGACAAGGGGGACGTGCCGACTTTTTGGCATCGCTACATGCGGGTACAGGTTCAGGTATTGGCACAAGTTTGCCGATTGCTTCAAAAACATTACCCGATCAAGAACGTGGTAGGCCACTCGGATATAACAACAAGAAAACAGGATCCGGGACCGGCGTTGGAAGAGGCGTTTAAAAATTTATGATTTATGATTTCCGATTTATGATTTTGATTGAGTGATTTCCGATTTATGATTTTGTAATTACGGAATCGTTTAATCGGCAATCACAGAATAAGTAAATTTTCAATTTTCAACTTTTAATTTTCAATTGTTTTATGGCAGAATTTAATTCTTATTTGTTAGGTAAAGCGAGAAAATCAGTAGGTAACATCACGTTGTGTTACACGAGAAGGAAAAATATCGCGAAAGCGAAAGTTTTTTCAAGGAAAGACAACCCGACACCGGAGATACTGGTACAGCGGGCGAAAATGAAAGCTGTGGTACAGTTATCCCGAAGTCTTCTGCCGATCATTCGGAAAGGCTTCGCGGGTGTGGGGAACGGGACCACGTCGAATGCTTTCGTGGCACGGAATATGAAAGCGGTAACCGTGGATGAGAAAAACGTGGGAACAATAGATTTCGATCTTTTGCAGGTTGCCGCGGGGATGCTTAATCCGCCAAAGGTGACCGTGAATTACGATGAGGAAAGTAAGAAGTTCCAGTTTGTGCAAGAGATGCAAGAGGAAGAGGATGGGTACGCGTTTGCCGGAGATCAAGTGTATGGCGTGTTGTACGAGACGGTACGAGAGCGGGCGAGATTAATAACGTTGAGAGTCCGCGGTGAAGGTGGTAGCACGAGTTACGCGCTACCGGATGAGTGGGACAACACTAAGGTTAAAGCGTATTGCTTCGCCACGCTGGATAATGGGAAGATGGCATCAGACAGCTTATTGATTTCTTGATTTGCCATTTTTGATTTTAGATTTCAGTCGCACGGGGCTTTGCGTCGGGGCGGCTGGCTTCTATTATTTTCAATTTTCAACTTTCAATCGTATGAATTATTTTATAATAGGAATGTTCTCGACATTGAGTTTTAATTCGGTGTTGTCGCAGATGGCAGATCATTTGTTTGCCGGAGTGATCAGTATTATCGGGGGAATCGTGAGTTCCGTGGTTGTGGCTTGGTTGAAACGACGATGGGGAAAGAGAATAGGAAGATTTGATTAACCTATTTACACATAGTGTAATAGGTGTGCGATATTGGCGAAGAATATAGTAGGGAGGTAACAGGTGGAATATTGAAGGTCGGAATTAAAGTATAAATTATTTTATTTTTATGTGGTTTTTAATAAAGAAATCTATACCTTTGCTTTGTCAATTCGAGAAATAATAAAGAAGTGTATAGCACAAATGAAGGAATAAGCCTCCGGAAGTGTGCATACACTTTTTTTGTTAAATCCGAGTTGACGTTCTATTTAATAACCGGAGGCTTTTTTGAAAACGTTTTTTTTACAAGATAGTTACATGTAAATGTAATGTTTTTTGAATTCTAATTTGTCTAGGAGGGTGAAAGTACCGTGATGGGAAATCCCCTTTTTTTATTTTTTCTCGGGTTTAACTAAAATTTAAATCGATTGCATTTTGTAACCATACAGAATCGTTTTATATTTGTTAGCGAAAATAGTGCGTGTTTTCAGACTATTTATTATTTACAAGATTAAAACTATTACACACATGAGAAAAACAGTATGGATTATTTTGAGTTGCTTTCTCACCTTGTTGTTTGTACCGAAAACTTACGGGCAGGCACAGGATAAGTTGTTGAGTTTACTCAAGGAAGAGTTGGCACAACAGATGAAGGAACTGAAAGGCGAAGAGTTTCCCCCGTATCACATGAATTACAGGGTTATTGATGTGACCACGTCCGTGGTATCCACTTCTTTCGGGGCGTTGATGAACAGTCAACAATATCGTTCCCGGACTTTAGTACCGCAAATTCGTTTGGGAGATGCAACATTAGATAATTTCAAGTTTGCCCAGATGGGGGCGCAACAGCCTTCGTCAGCCAGATTGCCTTTGGACGAGGATAATAATGAAGATGCCATTCGTCAAGCTATCTGGAACGAGACAAACAACCGTTACAAGTTTGCCGTGGATATGTACCAGAGAACCAAAGCGCAGACGACGGTGAACGTGGAGGAAGAGGATAAGGCTCCTTATTTCTCGGAAGTTCCGGTAGAAAAGTATTACGAGGCTCCGCTCCCGGTAGAAAAAACTAAAATTGATCTGGACGAGTGGGCGAAACGGTTGAAGGAAATTTCCGCCGTGTTCAAAAATCAACCCGGAATCATGCAAGGTGACGCTATGATGATTTATACCGTGGAAAGACGTTATTTCGTGAATAGCGAAGGTACGGAGGTTGTTCAGAATCTGCCGTATGCCCGGATTATGGTATTCGGGGAGACGAAGGCTGACGACGGAATGGAATTGCCGTTGAATCTTTCTTATTTTGCTTATGATCCGAAAGATCTGCCGTCAAACGACAAGATCATCGCCGACGCGAAAGAAATGGTAAAAACTCTTGAAGCATTGCGTGTCGCTCCGATGGTAGATCCCTACACGGGTCCGGCTTTGTTGTCCGGTCCTGCCAGCGGGGTATTCTTCCACGAGATATTCGGTCACCGTGTTGAAGGACAACGCATGAAGAGCGAGAGTGACGGACAGACGTTCAAAAAAATGGTTGGTGAGTACGTGTTGCCTGCTGATATGCACGTGTATGATGACCCGACAATCCGGGAATATGCCGGGGAGGATTTGAACGGTTTCTATAAATATGACGACCAAGGTGTGAAGGCTGAACGGGTAGACGTGGTTGTGAACGGCAAGTTGAACGAGTTCCTGATGACTCGCACCCCGATTGACGGGCATCCTCGCTCGAACGGGCACGCGCGGGCTATGGGTGGATTTGATCCGGTATCTCGCCAGTCTAATTTGGTGATCGAGACTTCTAACCCGAAAACTCCGGAAGAGTTGCGCCAATTGTTGATCGAGGAAGTGAAAAAACAAGGTAAAGAATACGGTTATTTCTTTAAAGAGGTAACGAGTGGATTCACGTTCACCGGAAAAGGGGGAACGAACTCCTTTAACGTTACCCCGCTGGAAGTGTACAAAGTGTTCGCGGACGGTCGTCCCGACCAATTGGTACGCGGCGTGGATCTGATCGGAACTCCCCTTTCCATGTTCTCGAATATTATTTACGCGGGAAATGACGCTCGTGTATTCACGGGTATGTGTGGTGCCGAGTCCGGTTCTATCCCTGTTACGGCAATTTCTCCGACTATTTTGGTAAACAAAGTAGAAACGCAACGGAAAGCCAAATCACAGGATATTTTACCGATTTTATCGGCTCCGGGATTGGAGAAAAAAGCTAAAAACTAAAAGAAATTTGACGTTTAGAATTTAGAGTTAAAAGGAGTGTTGGCATGAGCGGGGAAATCTAAAATCTAAAATCATTAAATCTAAAATTAATACGATGAAATATATATTATCACTATTATTGTTTTTCCTGCTGCTCGGTCCGGTTGTCGCACAAAGCGAGCAAGATCAGGTGATTTTTAAAGCCATGCAGGATGAGTTGCAGAGAAATAAGGAAAATTTGGCTTTGCCGGGAATGGATAAGCCGTTTTATTTGTCCTATTCTCTAGGAAGATATCGTCAATTCGAGGTATCGGGAGTGTTGGGGGCTATCACGAGTTCAATGGAATTACCTTGGATGGGTATCGGTTCTTCGCAATTGCTGTTGGGAAATTATGACAACACGAGTGATTCCCGTTACATCGGTCAATTCTTGAAAATAGGTATGCCTGCCGAGGCGGATTATGATATGATTCGTCAGAACTACTGGTTGGTGACGGATGCTGCTTATAAATGGGCATTACAGGAATCAGCGGCTAAAGAGGCTGCCTTGAAAGCTAACCCGCAAACACCGGAAGAGGCTGCTTTACCTGATCTGGTAAAGGCAGAGCCGATCACGAAAATAGTGGAGAGCAAGCCCTATGATATTAACATGAAAGAGTGGGAAAACGCGATTCGCGAACTTTCCGCTATCTTCAAGGGTTACAAGGATATTTACAATTCATCCGTGGGTATCAGCGGTCTGGACATGGAAGTGTACAAGCAAACCAGCGAAGGGGTAACCATGAAGCAACCGGTTTCTTACGTTAATTTCTATGCACAGGGATTCGTGAACACGGCGGATGGCGTGAAAATCGGAGATGTCTATTCCGTGTTGGTGGCTCGTCCGCAGGATATGCCTTCACTGGAAGAGCTGAAGAAAAACGTAAAAGCTTTTGCCGAGAATCTGATTAAATTGAAAGATGCTCCCGAAGTGGAAGAGTTTTATTCCGGTCCGGTGCTTTTCGAGGATGGTGCCAGTTCAGCTATTTTCACGAACAACTTGTTGAATCAAGGCGGATTGTTCGCTTACCGGAAACCTGAAGGCGGTCGTGGAGGTGCAGCCAAGACTTTGGACGGACGTATCGGAAGAAAGATCATGGATAACCGTTTGACGGTAAAGAATTACAGCACGTTGGATAAATATAACGGGGTGCCGTTATTGGGAGCTTACGAGATTGACGCGGAAGGTGTTGTTCCGGCAAAGGAGATGACGCTGGTGGATAAAGGTATTTTACGCCAGATGTTGAACGGGCGAGTACCTTCATTGAAGACTCCTCATTCCACGGGTAGTTCCAGATTCGTGATGACTGGACAGGACATTGTTTACGTGACGGCACCGGGAACAATTCATATCGAGGTGGATAAAGGTACGAAGCAGGATAAGATGAAAAAGGCCTTGATTAAGGCAGCCAAGGACGAGGGATTGGATTATGCCTATATCGTGCGTAGTATGGCAGGAACAGCTTCCCGGATTTACAAGGTAGACGTGAAAGACGGTAGCGAAACGCAGGTTCGTTTCGGTGATGTTTCTGCGATTAATCTGTCGAAAATCAAACGGGTATTGGATATTTCCAGCAAGGAAAATGTGTCCAATTATATTTTGAACCGTCAGGTGTTGTCTTCGTTGATTTACCCGGCTTCTATTTTGATTGAAGACGTGGAGATCAACAAGTCTGAACCGAAGAAAGAGAAAGAACCGGTATTGAAATTCCCGTTGCAGAGATAAATCGCCGGAGGCGAGTTACAGGTTGCAGGTTACATTCGCCTGCGGCGAGTTACAGGTTTATTTTACGAATGAACCGGATTCTGAAAGCTAAAAACTAGAAGTTATAATATACGTAACTTTTAGTTTTTAGCTTTTATCTTTTAGTTTTAAAAACTACCTTTGTGAAGGGATGGGTATGTAATTGGTATTAAAATGAGAAAGACATTTGACAATATTCGCCTGATAGCTCGTTACGAGCGGAGACTGATAGCACGCGGGAAGTTATTCTGGATTTTCATGATTTGTGTGTTAGTCGGTATTACCGGGTTTCAATGGTTATGGCAAGGAGGGGGAAGATGGGGAATTAGTTCTTGGGCGGAGGTCGCTTTGCCTTCCTATATTCCTTATTTGAACGCGTGGTTATATAGTCTGGTGCAGGGAATCATGGTCATCTTTGTCGGGGTGGATTTTGTCAGGAGGGATCGACGTTTGGAAACGAACGTGGTGTTTTTAAGCCGTCCCGTGACGAATACGATATACCAGACCGGAAAGGTGTTGGGGATACTGGAGGTGTGTTTGTTGATGAACGTGTTGACGATGGCGTGTGGGATGGGGGTACATTTGTTGTTTGGGGAGCCGGGGACTTTTCAGCCGGGAATTTATTTGATTTATATGGTCGTGTTGACGATTCCCTCGTTGATTTTCGTGTTGGGCTTGGGATTAATTATTGTCAATCAAATAAAGAATCATGCTTTGGCAATTCTTGTTTTATTTGCTTTGTTGGGGGCGTTTTATTTCGGGACAGGGGAGATTTTATGGGGTGTGTTTGACCCGTGGGGACGGGCTTTGCCGCTTTTGTTCTCGGATGTGACGGGGTTGGCAAAACCGGCATGGACGGTATTGCAGAGAGGGATTTTCATGTTGTCCGGTATCGGGTTCGTCCTGTTAGCCGTGGGAATGATGAAGCGATTGTCGGATCGGAGCAGGGTGATTCGAATCATTCGGGGAATCGGGATTGTTTTTATTCTGGCGGGAGTTTTTGACGGATTTTTGTATGTCGGGAAGTTTCAAGGGATAAATGCACGGAGAGAAATGTACCGGGAAGTATTTCAAAAGTACGCGGGAGTGGATAACGTGCACGTGAAAACTCATGATATCCGTTTCCGTCAAGCAGGGGAAAGAATGTACGTGACAAGTGAACTGGTGCTTGAGAATGAGCGCACGAACCGGTTGAAGAATCCGATACTGTACCTGAATCCCGGTTTGCAGGTGACAAGTTTGAGGGATCGGGAGGAAAATACCGTACCTTTCACGCGTGAGGGGCAGGTTGTTATCGTGGATCGGGAATTGGATTCCGGGGAGGAACTGAATCTTCGCATGGAGTACGAAGGATTTATTGATGAAGCGGTCTGTTATCCCGATTTCACGGATAAAGAGTTCCATGATACGCGTTTAGTCCTTTTTTCCCGACGCCCTCATCAATTTTTTCGTCACGGATGGTGTTATGCCCGCGTGGGTGATGATTATACATTTCTTGTTCCCGAGTGTTTATGGTATCCGGTGAGTGTGCCCACGGTAAATATATTATCTCCTTTGACTCGTCGATATGATTTTACCCGTTATACGTTGCATGTCGAGAACGTGGGAGAAAGAACGGCGATTTCTCAGGGAAATATGAACGTGAAAGAGAACGTGGCTAGTTTTGAAAACCGTAACCCTTTGCCCCGTTTAAGTTTGAGCTTGGGGTATTACGAGAAAAAGAGTATTGTTTTGGATTCTTTGGAAATGGAGATTTATCATTTTCCGGGGCATGATTTTTTTGAACGAGATTATACGGTGAGTGCAGATTCCGTGAAAATACTTTTGCAAGAACCTATAAGTCAGGTTTGGGAATACAAGGGAGGCGATTACCCGTACCGGCGTTTTGCCGTGGTGGAAACACCCGTGAATTTTATTCCCTATCAACGAAAAGGGAGCGTGGGAAGCGAGTTTATTCTGCCGGAGATGATATTTGTTCCGGAAAAAATGTATAGTGCTTATTATTTTCGTGTACAGTATTGGCCATGGGAAAATGATGAACGTACGCGTTTCGAGTTGGAGAGTGACGCTTTACGGAATATTTTGGTTTTGAATCTTCAGGATGGGGCGTTCAATTGTGTTGCCATGTTTGAAGATTTCGGGGGAATCGTGGCATCGGACAAATACCCGGGCGTCGGGGGTATCATTAATCATTTGCTGGCGGCAGAGGAGATGTATCGCGGTCCGATGATTTATTTCTCGGAAGATATGGAGTATGAAGAAGTGGTGGATTATTGGGATGGCAAGTCGTTGCGGGAAGCTTTGGAGGATAAAGATATTAAATTGAATAACCTGCGTATATTGTTGGATAGAAAATATGCTCAGATTGAGAGTCATTTACGGGCTCTCGTGGGGAGGTCGGAATTGGTGGATTTCGCGAAAGATTTCAAGAAGCGACACGCTTTTGCCGGGATAGAGCTGGACGTGTTTGTACAGGCGTTCGAGGCTCGTTTCGGGATAGATGTCCGTGATATTCTGGATAAGTATTACGAGGGGAAAATGCTGCCTGTTTTTTATGTAAGGGATATGAAGGTGGAATTGTTCGAGGAAGAGAAATACGCGCAAAAGATAGCAAGTTGTAAAGTGTATAATCCTTCGCCGATGGATGGGACTGTCACTATTCTCGAGAGGGGGACTTCCGGAGAGGGAGGGAGTTCTTCCGGAAAACATAGTTTCCTTGTTCCGGCGCGCGGCTGTAAAGAGATACGAATTGTGCTCGGAAGTGACGATTATTTTTTCTTGGATATGAATCTTTGTCAGAATATTCCCGGGAATAAGCTTATGGAGTTTGGTGAAAACCGGTTGGAGAAAACAAAAAACGGGCGTACCGGTATTTGGGATACTGACAGTACCGTGTTTTTAAGGAAAGAATCGGGTTTGGTTGTCGATGACGATAACGTGATTATTCACGAGAAGAAGAAGAGGGAGAAGTTGGCAGCTTATTTCTCTGAAAAAACAGAACATAAAAAGTATGAATATATCTATGATCACGAACGTTGGACTCACGTGACCAGTTCCGAGTGTTATGGTGATATCGTGAAAAGTGCTTATTATAAAATAGCCGGAACGGGAAAATCGGAAGTGGAATGGAGAGTGAAAATTGATGCTCCCGGGGTGTACGATGTTTTGGTGTATGTGCCGAATATCCAAGTGACACCCGCTCGCGGTACGTTTATAAAGGGTGCCCGGCTTTTTTACCGGATCGGTTCCAACGAGGGAATGACAGACGTGGAAGTTATACTGGATAACGAGGACGCCGGATGGATCTCTTTGGGTAAATTTGATTTTAATGCAGGAGAATACAGTGTTTTGCTAAGTGACCGGGGAGGGGATTCGTTAAGTTGGGAGAAAACGGAAGACTACGGGTGGGAAGGGGATGCCGTGCAGCTTATATTCGCCGATGCAGTGCGATGGGTGCCCGTGAAAAGATGAGGTCAGAAATGAGGATGAGGGGTGAGCAGGAGAAGTAATGTCTCTTTTAATTCTCTGAAATTAATCGGTTTCATGATGTACGCGTTGCAACCGCATTGATAAGCGGCTTGTTTGTCGTCTTCGTATGCATCGGCACTGACGGCTATAATAGGAATATCCTGATCCGATTCGCGTATGGCGCGAGTTGCTTCCAGACCGTCCATTTCAGGCATTCGGATGTCCATGAGTATGGCATCGGGGTGTTCGTTTCGATACATTTGAACCACCTCTACACCATTTTTCGCGTGAATGATCCGGTACTGCTTTTTTAGTATCTCCTGCAAGAGAAAAAAGTTACTTTCATTATCTTCCGCGATAAGAATGACGGGGTGTTTCTCGATGTTCATAGGCAAATTTTTAAATGAACGTTTAATCATCTTAAAATTTTGCGTATCAAGGAAAAGACTGTTTTCGTACCTTGATGGTTGAGTATGAAAGAATTAAAAATACAACTATCCGGCCGAATTTTGGTGAAAAAAGAGTATATTTGCGCAATCAAAAAACGTTGGTTTATTGCGAGTGTCAACATGGTCGTTCTTCTTCCTTTTCGCTTTGCTTTCAAGTATGTTTCGATGAAATTTGTGTATTTTTGTTCCCGCAAAATAAGGGATTATGAAAGAGAAGGTAAACAAGACTAACGCGGCAAGGTTGTTGGATAAGGCAAAAATCGCCTACGAGTTGATTCCCTATGAGGTAGACGAGCATGATTTGGCCGCGACACACGTGGCGGCGCAATTGGAAGAGAATATCGAACAAGTGTTTAAAACCCTCGTGCTGCATGGTGATCGGAACGGTCACTTTGTTTGCGTGATTCCCGGAGATCATGAGGTCGATTTGAAGTTGGCGGCGAAAGCATCCGGGAATAAGAAGGCCGATTTGATCCCTATGAAAGAATTACTTCCCGTGACCGGATATATCCGGGGCGGTTGTTCTCCTATCGGGATGAAGAAGGCTTTTCCCACGTTTATTCACGATTCATGTCTGCAATTTGAATATATTTTCATCAGCGCCGGAGTGCGGGGGTTGCAGATTCGTTTAAAACCGGAAGATTTAATCGGGTATGTCAGGGCTACGGTTTGTCCGTTAATAGGATAAGATATGTAAATTTCACGAATAACGGGGGCTGTGCCAACAGCCCCCGTCTGACTCGCGTATAGCGTTCTTTTGTTCAGCGGACGATTATCGTGCGCTATCTTTTTATTTGAATTTTATTCATCTTAGTTATGAAAAAGCAATACACATCACATGGAAAAGAACTACCTGCACGAGTTTCTAAACAAAGATAAAATAATTTTTGATATCTGTGTCTGTTTAGGGCATATTTTTTTATTTCAGCGTTTATACTGTTTGGTCTGCTTTTTGCATTATTTGGGAAAAAAGTGTTGGATATGAGAAAATGGATTTTTTTATTTTGGATGGCAATATTTATAGCCGGTTGTGATTTGATAGAGTATCATCCTTATGATGTCCGTTTATCAGGGAAATTGGATATTAACAAGAAGAATATCCCGTTGATCGAGGAAGCGTGTCGCGATAAGGATACGGTACGGTTTGTACTCATGGGAGATACTCAACGCTGGTATGACGAGACGGAGGCTTTCGTGAAACACATGAACAAAAGAGATGACGTGGATTTCGTGATTCACGGCGGGGATATCTCGGACTTCGGGTTGACAAAAGAATTCCTGTGGATACGGGATATCATGGGTAAGTTACGTGTACCTTACGTGGCTTTGCTCGGTAATCACGATATACTGGGGAACGGGATGGATGTGTTTGTTGACGTGTTTGGGGAAGAGAACTTTTCTTTTCGTGCGGGCGAAAATCTTTTTCTTTGCGTGAACACGAACGCGCTGGAGTTCGATTATTCTCATCCGGTGCCCGATTTTTCGTTTATCTATTCGGAATTGCAGGATACCGTCGGTATTTCCCGGACAATTCCGGTTATGCACGTGCCACCCGGGGATATCGAGTTTAATAATAACGTAGGGTTTGTATTTCACACGATGTTGAAAACGTTTCCCGGTATGGAGTTTTGTATGCATGCCCATAGTCATCGTTTGCGCCACGAGGAGCATTTTGACGACGGGATTCCTTATATAGGTTGTAGTTGTATGAAAGATAAAAATTATCTGTTATTTACTTTAACACCGGAGGGGTACGAGTATGAAGTGGTCTATTATTAAAGCGGGAATTATGGCCGTGTTGCTTTCGTTTACCACGTGGGCGATGGGGGACGAGAAGGATGATCGGGAGGAAAGACGTGCAGAACGGCATAAAAGAAAACTGGAACGTTACCAAAATCAATGGAATAGTTTGATCCCGAAGTATCAAAACTTGCAATTTGCCGGCTCGATCGGGTTACTCTCGGCAGGTATGGGGTGGGACTACGGTCGGCAACGGCAATGGGAAACCGAGTTTATGTTTGGTTTTGTACCGGGGTTTTCATCTAATAAAACCAAGGTAACGCTCACGTTGAAACAAAATTATGTGCCTTGGGAAGTTTCTTTGGGGAAAAATTGGGTGCTGGAGCCGCTTGAAACGGGATTGTTTGTGAATACCGTGCTGGCAAGTGATTTCTGGGTGAAAGAACCGGAGAAGTACCCGAATAACTATTACAAATTTTCGACTCGTGTTCGTTTCCACGCTTTTCTGGGACAACGTATCGCGCTGAACATGAAAGAGAATTTCCCTTTCCGTCGAATCACGGTATATTACGAGTTGAGTACTTGTGACCTGTACTTGATCTCGAAGTTCACGAATCAATACGTGAAGATGGTCGATATTCTGAGCCTCTCGTTCGGGTTGAAGTTCCATATTTTGTAAACGAGTAATAAACAGACATCCTGCTGGGGCTGACATTTAATTTACTATATTTGTACAACAAAATCAAGTTAAAACGGTTTTAGAAGATAAAGGTATATAATGAAAGAAAGTATATCATTGACGAATCAATATAATCGAGCGGCAGAAGTTATTAAAACGGCAATACTGCAAAGTCAATATCAGGCTGTACAAAAAGTGAATAGCGAGCAATTGGCTCTATACTTTGGAATTGGGCGTTATATCTCGACACATTCACGCGATAATTATTGGGGTACAAGTGCATTGACTTATATTAGCGAAAAACTTCGTCGTGATATGCCCGGATTGCGAGGATTCTCTGAAGCACACATGAAGAAGATGCGCATATTTTATGAAGAGTGGAATATGCTTGAAGATAAATCGTTCATTGCAATGAACGATTTACAACTGGTTAATGAAAGTCTTTCAACTGATGAAACGGATTCTATAGCAATTCGTTCCTTGCGAGGAACGAATTGTGAAGACTTTCCGTTAGAAGACTTTCTCCGAGTACCATTTACTCATCATTATACAATATTGTCAAAGGTCAAAGAACTCAAAGAACGATATTTCTATATTCATGAGTGTGCGATTTATCATTTATCTGTAGATGGTCTGAAAAAGGCTATTGGCAATGATGATTATCACCATCAATCGCGAATACCGAATAATTTTTTGCAAAAGTTGACATCATCGGAGTTGGCATTTCGAGCCATCAATGCTTTTAAGGATGAGTATATGCTTGATTTTATTAACGTGGAGGAATTGGGGACACGGGACATTGCAGATATTGATGAACGGGTGGTAGAGCAAAAGATTATCCATGATATTAAGAAATTCATCATGACTTTTGGACAAGATTTTGCTTTTGTCGGTAATCAGTATCATCTTGAGGTCTATGGTGAAGAATTTTTTCCGGATCTTATATTTTTCAATCGTGAACTAAATGCACTTGTTGTTGTCGAATTGAAAACAGGTAAATTCAAACCGACCTATTTGGGACAATTAAGTACATATCTCCGTATATTAGATGATAAAGTGCGAAAGCCACACGAAAATCCTTCTATTGGTATTGTTCTTTGTAAACATGCCAATAAAGAGTTTGTGGAATATGTTATTCAAGATTACGATAAACCCATGGGTGTAGCCACGTATAATACTTCTGCTGATATGCCTGAAAAATTGCGTAAGGCTTTGCCTGATATAGATGAGTTGAAGAAATTGCTTTGATGTTTTGTTTAATATTGATAATAGAGAAAACTGCTCTCAAACTTTTTCACCCGTGGCGTTGAAAGAGATTGGTGATTGGATTGAGAATTTAAAAATAAAGAAATGAAAAGATTACGCTATTCAATCATCTTCGTCCTTTTTCTCGGTTTGGCGGTCAACGTGTCTGCCCAGCGGAAGAAGGTGGGATTGGTGTTGAGTGGCGGGGGAGCGAAGGGTGTTGCACATATCGGGGTATTGCAAGTGTTGGAAAAGGCGGGCATACCCGTGGATGTGATAGTGGGAACGAGTATGGGGTCTATCGTGGGAGGGTTGTATGCCATCGGATACACGGCCGATCAATTGGATAGCCTTGTGCGGGCGCAGGATTGGATGTTCCTTTTAAGCGATAAGGTGAATCGTTACGATTTGTCGTTCAGCGAGAAAGAGTACGATGCGAAATACGTGTTGTCCTTCCCCTTCGAACGGGGAAGACGTCGTCCGGTAGGGTTTATCAGGGGACAAAACGTGTATAATCTTTTTACAGACCTGACTATCGGGCATCATGATTCGTTGGATTTTTTGAAATTGCCCATTCCCTTCGCTTGCGTGGCTGCTGACGTGCTGAATCGGCAGGAGGTCGTGATGACCGATGGAAATCTGGTGCGGGCGATGCGGGCAAGTATGGCTATCCCGGGAGCGTTTACGCCGGTAATGGCGGGTGATCGGGTACTGGTAGACGGGGGCGTGTTGAATAATTTCCCGACAGACGTGGCACGGGCCCTTGGGGCGGAAATCGTGATCGGCGTGGATGTACAAGCGGATTTGATGGCGGAGGATAAGCTGGAATCGGTTTCCGGGGTGATACCGCAGATTATCAATTTGCTTTGTATGAATAAACACGAGGAAAACGTGAAACTTGCCGACTTGGTTATCCGTCCGAACGTGAAAGGATATTCTGCCGCGAGTTTTAGTGCCCGCGCGATCGACTCTTTGTTGACAAGGGGTAAGGTGGCGGCATTGCAGGATTGGGGTGAAATCATGCGAGTGAAAGAATTGATAGGAGGGCGGAATGAAAAAGTAGCCGATCAACCAGCCGTGTACCTGCCGGAAGAGTTTGATATCCGGGATATACGCGTCGAGGGACTCACGACCAAGCAGGAAGGATGGGTACGCCGGAAAATGCGGTTGCGGGAGAATAGTGCGGTGACGCTTGCCGATATACACCGGGAGGTGGCGATGTTGTACGGGACAAAGGCTTTTTCTGCCGTGAGTTACCGTTTGTTAGGGAAACCACCTTACGATCTGGTGCTGGAATTACAGGCTCAACCCATGAGTGCCGTGAATGTCGGTTTCCGTTTCGACACGGAGGAGATGGCGGCAATTCTTTTGAACACGACCTTGAATTATAAGGCTTTGAGAGGTTCACAGGTAGCCTTGACGGGGCGATTGAGCCAGAATCCTTACGTGAAGATAGAATACTCGTTGGAAAATACTTTCCTGCGTCGGTTTAATCTGGCTTATATGTTCCGTTATAATGACGTGAATTATTATCACAAGGGGGAAAAGATGAATAATGTAACTTACCGTTATCATTTCGGGGAATTGGGGTTGTCCAGTCTTTATTTCCGCAATTTTAAGTTTCAGGTGGGCTTGCGTTACGAGTATTTCGATTATAATTCATTGCTTTTTGCCAACGAGGAAGAGATTATAGACGTTCGTCCGGAAGGTTTTTTCAGTTATTACGGGTTGGCTCAGTTAGATACTTACGACCGCCGTTTCTATCCGAATCGGGGGATCTCTTTTTTAGCTTCTTACTCGATTTATACCGATAATATGGGAACGTATGACGGGGGAGCTCCTTTTTCCGCACTATCCTTGAATTTTACCCCGGTGATTGCGGTTTCCGATCGTTTGAAAATGCTGCCCGCCGTCTATGGGCGTGTGTTGATCGGGAACAACCCGGCGTATTCATACTTGAATTGTATGGGGGGAACGGTTTTCGGGCGTTATGCCGCGCAACAAATTCCTTTTCTCGGGATCAATCACGTGGGAGTTTTTGAAAATTCTTTACTTGTCGGGCGGTTGGAGTTGCGACAACGCGCAGGAAGAAAACACTATTTTTCTTTAGTCGGGAATTATGCCATGCAAGATGATAGTTTTTTTGATATCTTCGGGCGTAAAGGTATCTGGGGTGGAGGTGTCGGTTATTCCCGTGACTCTTACTTGGGGCCTATTGATTTGATGTTTAGTCTTTCGGATTGGAACAAGAAACTCGAATTTTATTTTAATCTGGGGTTCTATTTCTAAGTTTATCCGTCCGGTTTAGTTCTACCCGGAATCCACGGTAATCCTAGGGTTATACTACCTCTCCTCTGTTACAAATTCCTTTTACACTTCTTACACCGTCATTAGGCAAGGGTGAAATAAGTGTTATACAAGTGATTTGTAAGCAAGTTAAGGTAGTATAGCCCTAGGATTACCGTGGGTTTTCGGTAGATACAGTATAATTTTAGATGAGAAGATGTGTTAAATTGATATTGTCCTACGAGAGAGGGAAAATGATGTTGTGTGTTGATTATTAGTTTTTTATTGCGTATTTATAAACGATCAATTATTGACATTAATAAAATTTGCCAGTTGACTAAAATCACAAAAACATAACCAGCTAATTACGAGAAGCAAAAATTATTATTGGAAAAGTTTGCGATAAACAAAAATGCTGTATATTTGCAACGCAATAAACGATCGTTTTTTCAGATTAAAATGTCGTTTTGCGAAACAGTTTTCGTGCATCTATTTGTGTCACTGTTTAAGTGAGGTGCGTGGAACACATGGCAATAAATCAGGACCGGTAATAAGGTTAGTGCGCGAAGCGTGTCCGGTCAATTCGTCCCTTGCAAATGGTAGAGGGATGAAAGTTCGTTTTTAAGCAGAATCAACAATTACATGATCGAGGATAAGAAAATAAACTGGTATGTCGCTTACACGCGGGTGAACCAGGAATTATTTATCAAGAAAAAACTGGATGAGCTGGGAATCGAGAACTTTCTCCCGTGTGAGGAGCAAGTGCGAGATACACCGCTTGGTCGCAAGACGATCCGTGTACTTTTGATTCACGGGATGATTTTTATCCGTACGGATAAAAACACGAGTTTTTCTTTGATTAATGACCATTCACTGAATATAGTTTATTTGAAAGATATAGAAGGGCGTCATTCTCTCGTGGTTCCCGATAGACAAATGCAGAATTTCATGTTTTTATTGGATTTCTCTACCAGTGGTATCGAGATCTTGAATAAAAACCTCAAACGGGGAGATCGGGTTCGGGTTATCAAGGGTCCTTTACAGGGACTGGAAGGAGAGTTAGTACGTTTGAAAGGGCACAAGCGGGTGGTGATTCGTTTGGACGGAGTGGCGTCGATAGCCACATCTTATATTCCGGGCTCTTTCCTCGAAAGAATAGAGTAAAACAAAACAATTAATTTAAGATTTATGAATTACGATTTGCGATTAAAAAAGTGTCAATAAGTACAATTAAAATCATAAATCTAAAATCGTAAATCAAGAATACAAATGGAAAAAGGCTTATTTCATGATTTGTACAAGCAATTGAACGATCTTGACATCCGGTCGTATCCCCCGGAAATGTTGTCGGGCTTGTTACACGGTTACTTGACAGTATACTCCATGGTACGCGTGTACCCGTGGTTGGAGAGTGATTTCGGTAACCCGTATGATGTTCACGAGCGGGCAAAAGAAATTGCCCGGTTGTATTCGGTGTTGTTGACGAACGAGGATTTACCCGTCGATTCCCGTGCCGGTTATGCGGCGGATATGATGGATGTTTACCAGTTGTACTCGGACTTGAGTTATTTGAACGATGGTCTGGATGCGGCGTATAGGATTCTGACTATAAGAGGGAATGACAAGATCGCCTTGCCTTGCCGGACGCCGAATGTTTGTCGATTGCTATGTAATTGCTACTATTTCACGGGTGACGAGGTGTGTGGCGAATTGGCAGGCAGGCTTATCACGGAGGCATTGGGATATATTCGAGGCGGCGACCGTGATGTATTGTTGTCGTGGTGGGACGCTATTTGTCTGTACGATGACGTGATCGGTGCGATGGAATTGCCAAAAGAAGAACAGGAGCGGTTGAACGAAGAACAGGCACATCTGCGGGTAAGTGTAGTGCGGCAAGAGAATGAGAAAATCGAGCGTTTGCATCAGATGGGGCAAGATGCTGATTTCAGTTTGGTGGCAGAAGTTTTTTATATTTTGGCGAAACGCGAGTTTGTGGCGTGTAATGAATATTACGTTGTGAAAGAATAATTCCGGTTGTATGTTTCTTTCTTCTTTTTTTATCAGTCTGCTGGCAACGGCGTATCTTATACCGAAGATATTATTTATATCTATCCGTAAGCATTTGATAGATCAACCCAATGCAAGGAAGGTGCATACTTGTGTATCTTCCCGTTTGGGAGGGGTGGCATTTTTTCCGGCTATCTTTTTCGCGATAGGGGTCACGGTTTCCGTGTTTTCCCGGTTTGATACGAATGTAATGGAACATTTTATGACAGCCGGTTTTATCATGGTGATGTGTGCATGTATCCTGTTATATTTGATTGGAATCGCGGATGATGTTGTGGGGGTAAGTTGGCGAGTCAAATTTGTGTTCCAGATCATAGCTGCCGGGTTGATCATTTTATCCGGTACGTGGGTGAATAACTTGTACGGTATTTGCGGAGTGTGGGAAATTTCCGCTTGGGTGGGAGTCCCTTTGACAATTTTTTTAATCGTGTTTGTTATCAACGCCGTGAATTTGATTGACGGGATTGACGGCTTGGCTTCCGGGCTGAGTTGTGTGGCGTTGTTATTCTTGGGTGTTTTATTTCTTTACGAGGGGAAAGAAACGAGTTCTTTGTTGGCTTTTACCACGTTGGGAGCGTTAATACCTTTTTTTTATTACAACGTCTTCGGGATCGCGAAGAAGAGATACAAGATATTCATGGGTGACACGGGTTCATTGGTGATTGGATTGATATTAAGTATATTAGCGGTAAAGTTTGCCTGCTTGGTTAGACAAGAGAGTGGCGGGGTGACTTACCCGTTCATCGTGGTGGCTTTTTCCGTGTTGCTGGTGCCCGGTTTTGATGTTATTCGGGTGGTACTTCATCGGTATCGTGCGGGTAAACCGCTTTTCTTGCCGGATAAGAATCATATTCATCACAAGTTCCTTGCGTTAGGGTGTTCCCATCGTAAAGCCATGTTCATGATTCTTGCCTTGGCATCGTTGTTTATTATTCTGAATATGACGTTATGCCTTTATATAAATATTAACGTGCTTATCGTGTTGGATATCGTGTTATGGACGGTTTTGCATGTATGGTTATCTTCTAAAATAAAGAAAAGACGGGATGAAGCGGCTCGTTTGGAACAGAAGCTTATTGAAGCGGGATGCCGTAATTGTAAGGAACGGGATGCGTTGAAAGTAAAATTCTTTTTGGAAAAGAAGGCCGGAAAGGTTGTTACGATTGATGATATAAAAGAAAAATCCGGTGCGGAAAGGTTGCGTGTGGATTCCATTCTTTTTGATTTCGTGGAAGAGGGACTTATTATTTTAGAAAAAAACGGTGAAACCGAGCACGGTATTTATGATGAGAAAACCACGATTCAATGGTTCGATACCCGCTTGCCGTTATTCGTGGAAAATTATTTAATGAGAATAATGAAAAACTAATTAATACATTTTGAACATGAAGGCTTGTTTTATGGGGTTGGGCTATATCGGTCTACCTACAGCAATAATTGCGGCAAAACATGGTGTGCAGGTAACGGGAGTTGATATAAATCCAAGAGTTGTCGAATTGACGAATCAGGGAAAACTTCATATCATAGAGCCCGGTATGGAAGAGATGCTTGGGGAGGTTGTCGCGAACGGGACATTGAAGGCATCGGTCGCCCCGGAAGAGAGTGATGCTTATTTTATGGTTGTTCCCACGCCGTTTAAAGGGAATCATGAACCGGATATTTCTTACGTGGAGGCAGCTACCCGTGCTGTATTGCCTTTGCTGAAAGAGGGTGATTTGTACGTGATCGAGTCTACGTCCCCGGTTGGTACAACCGAGAAGATGATGGATTTGATTTACACGGAACGCCCGGAATTGCGGGATAAAATCTATATTGCTTATTGTCCGGAACGAGTGCTGCCCGGAAATGTTATTTACGAGTTGGTACACAATGACCGGGTAATTGGAGGTGTAAACGAGATTTCTACCAAGAAAGCGATCGAGTTTTACGCTCAATTCGTGCAAGGTACATTACATCGCACGAATGCCCGAACTGCCGAGATGTGTAAATTGACCGAGAATTCATCCCGAGATGTGCAAATCGCTTTCGCAAACGAGCTTTCTTTGATTTGTGACAAAGCGGGAATTAACGTGTGGGAGTTGATTAATTTGGCGAATAAACACCCGCGGGTGAATATTCTGCAACCGGGATGCGGTGTCGGGGGACATTGTATAGCCGTGGATCCTTATTTTATCACGGCCGAATTCCCCATGGAATCGAAGATTATTGCCGATGCTCGGGAAATTAATAATTACAAGGCGTTCTGGTGTGCGGAGAAGGTTCAGAACGAGATGTTGAAATTTGAGTTGAAGCATCATCGTAAGCCTGTTATCGCCATGATGGGTTTGGCGTTCAAGCCGAATATTGATGATTTACGAGAATCCCCGGCAAAATATATCACGACGAAGGTAATGCAGGGATGCAATAACGCGGATATCTTGGTTGTGGAACCGAATGTCAGCGAGCATAAGATATTTAAGTTGACCGATTACCGGGAAGCGTACGATCGTGCGGATATTGTGGTGATGCTTGTCGCTCATGATGTATTTAAGGAATTGTCTTGGACGGACGAGAAAGTTATTCTTGATTTTTGCGGGATATACAAGAAATAATGATGAAAAGAATAATGTTGGTTTTCGGGACACGTCCCGAGGCTATAAAGATGGCTCCTTTGGTGAAAGAATTTCAAAAACACCCGAAGGAGTTTCAGACGGTCGTGTGCGTGACGGGACAACATCGGGAGATGTTGGACCAAGTATTGCATTTATTTGAAATTGAGCCTGATTATGATTTGAATATCATGAAACAAGGGCAGGATTTGTATGACGTGACGGCACGTGTTTTAACCGGGATGCGGGACGTGCTGAAAGAGGCACAACCGGATGTGGTACTTGTTCACGGGGATACGACAACTTCGACAGCAGCGGCTTTAGCGAGTTTCTATCAACAAATTCCGGTGGGACACGTGGAAGCGGGATTGCGTACCCGTAATATTTATAGTCCTTGGCCGGAGGAGATGAACAGGCAAATCACGGGACGCATTGCGGCTTATCATTTTGCCCCGACGGCTTTAAGTCGACAGAATTTATTGGAAGAGGGAATTAAACCGGAATCTATTGTGGTGACGGGGAATACGGTGATTGATGCTTTATACATGGTGGTGGATAAAATCAAGAATGATGATAGTTTGAATATTTCTTTGCGTGAAGAATTACGGGAAGCCGGGTATGATGTGGAGCGTTTGAAAACCGGAGAGCGGAAATTAGTACTCATCACGGGGCACCGGAGAGAAAATTTCGGGCAAGGATTTATTCACATGTGTTTGGCGATAAAAACGTTGACGGAGAAGTATCCTAACGTGGATTTCGTGTACCCGATGCATCTGAACCCCAACGTGCGGAAACCTATTCGGGAGGTGTTCGGGGAGAAGTCGACTTCTAATATGTTCTTTATCGAACCGTTGGAATATTTGTCTTTCGTGTATTTGATGGAAAAATCAACCATCGTGCTGACGGATAGCGGGGGTATTCAAGAGGAGGCTCCCGGTTTGGGAAAACCTGTACTCGTGATGCGCGATACCACGGAACGTCCGGAGGCATTGGAAGCCGGAACGGTAAAACTTGTGGGAACGGATTTCGAGAAAATCGTGGGTGAGGTTTCGAGGTTGTTGGAGGACGAGGGGTATTACGAGAAGATGAGTAAGGCGGTGAATCCTTATGGGGATGGTATGGCGTGTGAGAGGGTTATAGATTGTCTGAAATTGTTTTGAGTAAAAGAATTTTCGTGATGAGAATGAACGTTTTCAAAAAATAGGATATGATATTAACTAAATTTTTAATTGATAAATTAAGAATTAAATTTGTATCTGACACGATTTGGACATTGGTTGGGATGGGGGTTGTGGGATGTTCTGGTTTGTTATTGCAAACTTTAATAAATGGATATTATTCTACCACGATCTTAGGTGTTTATTCCCAAGTAATAGTTCTTTATACACTCTTTACAGCAATTTCTTGTATGGGGATAGAAACTTCGACATTAAAATATATATCGGAGCATATTGAAGATAAATTTGAAATGGGAAGTATATTAACTTCCTCTATTTTAATAATGATAGTTTCTTCAGCATTAGTTATTAGTATATTATATGTTCTTTCTTTTTTGGGTGTTTCAATTTTTAGTACTATTGAAGTGGAGAAGTCATTTTCATATATAGTATTTGCAATACCCTTATTTGCAATAAATAAGAATTTTATTGCTGTTTTTAATGCAGCTAGAAAAATGAAGCAATATTCTATTGCAAGAACTTTGCGCTGGACATTGATATGCTTATTTACAATTATTTCTGTTTTATTAGAGAAAGGAATAGAATGCTGTTTATATGCTTATTTCTTTGCAGAACTAATTCTTGTAATATATTTTCTGTTTTTTTTTAGAAGATGGTTTACTCTAAAAGGAGTTGGATTTTGGATAAAGAAACACTTAGTATATGGTTTGATGGGATTATTTATGACAGTTATTAGTGAAATGAATAATAATCTTTTGGTTTTAATTGCAGGCTACTACTTGTCATTAAAAGAAATTGGAATAATTGCTTTTGTGATGACTTTTACAAAGACAATAAATATAATATCTTCTGCAATTCAAATTAACTTTAATCCTTTATTTGTAGAGTGTTGTAAGAAAAATGCACCTAATTTAGTTCGTTCTCATATTAGTAAGATTTTTAGGATTGTGAAATATGCTGTAGCACCTTTATTTGCTAGTTCCTTATTAACGTATTATTTATATACATCTCTTTTTATGGGAAGCGACTTTAATAATACTTTTAGACTTTATATAATTGTTGCTGTAGGGGCATTGTTGTCTTTCTGTTTTCAATGGACTTCTTCAATGTTAATATTGTCACGAGAATTTAAAGGTGAAATAATACGAGTTATTGTAGTCGTTGTTTTTAAAATATGTGTTACTTATTTATTCACAAAATATATTGGTATTGCTGGTAATTTGTTATCTTATACAGTAACGGAATTGATTTCTGTAGCAATAAGTTTTTACTTAATTGATAAATTACTTCACTTTAATCTGTTGAAATTGTCATATTCATGAAGCTAATGAATTCTAAACGCATATTATTAACTGTACCTAATTTTTATAGTTATCCAGAGATAATTGAAAATGCATTATTTGATTTGGGATTTACTGTTACAAAGATTGTTTATCCTAAAAAATCAATTTATATGCCGATTTTTTGTAAATCAAAATTTAATTTTCTGCGAAAAATATATACGTTATTTAAAGATGATTTTGATGATTATAGTCTATATTGTGAAAGTCAAATAGAATCTTTAAAGTTTGAGTATTTGCTTACTATAAATATACCTCTATCACGACGGTTTATAGAGAAAATGAAATCTGAGAATTGTAATTTGCAAACCATTTATTATTTGTGGGATAGTTTACATCAATTCAATTTTATAAAATATCTTTCATACTACGATAGAGTTTATACATTTGATTATGCTGATGCAAAAGAGTTTAACATAGTATATCTTCCTAATTTTTGGTATATAGACAAAAATTTTTCTTGTTTGGATGAAAAAGAACGATATGATCTTTTTTTTGTTGGGAAATTTTCAATACATAGGGCAGAAGTAATAGTATCTCTTTTACAAAATAATCCAGAATTACAATATTATATTCGTTTATATAATAAAACACTATTAACGGAAAATGCGCAATATAGAGAATGGCTAAAGACGAAATCTGAAGATTTTATGCGGTTATTAGAAGGTATTGTTGTTAATGAAACAATTATGTTAGATGATATAAATAAGAAATTAATGAGTTCTGATTGTGTTTTGGACATTGAAAGTTATGAACAGAATGGCTATTCTCAAAGAGTGGTTCTTGCTTTAGCAAAAGGCAAAAAATTATTAACAACTAACCAAATTCTATTACAACAAAGTGGTGAAGGAGAGCAAGTTCGTGATATAAATATAGTTTGGCAAGATTTGCATCAGTGGATTGTCAATAACAATAATGACTCTGCTTTAAAAATAAAATTGCAAGAATGTGAAATTCATCAATGGTTGTGTCAATTACTTGGTTTATATCATGAATAAGTATAGATTTACTTTGATAATATGTTGGTTAAGATTAATGCTATAAATCTATTTTCACCTAAAATCGGATTCCCATTTTTGTATATTTTAATAAATATGTTGGGTTTCTATAAATTTTCATTTAGATTATTCTTGTGTTTGGTAATATTTTATTTAACTTACTATTTAGGGATTATTGTTTGCCAATTTCAATATCGAGATTATGGAATTAATCGATTGAATTTTCAAAATTGTTTTAGAGCTGGGAATGTAATACAGTCTAAGGCTCTTTATTTTTTATCAAAATGTATGACTGTTATATATTTATTTCTTATTGTATTTCAATATTTGAGGATAGGAATAAATAATGCAGATACTTTTCGATTAAATTGGCTTCACGGAATTCCAATGGGAACTTTTTGGTCTTTGTTGTTATCGTTAGGATTAATCTACTTTGTGTATGTTTTGACGAAAAAATATATTATCAAACAGGTTTCTTGTATTTCTTATATTTTTTGGAGTATTTGTATTATAGGGATTGTTTCCTTGTTAGGTAGTAGGAGTGTACTTAGTATTGTTTTTTTTTCTTCATTTTTTGTTTTTTATTGTTCGGAAAAAGTATCATCAAAGAAGACATTATACATTACTTTTATTGTACTTGTACTTTTTATATTATTACGAATAGTGAGTATTTTATACGGTAGTGATGAGCGTTTAATTTATTATTTGGAGTCGGGAAAAATAGATTATTCTAATCCGATTACAACATTGTGGAATTTTATTGTGTTGACAGTTGAAGATATTGGTTATCGAACGCAAAAAATCATAGATTCAGTTCCTGAGATAATAGGATATACAAAAGGTGAATCATTATTTTTTTCTTTTTATAGTATGTTGCCTGGGGAGCAAATTAATCCAGCTATAAAATTAAATCATGAATTATTTTTTGGTAGTAGTGAAGATGTTGGTTATCCTCCTACTATTGTAGCCCAAATTTATTTGGATTTTGGTTATATAGGTTTATTTATTGTGCCTTTAATAATAGGGTATTGGTATGAATATTTTTATATGAAAGCTCGTAAATACTGTTCTCAGAATGGTTTTTTATTCTATATGATTTTTACGTATTGTTTATTGCTCTCATGTTATGGAGAATTCTTGATATTTAATTTATTGCGATTTATTGTATTTATAGCATTTTGGAACCTATTAAAACAAATATGCCTTTCTGGATTTAGAACATATTGAATGTGAATGTTTTTTATTTAATTTATGAGAAATATTTTTTTGGTTTTTAGAAAGAAAGTAGAATTGTATGGAATAAAGAATGCTATAGGCTTAGGCCTAAAATTTGTTTTTAGAAAGCTATTTTGTATTTCGTGGAATACATATTATTTGATGTCCATAAAATCAAGGAATAAAGTGATTGTGTTACCAGAAAGAGTAGAGGTGCGACTACTTAAGTTATCCGATTTTGCTAGGGATATAGATGCTTCTTTTTTTACAAAAGAAAAAAAACGGATTTACGAGGAGAGATTTCAAGATAAAACAATGAAAGGGTTTGGGGTGTTTGAAGATGGAAAATTAGCTTGTTTTGCTTGGCTTAGTTTAAAACGTATGGAAATAACTACTACTTTTAATTTTGATTTACCATATTCTTCAGCATTATTATTTGATGATTATACGCAATTCGGTTTTAGGGGAAAAGGATATCATCATTTAATAAATGACTTTCGGATAAAGTATTGTTATCAAAATAATATAAAGAATATATATGTTTTCGTTGTACGCCACAATGTTCCAGCATTGAAAACTCAAATTAAATCTGGGTTGGAAATAAAGAAAAAATTCACGTTGTGGAATATCGGAGGTAAAGAGATTTGTTCAAAAAAAATTATATAGAAATTAGAAGAAATTATTATGCTTGTCAATGAAACTGTTTTTTTTGAAAAACAAACAAGAATGTCATATATTTCTTTTGATCAGTCAAAAGGATGGCATGATTATCAACTTGCTTTAAAAAAAGAGAAAGTTTTATATTTTATTGACCAAGAAGATGAAACCATGATTTGTGCTTGGGGGATGATACGCAAACTTTCTTTTTTGGGAAGTATTCTACAGATAAAGGGTGAAGCTAAAAAGAAAAATATTACAAGAATACAAATACAAAAATTTTATAATGATATTGCGGAGTACTCTCGGGGTAAGTACTTTTTTGTATGGGTATCGAGTTCTGACTTGTATAGTGTAGATTATGAGATCGGGATTCGTCAAGCAGGATATGTTCGTCCACTAGTTCAAAGTGTGTGTCCTTTGTCTATTCTAGTGGATTTAGATATTGATATGGAAAGAACAAAAAATTGGAGAAAAAAAGTAAGGCAAGGGATTAAGAATGAATTGGTTTTTAAATATATAGAAAAACCGACGAAGAACGATATTGAGATCGTTTGTGAAATGTTTAGAGAATTATCCCAAACTAAAAAGTTAGGGTATGAGTTATCTAATGATGCTCTCTCTTGTTTACTATTGGATACTCGAATGAAATTATTTTTTGTGTATACAAAAGATAGTATTCCTATTTGTGCAAGAATTGTTTACGTACAAGGAGATTTTTCATATGATACCATAGCTGCTAATTTTAATTTAAGTAGAGAAATACATGGAACCACTTATTTTATGATAGAATCAATATTGTCTTATTTAAAAAAGCAGGGAGTGAAAAGGTTTGATTTTGGGAGAATAGGACCCGGAAAACGTTCTTCTAATAGCGTTTATGAATTTAAAGCATATGTTGGAGCTCCAGAAGTTCATTATAACGGGGAATGGGTATTGGCAAATAGTAAATTTATTGAAATGTTATTTTTCAGCATGTTGAATTTAAAACTTCAAAGATTCTAATGGACATTTTTCAAAAATTGTATGTGAAAAGTAGTTTGTTCCATTGGAATATCGGATTAACTTCTTTTATTGATACAGATTTTTCTTTAGCAAGGATTTCTTGGTTGAAGCATTCTTATCGAGATCGTTTTTTTGCAGATCCTTTTTTATTATCGGTTAATGAAGATTTTGTTGAAGTTCTTGTTGAAGAATTTTTTTATTCAGAGTGGAGAGGGGTTATAACATTATTGGTGATAGACCGAAAGACAACTCAATTACTTGAAAGGAAAGTTATATTAGAGTTAGCCACTCATTTATCCTTTCCATTTATTATTGAAGAAAAAGGGGAGGTTTTTGTTTTACCGGAAAATGCTGCGAGTGGGAAATTGAGTGTTTATCGTTATAATACTATTGCGAAAGAACTGGAATTTGTGAAGGTGTTGTTGGATTTTCCTGCTGTAGATCCTGTAATATATAAATTCCGGGAAACGTATTATTTATTGTGTACACAAGAAGGGAAAAATGTAAATTCTGATTTGTATTGTTTTTGTGCATCTTCTTTTTTGGGAGATTATATGAAAGTAGGAGAGAATGCAGTAAAGTCGGATGTTTCTGCTGGAAGATGTGCAGGAGGAATATTTACTATTGGAGGAAATTTGTATAGAGCTGCTCAAATATGTACTAGTTCTTATGGTGAAGGATGTACTATTAATATGTTGAATTCTTTTGAACCTTTTCAAGAAAAGGTTGTTAAACGATATATGGCAGTACAACCTTATAAATTTGGTTTTCACACCTTGAACAAACGTGATTCTGTATTGGTGGTTGATGGATTAAAGTTTTTGTTTAATCCGATAGCTAAATTAAAGTTATTATTCAAATAGTGGTTCGTATGAAGAGAATATTATTTATTAATAATGGTTATCCAACCGAAGAATTACCGAATTATTCGACATATGTGAAAACGATGTATCAGTGTTTATTGAATGCTGGCTTTCAAGTTGATTTGTTGGTTCTTCGATTACATAATTTGGGCTCTTTAGCTAAAATTTGGGCTTATTTGAAGTTTTGGTGGTGTTTGTTAAGGGTGAGATTAGCCCCGTATGATATTCTCTATGTAAATCATGCTCCCTTCGCTTTTCCTCTGTTTTTTAGAAAAAGGAAATATAGAAAAAAAATATATATACATTGGCATGGAAATGAGCTAGTGGGTAAGACATTTTTTGTTCAGAATATGTTAAGAATGTTGAAGCCTAGGGTTAAAGAGTGTTGTCATATAGCCCCTTCATGTTATTTTAAAGAACGAGTGAAGGATATTTTAGAGGTTGTTGATGAGAATGTTAAGGTTTCTCCTAGTGGAGGAGTAAATACGGATTTATTTAATTTAGAGGAGAAATCGTCTGGTAGGAATGAGTTTGTAATTGGTTATGCTTCATCTTTAACAATGGGAAAAGGAGTAGATATTTTGGAGGGTGTTTTGAAGAGTTATGTTTATTTGAAAAAGAAAACCTCAAAAATTATTTCCTACAGAGTAATAAAATACGGGAGAGATGCTTCTTGTTTTCTTAATTTATTTGCGAAAGAGGAAATACCTTTATCTGTGGTTGATAAGTGTCCTAAATCTTTAATGCCTAATTTTTATCATTCAGTTGATATTTTGTTAATGCCCTCCAAAAGCGAGAGTTTAGGGCTAGTGGCTTTAGAGGCTATGAGTTGTGGTATTCCTGTAATTACATATGATATATGTGCTTTTTCTGAATTTGTGATTTCTGGAGTATCAGGAGAGTTAGTGAAATATACAAAAGATAAAAAGAGGGATGTTGAGGAATTTGAAAAAGCTATTATAAAAATAATAGAGAATTATGATTTATATGCTCCTCGGAAAATAGTATTGGAGAGATATTCAGAGCAAACGGTTGTTGATTTTTATAAGAGTTTGTGAAAGTGTTGATTAGATGAGAAATATTCGTTCGGTTATCGAAAATCGATTATGTACAGGATGTGGAGGATGTGGTGAAATTTGTCCACAGAAATGTATTAGAACCTTATTTGATAAGGAGAAGGGATTTTACGTTACTCAAATAGATGAAAGCAAATGTGTGGATTGTGGGTTATGTCAGAAGATTTGTCCGGTTTATACATGGTGTAATAATTCAGGTTGTTTGTTAGTTGGAGAGTATAGGACTATCTATAGTGGTTATTCTAATGATAAAGACTTGCGTTATGATTGTGCGTCCGGGGGATTTACAACATCGTTTTTGATTTTTTTGCTGGATAATAAATATGTCGATGCGGTTATTGCTGCAACACGAGATGAAAAATTTCCGTTACGTTCTAAATTGAGGATTTGTTTTACTAAAGAGGAGGTGTTAGCTTCCAAGGGTTCGGTTTATGCACCGACTTCTTATGGTAGCATCGTGAGTGAATTGTTGGAGGTTTCATGTGAAAGAGTGGCTGTTGTCGGATTACCTTGTCATATTCAAATGTTGAGTAACTTGGAGAAGGTGTGGAAAAAATTGAATGGCAAATTTTTCTTGAAAATTAGTTTAGTATGTGGACACACACCTTCATTGAAAGGGTATGAATATTCTTTGAGACATTTGGGAATAAGGAAAGAAGACGTGAAATTGATTCGTAATAGAGGAGAGGGATGGCCCGGTTTTTTGAAAATAAAGGTGTGTGATGATTGTGAACGCAAAATCGTACACGGAAATAAATATTCTTGGGGAATGGTTTTATCTTCTTCATTATTTACCCCGGATGGATGTTCCCATTGCGTGGATGCTACCGGATACGAAGCTGATATTTCAGTTTGTGATGCATGGTTGCCTAAGTTTGGACAAGATAAGATAGGACGTAATCTAGTGCTTGTTCGTACAGAAAGAGCTGAAGCTATCGTTGGTGAGATGTCTGCAAAAGAGATAGTATCCTTGCAAAAGGAAGAATTAGCGGATTTCGTGCAAGCAAATCACGCTGTATTTAAAGAAAAATTGATTGTAAATGGATATAAAAACAAGATTGTTTTGAGAAAGGGAGTATATGCTAATATACATTTTTTGAAATCAAATTCTTTTGTAGGCTTGTTCTTTATTTATTTGTTCGTGTATTTTGAACGAACATATAAATTGTTGTTGGGTACAAAAGGAATTAATAACGGAGTTTTATTCATGTGTAAAGTAATCAAATATCTTTCTATAAAATGGCTAAGAATATCTTGTTGATACAATGTTATAATGCAAATAAAGGGGATAATTCAGTAGCTCAGACAATGATCGATGCTTTTCGTGAAGATGGATATGAGGTTGTTGTCACTGCTTTTGATGTTGATAAAGCGGAAAAAGAATATAATGTTCAAACAGGAGAATATCTTTTCAGTGTTTGGAAAGCAAGGCAGGCTTCTTCAACATTTTTGATGATATATGAATTATTAAAAGAAGTGATTTGGTTTTTCTATTCCATCTTTATTTTATTTTTTTATAAGTGTGGTATTAAATTGCCATTGCCATATCGAAAGCGAAAAACTATCTCTAATTATTTGAAAGCGGATGTAATCGTTCTGCCCGGCGGGCATTTTTTTACCTCTTTTAATTCGTTAATAAATAATTTATCTCATTATTACGCTATGAGGTTTGCTCAATTACTGGGAAAGAAGACGATGGTTTATGCTCAAACAGTAGGCCCGTATAAAGGTTGTGCTGGTAAGATTGAACGAATTTTGGCTAATAGAGTATTATCAAAATGTGATTGTGTGACATTGAGGGAAAGTAATTCATTGGCAGAATATAATAAGAAAAATTGTGAGGTCACGGCTGAAACGGTTTTTATGACTCCAGTTCCTGTAGATGACCGGATACGAATAGAGGATTTTATTGAATGTGGGGAGGCGGATTTTATAGTGGGAGTAACAATACATCATATTTATTTTAAACATTATTTCTCAAAAGAGGTATACGTGAAGCTAATGGCTAATATTTTTGATGCTATTTTGGCGGAATTTAACTGTCAAGTACTTGTTATTCCAATGGAGGATAAGAGTTTTAGCGAGGGGGATAGAAAGATTGCCCGAGAGATGATAAATGAAGTAAAACACAGAGAGCGAATAAGAGTAATCGATGGAGATTTGAATTCTATAGAAACTGCTAATTTGATAGCCAAGGTAGATGTTTTTATAGGAACGAAAACGCATTCTGTCGTTTACGGTTTAAAAAGTTTTACTCCGACGTTATCAATTTCATACCAACAGAAATCCACAGAATTTATGAAGATGTTCGGGGTGGAAAGATACGCGATTCCGATGAGCCAGTTGTCAGTTAATGTTTTAATGCCTCTCTTTCGAGAATTGCTTGAACGACGAATGGACGTAAGATGTGAGTTAGAGAAGAAATATAGACTCGTAAAAGAAAAGGTGAAACGTAACAATGAATTATTGTATAAATTGTTGAATGATGTATCAGCTTAGATGGTTATTTGATAGATGGCGTATAATGCAACATCCTTATGAAGAAATTTATAGGGTTAATCAACAAATTCAATATCATTGGCGGGATAAAAAATGGGCTAAAAATCCTCCTTTAAAGCATAATTTTAGATGGAAATATTTGTTGAAAGAATATTATTCACGAGATGATATTAGTAGAATTGTTCATCAGTCATTTGGCAATATTTATGTATTTAAATTATTGAATACTGTCATTGATGATATTGTGCATCACACGAATTGGAATTATGATGCTAAGAATAAGATGGTTTGTAAATCTCGCTTTGTGCATGAGATAAATGATTTTGATTATTCTCAAGGAGAAGTAAAATATATATATGAACTTTCACGTTTGTATCAATTGGTTCCTTTGGTCGCTAATTATATTGCAAATAATGATATTGATGGAATTGGGAAATTAAAGTGTACATTAAAAGAATGGTATAAACAAAATCCTTTTCTATATAATGTTGCTTGGAAGTCTGGTAATGTTGTTGGAATTCGTGCAATAAATTTAATTGTTTTCAAGAGTTTATTGGATTTAGTGGATGATGATAGGTCATTTAGTGTATTTTTCAATGATCTGATAGAATTACATTATAGATTTCTAAAATCGCATCTTTCCCTTTATTCTTCTAAAGGAAATCATCATGTAGGTGAGTTGGCAGGATTAATAGCAATTACTGCATCGTTTGATTTTGAACATTCAAAACAAGATTTAGAAGCGTGTTTTCAAGAATTACAAGAAGAGGTATTAAGATTAATTCATAAGGATGGTTTTAATAAAGAACAAGCAACTCGTTATCAAGCTTCATATTTGAATTTGTTTATGATGTCGTTTTTGTTTTGTCAACGGACAGGTTTAATTTGGAAAAATGAAGTTAAAGAACGAATTGAAAATGCTTATTCTTTCCTGAGCGATATGAAGGTGTCAAATGGGGTATTTATACATGTAGGTGATAATGATGATGCTCAATTGATTTATCCTTATCCTGATGGTTCATTTGATATCTATGAATCCATGTTAAATGATTTTGGAGTGTTGTTTGGGAAAAGGGTTGAAGATAATTATCATTTTGATTTAAGAAATTATGTGTTGTTGGGGATGGAGGGTTTTACGAGATATTTTTCTTGTAAAAGGACAGTTCCTCGAAAATCAACTAAAATGACATTGTATAATGATTCCGGATATTTTCGTTATTCGGATGATAAAATTGATTTGTTATTTGATGTGGGGCAAATTGGTTTGTTGCCAACTATGTCACACGGGCATTCGGATATATTGAGTTTTCAATTTTATTACGAGAGAAATCCCATATTGGTAGACACTGGTTCGTATCAATATAATATAAAATATCGCAGGCTAAGAGATTATTTTCATGGTGTGCATTCTCATAATACCATAGCTGTTGAAGGAAAAGATCAAGCTATTTTAGGAACGGGAATGTTTTGGATGAGTAACCCGAATGTACACATAGAAGCATATTCAGCAGAAAGAAATATGGTTTATTGTACGGCTTGGCATGATGGATACGTGAGAAAGGGGATGAATGTATTGCATAAAAGAAATATAAGGATTGAAGAGAAACAAGTGTGTATAGAAGATTCAATAAAAGGACAGGGAGGACTGAGAGCTTTTTTCTATTTACACTTCTATCCGAGTGTTCGAGTGAACCATGTATATGACGAGTTGATGATAGAGGTTGGGCAAACTAAAAATATTGTTATAAAAAATCATTTATTTCATGAGGGAAAATTGATAAAAGGAGATGTTAAGTCATCGTTAGGTTGGTTTTCACCGTCTTATGACAAAGTTGTAGAAACAAATACGTTTGTATTAGAAATAGATTTGAGTGTGGTGAATGAATTGAAAACGATAATCAATTATAAATAAGTATGTGTGGTATTTTGGGGGCGATAAATCGAGAGATTACTTCTGAATTGTTGAATACAATCAAGCATCGGGGACCTGATAGACAATCAATAGTACATGACGTGTTTGAAAGGAATCAGATTGATTTAGCTCATACTAGATTATCCATTGTTGAATTGTCTGAAGCGGGAAATCAACCTATGGAAAGTCGATGCGGAGATTATGTACTTGTATTTAATGGAGAAATATACAATCATTTAGATCTGAGAAAGCAGTTAAGGTTTCAGAATTTTAGAGGATTATCCGATTCTGAAACGTTATTATATTATTTAGTAGAAAATGGAGTTGAAGGATTAAACCGTTTAAACGGTATATTCGCTTTTGCTTTTTGGAAAAGGAGAACGGGAGAATTGATATTGGCACGGGATAAGTATGGAGTAAAACCATTATATTATTATTATGACGAAAAATCATTGATGTTTTCTTCTGAGATCCGTCCTCTTGAACAGGCATTGCGTGTTGGGTTGGATCAAGATGTTTTGCCGATTTTATTGTCATTGAGATATGTACCATCTCCATACACACTTTTTAAAGGAGTAAAGAAATTACCTCCCGGGCACTATATGTGTTGTAGAGTAAAAGAAAGAAATATAGAATTTGATGTTTTAAGTTATGATATTCATAAAGTTCAATATTGTGATTTATCATTTGGAGAAGCAGTAAAGATTTATGGAGAGAGGTTTGATAAAGCCGTTGAACGACAAATGATGTCAGATGTGGAATTAGGAATATTATTAAGCGGGGGGATAGATTCTGCATTAGTTGCAAGTTCTGCAATAAAACATTCAACGCAAAAACTGAAAGCTTTCACGGTTGGTTTCGATTCTAAATTTGCCGTAAATGAATTGGATAATGCAGCTTATACTGCAAAACAATTTGGATTAGAGCATCATACTGTGAAGATTTCTTCAAGTTCTTTTTTTAGTATTTTTGAAGAATGTTCTCGTATAGTTGAAGAACCATTGGCTACAACTTCTTTTATTCCAATGTATTACCTGTCAAAATTGGCAGCGCAAACGGTGAAGGTTGTTTTGACAGGTCAAGGAGCAGACGAGCCATTGGGAGGATATGGGCGTTATCAAGGAGAGATCTTACATGAAAATTATCCTTTGTTTTTTTGGAAGATTGTTGCTTCTTTGGTTAAATTATCTGGGTGTAAAAAAGAATCTTTAATAAGAGGAGCTAATTCTTTACCGATAAAAGATGATATACGTCGCTATTTAAGCGTGTATAGTTTGTTTACTCCGACAGAAATTGAGGTTCTTACGGGAAGTAAATCAGAAAAATCCATCCAGTTGATAGAATACTATTACAATTTATTGAATTGTAAATTTTATAAAACTTCAGCGGAACGCATGATGGCAATAGACCAACGTATGGATTTGCCGGATGATCTTTTATTGTATACAGATAAAATAACAATGAATTTTTCTGTAGAATGTCGAGTACCTTTATTGGATTATGACTTGATGGATTTTCTTGATTCTTTGCCTTTGTCTTATAAGGTTTCCATGGGAAAAACAAAAATTATACACCGGGAATACGCAAAATTAGTATTGCCGAAAGAAATCGTTGATCGTCCCAAGTTAGGGTTTCAATCTCCAACAAACATTTGGTTTCGTGAGGCATTTGAAGAAGTAGAACATTTATTAATAGGGAAGGATAGTAAACTGTTAGATTATTTGGATAGAAAAGAAATTAGAAATATTTTGTTACAACATAAAAATGGGTATAATAGGGATAAACAGATATTCTTGTTATTGGGATTGAGGTATTGGTTGGATAAATAAATAGAATTTTATGAAGAGTGATGCTATTTATGTGAATGGTATAAAAGTTTATCCTTTTACTTCGGAAGAGGAATTGCTAGAGAGTGTAAATCGGCAAAAAGGGATTCTTATTGCGATAAATGCCGAAAAGATTATGAATGCAAGTGAAGAAATTCGGACTATTATAAGTCAAAATATAGGATATTGTGATGGAGTTGGTACTGTGATAGCCTTGAAAAAGAAAGGATATAATAAAGTAATAAAAATTGCAGGATGCGAACTGTGGTTGAGGATTATTAAAGAATACTATAAGGAAGGAAAGACTTTTTATTTGATAGGAGGTAAGCAGGAAGTAATAGAACGTACTGTGGCAAAATTGAAAAAAGAATTTCTTGGGATTCAAATTGTTAATTATCGGAATGGATATATTAAAACAAAAGAGGAACGGCAAGTATTAATTCAAGATGTGATTGATAAACGTCCGGATGTTGTGTTTGTTGCCATGGGATCACCAAAACAGGAATTGTTAATGCAAGAGATGTTAAAGCGACATCTTGCTATTTATCAGGGGTTAGGGGGGAGTTTTGATGTATATACCGGATTGGTGAAACGTGCTCCTAAATTTTTCCAAAAATTAGGTCTTGAATGGTTTTATCGACTTTTGTGTCAACCTAAAAGAATTGCACGGCAGTGGGTATATGTAAAATTTATGTTTTATTGTTATATGAATAAACTTTAAGTATGCGTATTGTATTACTGACACAAGCAGATCCTTTTTATTTAGCTGAGAACTTAGATTTTTTATTGAGTCACCTACCTTTTCATTCGGATGTTGTTGCAACCGTATTATTTGAGGTTTCTCCTTTTGGCAAAAGAGAATCTTGGGGAGCAAAAATGAAAAGGACTTATCAAGTGTTTGGCTTTAAATTTTTTATGCATTATAGTTTTACCTTTTTGTTTAATAAACTAAAATCCAGTAAAAATGTGAGGAAAGTTTTGCAAAAATATAAGGTACCTATAATTTCTTTGAACAGAGGAGTAAATCATCCAGAATCGTTAGGAATAATAAGATCTTATTATCCTGATTTGTTGATCTCTATTGCCGGTAATCAGATTTTTAAAAAAGAGTTGATAGATTTAGCACCATGTGGTTGTTTGAATTTACATACAGCTTTGTTGCCTAAATATCGTGGTTTAATGCCTTCCTTTTGGGTATTAAAAAATAACGAGAAAGAAACAGGGGTGTCCGTGTTTTTTGTGAATGAAGGGATTGATAGTGGTGATATACTTGTTCAAGAAAATATTCCACTGACAGAAGGAATGACGCAAGAGCAGTTGATTAAGGTAAGTAAGCATATAGGTATGAAAGCTATTATAAAAGCTATTGAAAAAATTCATGGTGGGAATTACATATTAATACCAAATGATGATTCGGGAAAATCATATTATTCTTTTCCGACGAAAGAAGATGTAAAGGAGTTTTATCGCAAAGGAAAGAGATTTTTTTGATTATGAATATACTTTCATTTGATGTTGAGGAATGGTTTCACCTTCTTGATAATGATTCAACACGTACCGAGGCACAGTGGAAAAATTATGAAGTTCGTATTCACGAGAATATGGAACGAATTTTTCGTATTTTAGAAGATACGGATACGAAGGCAACTTTTTTTGTTATTGGTTGGATTGCTAAGACCTATCCGGATATAGTAAAACGTATTGCGGAGAAGTATGAGATTGGGAGCCACACGATGAATCATCAATTGATTTGGCAGCAGAATCATAAAGAGTTTCGAGAGGATATTGAGGCTTCTGTAAAGTTATTGGAAGATATTACGGGACAGAAAGTGAGGGCTTTTAGAGCCCCTGGATTTTCGATGCGAGAAAGTGAGGGGTGGGCAATTGAAGAACTTCATCGGGTTGGTGTTACGATTGATTGTTCTGTTTTTCCCGCTCATCATGCTCACGGTGGGATGTCATCTTATGCTATGCCGGAGCCGAGTATTATTGATTATAATGGTATTCAAATGAAGGAATTTCCGGTAAGTACGAAGCAAATAATGGGAAAACATATTATTTTTTCTGGTGGGGGATATTTTAGGTTAATTCCTTATTGGCTGTTGAAAAAATGGGCTCAAGATTGTGATAATTATCTACTTTCATATATTCATCCTCGGGATTTAGATGCGGGGCAACCGTTGATTAAGGAATTGAATATGGTTCGTCGTTTCAAGAGTTATTATGGCTTGAAAGGGGCGGAGAAAAAGTTGAAAAGGTTTCTGGATGATTTCCATTTTGTGGATATCGCTACAGCGGAAAAGATGGTTGACTGGAATAATGTACCTATTGTAAAAATATGATTTATGTTTGACATGGATTTTATGGAAGGCAGAAAAGAAATTGAGGTTATCGAAGGAGAGATTTTCACGGATTACCGCGGGGTGATTTCTTCTTTGAATGGTTTTGATTTTGAAGGGGTGGAGAGGTTCTATTTTATCCATCATCCGGACGTTAATGTGGTAAGAGGGTGGCATGCGCATCAATTCGAGAAGAAATGGTTTTATTGTGTGAAGGGGGCATTCACGATCGGGTTGGTGAAGATTGATGACTGGGAGCACCCGAGTGAGAATTTGAGGGCAGAGGTGTTTCATTTGTCGGAGGCGAGAAGTGAGATTGTTTGTGTGCCGGAGGGGTATGGAAATTGTATTAAGGCGGAAGAGCCGGGGGCCGTGTTGTTGGTGTTTTCGGGCAAAAGGTACGAGGAGGCGTTGGTGGATAGTTGGCGGTATGATAAGGATTTGTGGGTGGATTGGGAGAAGGGGGAGGCGAGATTTAAATGATTTGCGATTTATGATTTTGTGATTGATGATTAAGAAATTGATGATATGCCTTGGGCGGAGTGTGCCCGGGGCTTTTTTATTTTAATAATTTGTAATATTTATGCTATGAAAAATTTATTAAAAACAAAGTTTTTCGCTTTGTTGACTGAAGATTTAAGTGCAAGTTTTGAAGACGAGAGGTTTAAAACGGCAATTCGGGAGTTTGCAGGGGATTTGCGAGAGGTGGGCGAGGCGGAGGGTGAGCTCCTTGTTCGGGAAAGAATGTTGGAGAGTGCCCGGGTGGGTTTGGAATTCTGGTTGGAGCGTGTTGAGAGTGGGGACGCTTTCGGGAAAAAATGGGGGGGATATTTGTTGTTATATTCACGTGGCGTTGAGTTTAGTGGAGGCGGAGTGTCGTTGGTCACGTGAACGTGGGGATTGTCGGAAAACGAACGATGACAGGGAACAGCCCCGGGTGATGATTCAATGGAAGTCAACGAAGTACAAAATGATGATCATAGAGTTAATCGAGGGGCTGGTGCTGGTGGACGAACTATATTCGCCTGTTGGAGATGCGTTGGGCGAGAAAGAGTTGGTGGGGATGTTGAAAGAGGTGTTTGGGGTGGATATTTCTAATTATCAACAGCTGAGGGATCAGTTTTTTGAGCGCACACGGGAACTGACGCCTTTTTTGAAGCGGATGATTACCGCTATTTTGAAGGAAGCGGACAGCAGGCGTGCGTGGAAGAAGAAAAAATGAGTTGATTTAGAAATTCAGTGATTTGATGATTGCCGATTGGGTGATTCCTGGAAGGGGGTGGCTTGATTGGCAATTTTTATTTTTGGAAGCGGGGTGATATATAGGGGGTTACGGGGAATTGTTATGAATTAATAATTAGGTGTAGTAAGTGAGTTATGGGGATGCACTAATATTGCATTCGCAAATCAAGGTGATTTGTAGTAATCATTTAAAAGAAAAAAGTTATGGCAAAATTGAGTAGTGTTTTGAAACTAAGAGGACGAGTCGGGAATGTCGTCTTTTGTGAACGGGGCGGAAAGCCTTACATGAGGGCTTTGCCGTCGGAGGTGAGGAACCCGAAAACAGAGAAGCAGGAATTGGTGCGCTCGAAATTTAGAGTTGCAGTGGAATTTTACTGTCGGGTGAAAGATACTCCTATCAGGAAAATCTGGAACGAGTCGGCGGAGGGGATCGCGGTTAACGGGTACGCTTTACACATGAAATTGAACATGAAGGCGTTCAAGGGAGATGGTAGAATCGGGGATTTTTCGCAGATGCATTTTTCGGCAGGGACGAGGCAGTGCGTGTATGATTTGGAAGGAAGGATGGATCAGGAGGGACGGGTGGAATTATACTGGAATAACGGGACTGGAAAGGTGTGTGCCGAGATGGACGACCGGTTGGGTGTGATCGTGATTTACGGGAATCGGGAATTTGTGCCGATGGTCGTGGAGGGTGTGGAAGCCCGGCGGAGGGATGAGCGTGCAAGTTTTCGAGTAGAACGGGAGGAGGGCGTGAAGGTACATTTGTATTGTTTTTTCGTGTCGGAAGAGGGAACGAAGTATTCAAATTCTCAATACATCTGTTTATGAGCGGGTTGAATCCGATAACGAGCGTGGCGGACGCCGTGAGTGGACTGGTGGAACGACTGACATTGCCTGCTCGTGAGAAGAAACAATTGGAGGCTGACGTGTTGCGGTTGTTGCTGGAAAGAGAAAAGGAGTTGTTGCGGGTACGGGCAGCGTTGTTGCAGGAGGAGGGGAAAGGGAATTGGTTGCAACGGTCGTGGCGGCCTTTGGTGATGCTGACGTTTGCCGCGGTGATTCTGATAGGTACGTTCACGAATATATCGATTCTCTCGGATTCTTCCCGTTTTTGGGATTTGTTGGAGATTGGGTTGGGTGGCTACGTGGTCGGGAGAAGTGGGGAGAAAATTTTGATGACCCTCGCAAAAGGCAGACGCTGATTTTAGATTTATGATTTACGATTTTAGATTATTGATTTAATATTGTTGATATATGGGATTTTCAATTGTAAAACACCGATTGGTGGGGGATGGGGTGATTCGCGTGGATTGCGTGAAGAATACACAGGTTATTGCCGGACCGGATATGATTATATTGCATTATACGGCGGGGGCTAGTGTTATGTCATCGGCTCGTTATCTGGCAAGACCGGATGTGGGGGCTTCGGCTCATCTGGTAATCGGGAGAGCGGGAGAAGTAGTTCAGTTGGTGCCGTTTAATATTGTGGCTTGGCATGCCGGGAGAAGTCGGTACGCGGGACGGATCGGGTTGAATTATTGTTCGTTGGGGATAGAGTTGGATAATCTGGGACAGCTTCGGCAGGAAGGGGGAAAATTTGTGGCGGAGTGCGGGGTGGTTGTGTCTTTTGAGGATGTGTATGTTGATGAGTCGGGACGGGAAAAAACTTATTGGCATAAGTATACTAAGGTGCAGGAAAGGGTGCTGGCAGAGGTGTGCGGGGTTTTGACAAACTGTTATCCTATTGACGAAATTGTGGGACATTCGGATGTGACGGAGAGAAAGGTGGATCCCGGACCGGCATTGCGGTTACCGGATTGGATGAGGTATTACTGATTTACGATTTTAGATTTACAGATAGAAATCGAGTGTTTATTTTTTTATTTATTCATTTTTAAATTTTATTGTTATGGCAAAATTTAATTCTTATTTATTAGGAAAGGTAACGAAGTCGGTTGGTAACGTGACGATGTGTTACATGAACAAGCAGAATATCGCTAGAGCGAAGATTTTTTCGAGAAAGGACAATCCGACCCCGGAGGTGTTGACTCAACGGGCGAAGATGAAGGCGTTGATCGAATTGTCGCGTTGGCTGCTGCCCGTGGTGCAGAAAGGGTTTCGGGGAATCGGGAGCGGAACGACTTCCAATGCGTTCGTTTCTTTGAATATGGGATGCGTGAGTGTTGATGAGGATTACACGGTAACGGTGGATTATGCCCGGATGCTCGTGGCTGCCGGAATCAGGAATACGCCGAAAGTTTCCGTGACGTATGATTCGGATGCGAGTAAGTACGCGTTCGTGCAGGAGGCTGAAGAAGCGGAAGAGGGGTATGCTGCCGGTGATGACTTGGTGTATGCCGTGTTGTATGAAACAGAAGTGCAACGGGCTAGATTGGTGGCATTGCGAGTCCGGGGTGAAGGTGGAAGCACGAGTTATGCGTTGCCTGATAATTGGTCGGCGGAGAACGTGAAAGCCTATTGTTTCGCGATGAAGAAGGGCGGAAAGGTCTGTTCGAATAGCGTGAGTTTGACGGTAGGGTAATTTGAGAACGAGGGTGCGTTTTAACGTACCCTCTGTTTTGTATCTTCGTGTGTTTAAATGCTTGTATTTTAAATTGTTATAATTTTAATAATAAAAAAGTGGGAGAAAGTGGTTTGAAGTGGGAAATATTTTAATAACTTTACATCACTAAATTGGATGAAGAATATGTTGTCGTTTATAGGAGATTATACATGTAAGTTGGATAGCAAAGGACGCTTGGTTGTTCCGGCTGTTTTTCGCAAGGAAATGCAGGCCGGGCAGGAGGGTTCTTTCGTGTTGCAGCGGAATATTTTCGAGACATGTATAGATGTTTATCCCAAGGGCGAATGGTTGCGGCTGGTCGAAGAATTGCGGGCTAAATTGAGCCCGTTCAATCAAGAGCATATGAGGTTCCGGAGAGGTTTTTTTCATGGAGCGCTGGAGGTGGAACTGGATGCTAACGGACGTATTCTGATTCCTCGCAAGATGCTTGAGCAGGTAGCGATAGAGGGTGACGAGATCGTGTTGGTGGGTTTGGATTCGAAGATTGAAATTTGGGATAAAATAAAGTACGAAGAGGGGGCGATGAGTACGGAGGAATTTGTACTTTTGACGGATAAATTGAATTTCGGGAATTTAGGATTGTGATGTGTTGAAAATGAGGGTTCAAGGGTAAGAAATTAAATTTAAAAGATATGGAATCGTTGTATCATGTGCCGGTTTTGTTGGAAGAGTCCGTTTCCGGGTTGAATATAGACCCGGAGGGGGTATATCTTGATTTGACTTTCGGAGGAGGTGGTCATTCGAGGGAGATATTAAGACACTTGGGTGGCGGTTGCCTGATAGGATTTGATCAGGATTCTGATGCATTGGCAAATGTGCCGGATGATAGTCGGTTTATTTTCGTGAATCATAATTTCCGGTATCTGCGGAATTTTTTGCGGTATTGCGGATATGATAATGCGGATGGTATATTAGCCGATCTGGGGGTATCGTCACACGAGTTTGACGAGGCGGGGCGGGGATTCTCGTTTCGTTTTGATGCGGAACTGGATATGCGCATGAACCGGAGAGGACGATTGAAAGCAACGGATATATTAAATTCGTACAGCGAGGAGGAGCTGATTCGGGTGTTCCGGGAGTATGGTGAAGTAGATAATGCCCGCGGGTTGGTCAGCTTGATAATCAAAGCACGGGAGGAGAGGCCGATTGGACGTTCGGAAGAGTTTTTGCAAGTGATTGCGCCTCGTGTCCCGAAACAAAAGGAAAAGAAGTATTTGGCACAAGTGTATCAAGCGTTGCGTATAGAGGTAAACGGGGAATTGGATGCATTGAAAGAGATGTTGCAGCAAGCGGAGTTGGCATTGCGTCCGGGGGGACGATTGGTGGTGATTACCTATCATTCACTGGAAGACCGGATCGTGAAAAATTTCTTGAAGAGCGGGAATTTCGAGGGAAAGATCGAGAAAGATTTTTACGGACACGTGAAACGGAATTTCGAGTTGGTGAACCGTAAAGTGATCGTGCCATCGGATGAAGAGATCGAACGCAATCCGAGGGCCAGAAGTGCTAAATTGAGAATTGCGGAAAAAATATAGTAAGGGTATGAAGTGGTTCAAGAAGAAGAAAGTAAAGGATTTTGTATCTCCTTCGCAGGAACAGAAGGAGGTACTTGCCGAGTCCATGAAAGAGGTGTTGGACGGACGGTTGCTTGCCGATACCGTGTTGCGCCGAAATATGGTTTTTATTCTTTTTCTGACATTGCTTGGTATTTTATACATAGCGAACGGGTATAATACAGAGAAATTGTTTATGAAAAAGGTGGCGTTGGAGAAAGAGTTGAGCGACCTGCGCTTTGAATCGGTAACAACCTCGTCGGAATTGATGCGCATCAGTGTGCCGTCGGAGGTGGAAAGACGGGTGAAAGAAGCCGGGTTGGATCTGGTGCAGAGTAAGGAACCGCCGATAAAGATAGAGAAATGAAAAGAGTCCGTAAAGTCCATAAGGTCAGTAAAGTCTGTAAGGTCACGGGTGTCCTTCGGACGGAATGTATCGGCGGCAGAACTGCCGTGGTTAAAGTGATTGATAGGAAGGTATGGACCTTTGACCTTATAGACTTTATGAACCTTATAGACTAATTTAGGAATATGGCATCTTCGATGAAACATGAGTTGGCTGGACGACTGGGGCTTGTTTACCTGGTGGTGATCGGGATTGCGGTGTTGATCGTGGTGCAGGCTTTGTACGTTCAGGTGTGGAAAGGGGATGAGTTGAGGAAGCAGGTGCAGAATGTTTCAAGGAAAGATTTTACGGTAGCCCCGATTCGGGGAAATATATATGCCGATGACGGACGTATTCTGGCGAGTTCTGTGCCGTATTATTCGTTAAGGTTTGATTGCGTGGCGGTGGCGGATACATTGTTTAAAAGAAAAGTGGATAGTCTGGCAATTTGCCTGTCGCGGTTTTTCGGGGATGCTCCCGCTTCAGAATACAGGCAAAAGTTGTGGAAAGGGAAATACGGGGCGAAGGCTAATCGTTATCTGTTGATTAACAAGAAGAAAATTTCTTACACCGAATTGATGAAGGTTAAGAAATTTCCTATTTTTCGGGAGAGAGGTACCCGAAGCGGTTTGATTCTCGAACGGGAGAATGTGCGGTTGCAGCCGCATAGAGATTTGGCGTATCGTACCGTGGGATATCTGAATGAGGCGGAAGATGGAACTTTCGAGGGGCGCGTGGGGCTTGAGGGAGCTTTCGAGAAACAATTGCGCGGGGTGCCGGGAAGGAGTTACCGGCAAATGATGTCCGGAAGGTGGATTTCCGTGACGGTAGATGAACCGATAGACGGGAATGACGTGGTGACGACTATAAACGTGGATTGTCAAGATATCGTGCAAGGGGCATTGACTCGCCAGTTGGAATATTATAAGGCGAATGCCGGTACGGCTATTTTAATGGACGTGAAGACGGGGGATATCAAAGCAATCGCGAATGTGTCGAAAACGGCAACGGGTTACCGTGAGGTGTTGAATAACGCGATCGGTGATGCTGCCGAACCGGGGTCGGTAATCAAGGCGGCTACTATGGTAGCTCTGTTGGAGGACGGGTACGTGCTGCCCACGGACACGATAGATTTGGGTAAAGGGATATACACGCATAACGGGGTAACTTTACGGGAGTCCAGAACTCCTATCGGGAAAGTAACCGTACAGTCTATTTTCGAGCGTTCTCTGAATGGAATCACGGAACTGGTATATGAACGTTATCGCGAGCAACCGGAAAAATTCGTGAACCGTTTGTACGCGATGGGGTTGAACCGAAAGGTGGGTATTGATATAGTGGGGGAAGCGGAGCCTTATATCAAGTATCCCACGGATAAGTCGTGGAGCGGTACTTCTTTGCGGTGGATGAGTTTCGGGTACGAGTTGCAGGTGACTCCGTTACAAGTGTTGGCGTTTTACAATGCTTTGGCAAATGACGGCAAGAAAATGAAACCCCGTATCGTGAAAGAAATCCGGGAGGGTAGCCGGGTGATAGAGCGTTTTGAGCCTGAGGTGGCTATGAATAAAATATGCAGCAAGCAGACGCTGGCTTATATGCGACAGATGATGGAGGGTGTCGTGGAGAACGGAACTGCCAAAAATCTGAAAAATGCAGCTTGTAAGATAGCGGGTAAAACAGGAACGGCAAAAGTGGCGGCAGGGAAAAAGGGGTACAAGGCGGAGCCGAAGTATCGGGCAAGTTTCGTGGGATATTTTCCGGCTGACAAACCTCTGTACTCGTGTATTGTCGTGGTGGATAATCCTTCCACGTCGGTGGGATATTACGGTAATGTGGTTTCGGGAAATGTGTTCCGGGAGATTGCCGACAAGGTATATTCAATGGCGTCATTGATGAGGCACGATGAGCAGGAGGAAGAAATAGACCGGACTCTGCCTATCAGTCAGAACGGGTTGAAGGATGATTTTTTGGCTATATATGACGAGTTGGGTATTGACGTGACGGACGAGGCGGGGAATGCCGATTGGGTGATGACGTCACGGGATAAAGAGGGGAAGGAGTTTGAACTGAAAGCCCGGAGCGTGGATTTCTCCGTGGTGCCGAACGTGAAAGGGATGGGGTTACGGGATGCGTTATACTTGCTGGAGAATAGCGGGCTGAAAGTCGGGGTGAGCGGAGCGGGTACCGTAAGCAGTCAATCGTTGACACCGGGGCAGCGGGTGCAGAAGGGAAGTTATGTAGGGATAGTATTGAAGTAATTTTAGATTTAAAATTTTAGATTTTAGATTGAAAAGATAATAATTTAGAGCAATGAAATTAAGGGATTTGTTAGAAGGGATAGCTTGTGAGATTGTGCAAGGGGATTCGGGTGTAGAGATACACGCGATTCATTTCGATTCCCGGAAGGTTGGTAAAGGGGATGTATTTGTTGCCCAGCGGGGTGTTAGTGTTGACGGGCATGCATTTATCGGCAAGGCGGTTGCCTTGGGTGCGGTTGGCGTGATTTGTGAAGATGTGCCGGAAAGTCTGCCGGACGGGGTAACCGTGGTGAAGGTGGCGAATTCATCGGATGCGTTGGGATGGATGGCATCCGCTTATTACGGGCATCCGTCGCGGGAAATGAAACTTGTCGGGGTGACCGGAACGAACGGGAAGACGACAACGGCGACATTGCTGTACGAGGTGGCACGGTTGGCGGGCAAACAAGCCGGTTTGTTATCGACGGTTTGTAATTACGTGGGGGACGAGAAAGTACATGCTACACATACGACACCGGATGCGTTGGAGATTAATTCACTGATGCGGCGTATGGTGGACGAGGGGTGCGAATATTGTTTTATGGAGGTGAGTTCCCATGCGGCGGATCAGCGACGTGTTAGCGGTTTGGATTTTGACGGTGCTATATTTTCAAATATTACACACGATCATTTGGATTACCACAAAACGTTTCGGGCGTATATCGAGGCGAAGAAGGGATTTTTCGATCGTTTGTCCGCGAAGGCTTTCGCGTTGACGAATGCGGACGACAAGAATGGTATGGTCATGTTGCAGAACACGAAAGCACGTAAATATACTTACTCCTGCAAGCGTATGGCGGATTTTAATTGTAAAATATTGGAACGCCATTTGGACAGCATGTTATTATTGCTGGACGGGAGTGAGGTTTGGACAAAGTTTACGGGAGATTTTAACGCGTATAATTTGCTTGCCGTGTATTCCGCGGCTCGCTTGTTAGGCTTCGAGAAAGAAGAGTTGTTACCCGTGATGAGTATGTTGGTTCCGGTGTCGGGACGATTTGAAACAATTTTGTCCCGGGATGGAATTATGGCGATCGTGGATTATGCCCATACGCCGGATGCTTTGGAGAATGTGTTATCGACAATCAGCGGGTTGAAAAAAGACGGTAAGGTGATTACCGTGGTCGGTGCCGGTGGTGACCGTGACCGGACGAAGCGTCCGGAGATGGCTGAAGTTGCTTGTCGATTGAGTGACCGGATTGTGTTGACTTCCGACAATCCTCGAAGCGAGGAACCCGCGGCGATTATAGAGGATATGCGTGCGGGAGTACCGGAGGATGCCCGTGCTCGGGTGTTGGCGATAACCGACCGGAAGGAGGCGATACGTACGGCACTGATGCTGGCAAAACCGGACGATATTGTGCTGGTTGCCGGTAAAGGACATGAGGATTATCAGGAAATAAAAGGAGTGAAACATCATTTTGATGATAAAGAGATTATAAAGGAAATATTTAAGTTGTAGTGTCATGTTTTACCACATTTTCGATTATTTAGAGCAGTTTGATTTTCCCGGGGCCGGAATGTTCCAGTATATCACATTCCGATCGGCTTGTGCCGTGATTTTGTCTTTGTTGATAGCCACGGTGGTTGGAAAGCGGATTATCCGTATTTTGCAGAAACAGCAGGTTGGAGAGGAGATTCGCGATCTCGGACTGGAAGGGCAGATGCAGAAGAAAGGAACCCCGACGATGGGAGGGATTATTATCCTGTTGGCGATATTAATACCCGTGATTTTGTTTGCGCGGTTGGATAACGTGTATATCCAATTGATGCTTGTGGCTACGGTGTGGCTCGGGTTGATAGGTTTTCTGGATGATTATATCAAAGTATTCAGAAAGCACAAGGAGGGATTGAAAGGACGTTTCAAGGTGATCGGGCAGGTCGGTTTGGGATTGATCGTGGGGGTGACCTTGTACGTGAGCGATGACGTGGTGATTCGCGAGAAAGCTATGTTGTCAGAAGTGGGTGTGGTGACAAGTACGGTAGATGAGGGATTCTCCGAGGAGAATAGTAAAACCTTGTTGACGAAAGACGTGAAATCGACCAGAACAACTATTCCATTCTTCAAGAATAACGAGTTCGATTACGCTTGGTTCGGGGCTCTTTTCGGGAAATATGCCGAACCGATCGGATGGATCGTGTTTATCTTGATCACGATATTTATCGTGACAGCCGTGTCGAACGGGGCAAACTTGACAGACGGGCTTGACGGGCTTGCGACGGGAACGTCCGCGATAGTCGGTGCCACGTTGGGGATACTGGCGTATGTTTCGGGTAACATGGTGTATGCCGATTACCTGAATATCATGTATATCCCACATTCCGGGGAACTGGTGGTATTTATTGCTGCCTTTATCGGTGCCACGATCGGATTCTTGTGGTACAATTCGTATCCGGCACAAGTCTTTATGGGCGACACGGGAAGTTTGTCATTGGGAGGTATTATCGCGGTATTCGCTATCATGATTCATAAAGAATTATTGATTCCGATCCTTTGTGGTATATTCCTCGTGGAGAATTTGTCGGTAGCCATGCAGGTAAGCTATTTCAAGTACACGAAGAGAAAGTTCGGAGAGGGACGGAGAATATTTCTGATGTCGCCTCTGCATCATCATTTTCAGAAGAAGGGTATTCCGGAGCCGAAGATCGTGACTCGTTTCTGGATTGTGGGAATAGCGTTAGCTGTGATAACAATAGTGACATTAAAGATTCGGTAAGTTTAATAATTTCGGATTTATGATTTTAGATTGAAGAATCGTAAATCATAAATCGTAAATCATAAATATATGAAACGCTTGGTTATTTTAGGGGGAGGAGAAAGCGGAGCGGGGGCTGCCCGGTTAGGGAAAAAGTTGGGATACGAGGTTTTCTTATCAGATAAAGGAAAATTGGCTGACAAGTACAAGGAAGTATTGGAAGAGTTGGGTGTAGAGTACGAGGAGGGGCAACATACCGAAACAAAGATATTTACTGCCGATATCGTGGTAAAGAGTCCGGGAATACCGGATAAATTACCGATGATAGTCGGTTTGCGGGAACGGGGGATCGAGGTGATTTCGGAAATCGAGTTTGCCGGACGGCACACGGATGCAAAAATGTATTGCATCACGGGAAGCAACGGAAAGACGACGACCACCTTGTTGTTGTATCATATATTGAAAGAAGCCGGGTATGACGTGGGGTTGGCAGGGAATGTCGGGAATAGTCTGGCGGCACAGGTGGCGGATAATCTGCATCGCGTGTACGTGGTGGAGTTGTCCAGTTTCCAGTTGGACGGGATGTTCCGCTTCCGGTGTGATACAGCGATATTGACGAATATTACTCCCGATCATTTAGACCGTTATGATTATAAGTTCGAGAACTATGCTCGTTCTAAATTCCGTATCTTGAATAACATGAGGGCGGAAGATTTGTTTATCTACGGGTATGACTGTGACGTGGTACGGGAATGTGTCGAACAGGAAAACATCGTACCGGAGGCAGCCGGGTTTACCTATTCGGCAGATAATCGTTTGAACGCGTATATGGACGGGAATACCGTGATTGCCCGATGGGGGGAACGGACTTTCCGCATTGACAAGAAAGAAATTACGATACAGGGACGGCATAACGTGTATAACGCGATGGCAGCTATATTGGCAGCCTTGAAGGCGGGTGTCAGTGATGCGAATTTGAGAAAGGGATTGACGACATTCCCGCAGGTGGAACACCGTTTGGAAACGGTTGAAGTCATCGAGGGGGTGACTTATATAAATGATTCGAAGGCAACGAACGTGGATTCGACATGGTACGCGTTGGATAGTATGCATGCCCCCGTGGTATGGATTGCCGGGGGAACGGATAAAGGAAATGATTATAGCGTGTTGTTTGACCTTGTACGGGAAAAAGTAAAATTATTAATCTGCATGGGGGTAGACAATAAGAAATTGATAGACTCCTTTTCTCCGATTTGTGAGGTGGTGGATACGCATAGCTTGGAGGATACCATGAAAGTGGCATCAATCCGTGCCGTGAGTGGCGATGTCGTGTTACTTTCTCCTTGTTGTGCTAGTTTTGATTTATTCAAGAATTACGAGAACCGGGGGGAACTGTTTAAAGAAAAAGTGAGAGAACTCAAGGAGTTCTGTGATTGAAGAAGTTGTGAATCATAAATCGTAAATTGTAATGGGCAGGATAATTAACAAGCTGAGTTTGAAGGGCGACAGGATATTGGGAATCGTGGTTATAGCTTTAATGCTGATCTCGTTATTGGTCGTGTATTCTTCCACGGGAAGTCTGGCTTTCCGTGTGCGCGGGGGAGATACCAGCTTTTACCTGTTAAAACAGCTTTTCTTGTTGGTGGGCTGTTATGGGGTTATCTTGCTCACACAATCTTGCCATTATAAATATTTATTGTCTTTTGCCACGTTTATTCTATTGGCTTCTTTTGGTTTTCTGGTATTGGCAAAAGTAATGGGAGCCACGTTGAACGACACGGAGCGGTGGATAAAGATATTCGGAATTTCATTCCAGCCGTCGGAGTTTGCGAAATTAGCGGTAATCATATTTTGTGCCCGTGCAATCGCGTTTGAACAGACCGAAAAAGGATGCGATGACAATGTGTTATTGCGGATGTTGTGGGTAGTCCCGATACTTTTCTTGATTTTTATGGAGAACTTTTCTACTTCGGCATTGTTGGGAGGAGTCTGTTTGTTTATGCTATTCGTGGGACGGTTGAGTTTGAAGACATTCAGTAAGATTATCGGGGGACTTGTATTGCTTGTCGTATTGCTTGTGGCGGCACTTTTTATTGTGCCGGAGAAACAATTGGGCAAGGTCGGGCGTCTGTTGACGGTGAAAAGCCGATTGGAGGCATTTTTTGTTCCCTCGAAAGCGAATAAAGATGATTCTTACCAATCGGATCAAGCGAAAATAGCCGTGGCACGAGGCGGATTGTTCAAGGTGGCTCCGGGAACCAGTGTACAGCGTAATTTTCTGCCGCATCCCTATTCTGATTTTATTTTCGCGATAATTGTAGAAGAATACGGATTGGGGGGGGCCGGGGTGGTTATGCTATTATACTTGATCATACTCTATCGTGTGGGGGTGATCGTGCGACGATGCACGAGAATGTTCCCGGCAATGCTGGTGACCGGGTTGGGTTTGTGTATTGTGTTGCAGGCCTTAATAAACATGGGGGTTTGCGTGGGCTTGTTCCCCGTGACCGGACAGCCTTTGCCGCTGGTAAGTATGGGGGGAACTTCCCTGTTATTCACGAGTGCGGCATTCGGGATGATATTGAGTGTCAGTCATACCTTCTCTGAAGAGGGGGAGCGGGAAGCGAAAGAGAAGCTGAAAGTGGCAACGACGGAAGAAGAAATATAAAGAAATAGAATACTATGAAAAAGGTGATTATCAGCGGAGGAGGAACAGGAGGGCATATATTCCCGGCACTCTCGATAGCAAATGCTTTAAAGCGTTTGGATAAAGATGTTGATATTCTGTTCGTGGGGGCAGAGGGTAAGATGGAGATGGAGAAAGTACCTGAGGCGGGATACCGAATCGTGGGTTTGCCTGTTCGCGGGTTGCAACGAAAATTGACGTTGAATAACTTGAAAGTGGCGTGGAACCTTTGGCGAAGTCTGCGGAAAGCCAAACGAATCGTGAAAGAGTTCAAGCCGGATGTCGTGGTAGGAGTCGGGGGATACGCCAGTGGTCCTATCGGTCGGGTGGCGGCGAACGCGGGAGTACCTTTGGTATTGCAGGAACAAAACTCTTATGCCGGGGTGACCAATAAACTATTGGCGAAGAAAGCCGAGAAGATTTGTGTGGCTTACGAGGGGATGGAACGTTTTTTCCCGAAAGAGAAAATTATATTCACGGGTAATCCCGTGCGGAAGGATTTGTTGAATGCTTTGGGAGAACGGGAAGAAGGTATTGTTTTTTACGGTTTGAACCCGAAGAAAAAGACTGTGCTTGTAACCGGGGGTAGTCTTGGTGCTGGATCGATTAATAAGGCTATGGTGCGATGGTTGGAACGTATTGCCGGATGGGAAGACGTGCAGGTAATCTGGCAGTGCGGTAGTTATTACCACAAGCAACTGGAAGCGGAGTTGAAAGATCGTTTGCCGGAGAACGTGAAGTTTATGCCTTTCTTGAAACGTATGGATTTGGCGTATGCTTGCGCTGATCTTGTGGTGGCAAGAGCGGGAGCCGGAACGATTTCAGAATTGTGTTTGCTGGGAAAAGCTGTTGTTCTGGTGCCTTCGCCGAACGTGGCGGAAGATCACCAAACCAAGAATGCGATGGCTCTGGTCCATAAACAAGCTGCCGTTATGGTAAAAGATAACGAGGTCGTCGAACGTCTGGGTGATGTGATGGAAGATTTATTAAAGAACGATACCGAACGCAAAGTTTTGTCCGATCATATCTTGGCGTTAGCAATGAAAGATTCGGATGAGATTATCGCGAACGAAATCTTGAAGATTATAAATAGTGGGCAAGCTAAAATCTAAAATTATGGATATTGATAATGTAAAAGCAATATATTTTGTGGGAATCGGGGGGATAGGTATGAGTGCCTTGGCGCGTTATTTCAAGATTATGGGATATCACGTGGCCGGGTACGATAAGACAGAATCACCTTTGACGAGAAAGATGACCGATGAGGAGGAATTTGATATCACGTACGAGGATGATGAGGCAAGAATCGGGGAGGTATTTCGGGATAAGACGCACACGCTTGTGGTGTACACGCCTGCCGTGCCGAAAGAGAACCGAATATTGAGTTTCTTCCGGGATAATGGCTACGCTTTGCACAAACGTGCGGAGGTGTTGGGGTTTCTTTCCCGAAGCAAAAAAGCTCTTTGTATAGCGGGGACGCACGGGAAAACGACGACGACGACGATGTTGGCGTTTTTGCTGAAAAATTCACATGTCGGATGTAGTGCTTTTTTAGGGGGAATATCTTCTAATTATGGAACGAACTTGTTGATTGACAAGGAATCGGATTACGTGGTGATCGAGGCGGACGAGTATGATCGGTCGTTTTTGCATCTGCATCCGGAAATAGCGGTGATTACAGCCATGGATGCCGATCATCTGGATATATACGGGACTCACGAGGAATTGTTGAAAGCCTTCGAGGAGTTTGCCTTACAAACTCGGGGGCAACTTTTCTTGAGAAAAGGTTTGGAATTGAAAAGGCGGGAAATTACCGGACACTACGCGGCAGGAGAGAAAACGGATTATTATGCCGACCGTTTACGGGTAGATAACGGTAGTTTTTTATTTGATTATATCGGGAAAGATATCGAAATTCGGGATTTGCGATTGTGTTTCCCGGGACGTGTGAACGTGGAGAACGCTACGGCGGCAATCACTGTGGCTTTGCATGCGGGGGTGACTGCCGAGGAAATTCGGGATGCTTTACCTTTGTTCAAAGGAGTGTCAAGACGATTTGATATACACGCGAAAACGGATCGAGTTCTGTACATGGATGATTATGCCCATCACCCGCGGGAGATTGAGGCATCGCTTTCGTCTGTACGGGAGATGTGGCCGGAGAAGAAGTTGATTGTTGCTTTTCAGCCTCACCTGTATTCGCGGACGAACGATTTCTATCCGGATTTCGCGAAGAGTTTGAGTCTGGCGGATTTAGTGATATTGTTGGATATATATCCGGCACGGGAACAACCTATACCGGGGGTAACTTCGGCTCTGATAGCCGATCGTTTGTCCGTGCCTTGTGTTCGGGTGACGAAAGAAGACTTTCCGGCATACGTGAGAGAACACGTGACGGACGGACTCTTCGTGACCATGGGAGCCGGGGATATAGACCGCTTTATTCCGGTATTTACTGATATGTTTAATACAGCAAATCATTGATTTGCTGTTGCAAGTTGAGTCTGTGGCTCTGCAAGTTGCAGGTTACAGGTTTGATTTGCGGAATGAGAATAATAACTTGTAACTTGCAACCTGTAACTTGTAACTGAAATTATTGAATGAAACGCGTACTACCATACATATTATCTTGCATTTTGCTTGTTTACCTGATAATTGTGCTTACCTTTGTGGCGACAAAATTGGGGGAGGTAACATGTAGAGGGGTGCGGATTGCTGTCAAGAATACGGATGTTAATATGTTCGTGGACGAGGAGGATATCATGAAAGCGATAAAGAAGGGGTATGGGGACATAACGAACAAAAGTATTATGGCAGTAAATAAAGATAGTTTGGAAAGGATACTTGTCAAAAATCCGATGATAAAATCGGCTCAGGTTTACTACAGTTTAGACGGCTATATCCATGTGAGTATCAAGCAACGTGAACCTGTTTTGAGAGTAATGACGGGTGAGGGTTACTACGTTGATAGTGACGGGAAAGTAATGCCGTTGTCTTCTAAGTTTACTTCCAGGGTTGTTGTTGCAACCGGTGATATTAGTAAGAAATACGCGTGCGAGAAGTTAGCTCCGTTCGTGATGTCCTTGAGGGACGATTCGTTTTTGGATGCCTACATCGAGCAATTGATCGTGAGATCGAACGAGGATATTGTGATGATTCCCAAAGTAGGTGATTTCAGAATCATACTCGGTAAGGTCGAAAATAGCCGGGAGCGCTTGGATAAACTGATATTGTTCTTGAAGAACGGTATCGCCAAAAAAGGTTGGAATCATTACAAGGAAGTCAATTTAAAATTTGATAACCAAGTAGTTTGTGTTAGAAAATAAAAAATAGATATTATGGGATTTGTAGCTTCTTTAGATATGGGCTCTGAAAAAATGGTAATGGCTCTCGGGGAAACATCCGGGGGAGAATGCCGTTTGGTCGGAATAGAGAGTGTTGCTTCTCAAGGTATCCACCGGGGAATGGTGGTCGATAGGCTTCGGGTGAAGTCTTGTGTACAACGTTTACTTGATAAATTCAAGCAGGAACACGAGATGCATATCGATGCGTTGAATATCGCCTTGGCGGGGGAATGGGTGCAACAGGTAGAGGATCGGGAAGTGTCAAAATTCTCTCGGATGAGAAGAATAGAAGAGAGTGATTTACTGGAGCTGGAAAAGAAATGCCGCGGTAATGTCAATTTGGATATGGAAGAGATCGTGGACGTGGTACCCTTCGGTTATTGGTTGGACGGGGAGGCGGAGAGTGAGCCGATCGGTTGTGAAGCGAGGCGGTTGGAGATAGATTTTCATGTTTACGTGGCGAGAAAGCGTATGTTGGAAGGATTACGCCAAGCATTGAACGAGTCCGGGATAGAGAAAATTAATTTTTACTCGGCGGTGACTGCAGCCCAGAAAGCACTGGTAGTACGGGGGCGGAAAGGCGCGAGAGATTTCGCCTTGATCGATCTGGGTGCTGAAAGCGTGAAAATACACGTGTTCCGGGATGGAATGATCGCGTACGACGAAGTATTGCCATTGGGGTGCAATACCGTGGAGCGGGATATAAATACGGCTTTTTCAATCGAGAGCATGGCGAGTGCCAAGAAATTGAAACACGAATACGGAATGGCATTACAAGCCGAGTGTAAAAGTCGTAAGATAATGATACCGGACACAAAATATTGTATTGATTTGCAGGATATGGTACACGTGGAGCAATGCCGTTTGGAGGAGTTGTTGGAAGGGGCGATCTGGCAGATATTGAAAAGCGGTTATTACAAGGAATTGGAAGACGGTATATTGTTGACAGGAGGAGGTAGTCGGGTGCAAGGAATTGATACTCTGTTGAATCGTTTGTCAAAACATCCGATAAGTATGGCAAGCGTGGTGACGGTAAAATCTGCCAAAGAAACACCCTTGAAAGCACCGGAGAATCTGACAGTTCTGGGGTTGTTGCGTTGCGAACGCAAGGAAACGAAGAAAAGAGGTTGGTTTGATAGTTTTTTTAAAGAATAATGATATAACACGTTTCAGCTATGTGGAATGAAGATGCGTTATTGGATTTGAGGATTCCGGAGCAGGATGAGTCGATTATCAAAGTAATCGGTGTCGGGGGAGGCGGAAGCAATGCCGTCAATCACATGTGCCGACAGGGTATCCGGGGGGTGGAGTTCGTCGTGTGCAACACGGATATACAAGCTCTGCGGATCAGTCCTGTGAAGAACAGAATACAGATCGGAAAGGAACTTACTGAGGGACGTGGAGCGGGCAGTTTGCCGGAACGCGGTAAACAGTCGGCGATAGAGAGTCTGGATTATATCAAGACCATACTCGAACGGAACACGAAAATGGTATTCATCACGGCAGGTATGGGGGGAGGAACCGGAACGGGGGCAGCCCCGGTGATAGCCAAACAGGCTAGAGAGTTGGGGATACTGACGATAGGTATCGTGACCATTCCTTTTAGTTTCGAGGGACGCAGGCGTGTGGAACAAGCCATGGAAGGAGTTGACGAACTGTCGGAATACGTGGATGCCTTGTTAATCATCTGTAACGAGAAATTACGGGATATGTACGGTAACTTGAAGCTGTCAAAGGCTTTCGAGATGGCGGATAACGTGTTGACCATAGCGGCAAAGAGTATCGCGGAGATCATTACCTTGAAAGGGTTCGTGAACGTCGACTTTGCAGACGTGGAAGTCGTGATGCGGAATAGCGGGGTGGCGCTGATGGGAGCCGGGGAATCGGCAGGAGAGAATCGTGCCATGGAAGCCGTGCAGATGGCTTTGGAATCCCCTCTGCTGAATAGTAACGATATCCGGGGAGCTTCCAATATATTGCTGAATATGTTGTACGGCTCGAAAGAAATCACGATGGACGAGATCACGTTAATCACCGATTACGTGAAAGAACTGGTCGGACGGGATGTAGATGTCATCTGGGGAGCAGGGAAAGACGAGTCGTTGAACGAGGAGCTGCACGTGGCGGTTATCGCTACCGGGTTTAATAATTCTCCGGTAGACACTCGACGGAAGGCGCCTACATTCAAGGTGGAACGGGTAGATGATCTGGAGATGAAATTGGAGAGCGCGAAAGAGGTCGAGGAAGAACAACGTCGCCGGAAACAACAGGCGGAAGAAAATCGTCGCATGCGTCGGGAGCAGGAAGACCAACAACGTCGTGCCGCACGAGAGCGAGAGGAACGGGAGCGAAAGACGTGGCGGGATGATGAAGAGATGAGGGAATTTGAAGATGCGGATGATGAACCGTTGTTCAAACGGAAACGGAATATACGTGAGCATAACGAGGAATATGACCGGGAGTTCGAGCGGGAGAGAGGACGCAAGAGAGGATTGAACGAGGTGCCCGATGTGGATAGCTGGTTCAAGCGTAAGTTAGGAAATATGTTCAATGAAGATATGAGCAGGGATTCTGAAATGTAAAATGTATTGTCATGGTAGATGGATTGATCAATTTTAATCAGTACGAGATAACGACACCAATTATTAAAGTGATCGGTGTCGGGGGAGGTGGCGGTAATGCCGTCGAATACATGTACCGGCAAGGAATATGTGATGTGGACTTCGTGCTTTGTAACACGGATTCGCAGGCATTGAACCAGAGCCCGATAAAAACTCGCATTCAATTGGGAACCGGACTGGGTGCGGGCAACCGTGCGGAAGTCGGTGAAGCGGCAGCTCTCGAAAGTGTGGATGAAATTCGGGGATTGTTGAGCGTGAACACGAAAATGGTATTCATCACGGCAGCCATGGGAGGCGGAACCGGAACGGGAGCTGCTCCCGTGATAGCCAAACTTGCCAAGGAAATGGGTATCCTGACGGTAGGGATCGTGACGATACCGGCACGTTTCGAGGGACCGAAACGGTTGGAACAAGCCCGTGTCGGGGTGAGTAAAATGAAAGATTACGTGGATTCTCTTATCATTATCGATAACGAGAAAATACAGAGAATATACGGACCGCAACCTTTGTCCTGTGCTTTTGGCAAGGCGAACGATGTATTGAATATCGCGGCAAAAGGTATTGCCGAGATTATTACTTTGCCGGGATACATTAACGTGGACTTTGCTGATGTGCGTACCGTGATGACCGATAGCGGTATCGCTATCATGGGGGCGGCGCAGGCAGCTGGAGAAGAACGGGCGCACCGGGTTATAGCGGATGCTTTGAATAGCCCCTTGCTGAACAAGAATGATTTGGCAGGAGCAAAGGATATATTGTTGAACATCACGTCGGGTACGGACGAGATCACGATGGACGAGATGAACGAGATCACTTCGTATGTCATACGGGAGGTCGGGGACAATGCCGCTATAATATGGGGTGTAGGAACCGACGAATCGTTAGGTGATGCCATATCCGTGACGATTATAGCCACGGGATTCCCCATGGACGACGTGGATACGATACCGATTCCCGGTCCGAAGAATGCGGTGGCGACAGAGGAAGTGACGGAACCCGGCAGGAAAAAAGAATTGGAGAAAGGAGCGATCAATTACGTGGAGGAACTGCTAAAAGAAACAGACGTGGTGCTTCGGGCTGATTTGTCGCGGGAACAGATAAAAGAATTAGAGGAAACTCCGGCCTATACGCGGAGACATATTAAAATAGACAGAACCTAGCGATTTCGGATTTTACGATTTTAGATTTTAGATTGGAAACCACACGATGGTTTCAGTGAAAATTGAAGAAGCTTTGGAAAAGTTGCCCGTCAACTTTTAATTGTAATCGAAAATCGAGAATCGAGAGGGTAAATTAAAACAGTTTAATGGAAAAATTTAGAGAATTAGGAGTAAGCGAGGAGATGCTTAAAGGAATCGCGGATTTAGGGTTTGAAACACCGAGTCCGGTACAGGAAAAAGCAATCCCCGTTATTTTAGGAGAAGAGAACGATTTAGTAGTATTGGCTCAGACCGGGACGGGAAAAACGGCCGCATTCGGGTTGCCGCTGTTACAGAAAATTGAGCCGGAGTGGAATAATGTTCAAGTCTTGATTTTAAGCCCCACGCGTGAATTGTGCGTGCAGATTGGGAATGATTTGAAAAACTACTCCAAGTATCGTAAAGATATCCGTGTGACGTGTGTGTATGGAGGTACGGATATTAAAAGACAAATCAAAGATTTGCAGAGAGGTGTACACGTGGTCGTGGCTACACCGGGGCGTTTGGTCGATTTGCTGAATCGTAAGGCTATTAACATCGAGAGCGTGTTTGCCGTCGTGCTGGACGAGGCCGACGAAATGCTGAACATGGGATTCCAAGAAGATTTGGATTTTATCTTGAGTAATACGCCCAAGGAAAAGAACACGTATCTTTTCTCGGCAACCATGCCAAAAGAGGTGGAACGGATTGCCCGCAATTATCTGGTAAACCAACAGGAGATATCTGTCGGTAAAAAGAATCAGGGAGCCGACACCGTATCACATCAGTATTATATGGTGCGTGCCAAGGATTGTTACGAAACATTGCGTCGTATCATAGACTGTGCGCCGAGTATGTATGCCATTATCTTTACCCGCACGAAAAATGATGCGCAAGAAATTGCCAAGCACTTGCAACGGGACGGGATTGATTGCGATGCATTGCATGGTGATTTGAGTCAGGCACAACGCGACAGCGTGATGAATGCTTTCCGGGCAAAACGTTTGAAAGTGCTGGTAGCCACGGATGTGGCGGCACGCGGATTGGACGTGGATACATTGACACATGTGATCAACTATAATTTGCCGGAAGATGTAGAGAGTTATACACATCGTAGCGGTAGAACCGGGCGTGCCGGAAAAGAGGGAATTTCGATAGCGATCATCCACTCGAAAGAGAAAGGAAAATTGCGTCGGGTAGAGAATATGCTTAAAAAAGAATTTAAATACATGTCCGTGCCGGGTGGAGAAGAGATTTGTCGGGCACAGTTGGCGTTCTATGCCGATAAGATCCTTACTTCAGAGGAATACGAGGATATGGATGTGTATGCACAGGATGTATATGATAAATTTGCCGAATTTACGAAAGAAGAATTACTCCGCCATCTGGTGTCTTACGAGTTCGGACGGTTGTTGCAGAAATACAAGAATACCAATGATCTGAATATTGAGGATGATGATCGCGGAGGACGTTCGGAAAGAGGAGAGCGCCGTGATCGTAGAGGACGTGACGGGGATACCGTGTACAGTACTTTCACGTTGAATGTCGGTCGGGAAGACGGTTTGACTCCGAAAGATCTGATGTCCTTGATTAACAAATATTCCCGTCGTCGGGGTATCGGTGTCGGAGGAATCCGCATTTTCGATACGGACACGAAGTTCGAGATTGATGAGGAAAGTGCATCTGATTTTGAAGTTGATTTCAGTAAGGTGCTTTTCAACGGAATACCATTGGAAATCAAGGCTATTCCTACCCGTGACCGCGGACGTCGTCGGGATGATCGGGGTAGAGGTAATTTCTCCGGTAGAAGAGATCGGCGTTCCAATGACCGTGGCGGTGATTCTCGTGACCGTGGCGGACGCCGTGAAGACCGCGGCGGAAGCGGTAACGGCGGAAAACGTAGAGGCAGACCGGGAAGTGACCCGAAAAAGCCTAGAAATTTCAACAGATCTTCTTCTCGGAGCTAAATAATTTGTAAATTTGAAGATGTAGAGACATAAACTACATCTTCAATTTTCTTCATTTTTAAATAAGACATTATGGAAGTTTACAGTGCAAAATTTGTGACAAGTAACACGGATGTGAGTAAATGTCCGGAACCTGACAGACACGAGTACGCGTTTATCGGGCGATCAAACGTGGGAAAATCCTCGTTGATTAATATGCTGACGAACCACAGTAAACTGGCCAAAACATCCGCCAGTCCCGGAAAGACACAGTTAATAAACCATTTTTTGATTGATGACAAATGGTATTTGGTCGATTTACCGGGATACGGGTATGCCCGTACATCAAAAACACAAAGATCGCAATTTAGTGCCATGATCAAGAATTATATTTTGAAACGGGAAAATATGGTTTGTCTATTCGTGTTGATAGACAGCCGCCATGAACCGTTAAAAATCGATTTGGAATTTATGGAATGGTTGGGAGAAAACGGAGTACCTTTCGTGATGGTATTCACGAAAGCAGACAAATTATCCACCACGGAACGTATGAATTGCATCGCCAAATATCACGAGGGGATGAAGGACACGTGGGAGAGTATGCCGATAACCTTTATGACTTCTGCCGAAACCAAGTTGGGACGGGTAGAATTGTTATCTTATATTGATGAGCTGAATCAATTGGAGCTGGAACCAATGGAGTGAGATTTAATTTAGAAGAAAAGAAGCGTAAATAAGCGGGTAGAAATCTAAAATCGACAATCTAAAATCTAAAATTTCAATGACTCCTATCGGTTTATATCAATTAAACAGTCTGGTGAAACAAGAGTTGAAAAACCGTTTCCCGGATACTTTCTTGGTGATTGCCGAGATCGCGGACGTGAAAGAAAACCGTTCGGGGCATTGTTACCTAGAACTCGTGGAGAAGCGGGTGGGGGATGATGCCGTTATTGCCACGGCAAGAGCAACGATATGGGCTTTCACCTATCGGATGTTGAAACCGTATTTTGAAACAACGACAGGCAAATCCCTGCAAAGAGGGATAAAAGTCCTTGTCAGCGTGGAGATCGTTTTTCACGAGCTGTACGGCTATTCACTGAATATAAAAAATATTGATCCTACTTTCACGGTAGGTGATTTGGAGCGTAAGCGAAAAGAAATTATCGACCGCTTGACACAAGAGGGAGTGATTGACATGAATCGGGAGTTGGAGTTACCCATGCTTCCGAAAACGATAGCCGTGATATCCTCTCCGACAGCGGCGGGGTACGGGGATTTCACGGATCAATTGCATCGGAACGTGTACGGTTACGCCTTTCATACCAAGTTATTCCCTGCCGTTATGCAAGGGGAGAAAACAACGGAATCGGTGATTGCCGCTCTGGAAAGGATATACGAGTACGAGTCGCTTTTCGACGTGGTGGTTATTATTCGCGGTGGTGGTTCTCAAACGGATTTGGGAAGTTTTGATTCGTATGACTTGGCGGCAAATGTAGCACAATTCCCGATTCCTGTTCTCGCGGGCATCGGGCATGAACGGGATGAAACTATCGTTGATCGGGTGGCGTACCGTAGTGTAAAGACTCCCACGGCGGCAGCAGCATTCCTGATCGAACGATTCAATGAAGCGGAGGGACGCTTGGAAATAGCCAAAGAGAGTTTGATGCGGGGAGCTAAACGATTGTTGCAGGACGAGAAAACCCGGCAAGTGGTAAAGATTACCGAATTAAAACAGTTCACCCGTTTATTTTTGGAGGGACAGGAAAACCGTTTGATTCTGGGCTCCCGACGTGCCAATCATGCCTCGGAATTGTTTCTGGGGAATCAAATGAATTATTTGGAACGGTTGAAAACACAATTCGGGGTGAAAGTCGCGGAGATACTGACAGCAAACCGTTATTTTCTGGAACTGGCGGAAACCAAGATGAAATACGCCGATCCGAAAAATATACTGGAGAAGGGATTCTCTATTACCCGTGTAAACGGGAAAGCCGTGCGGGACAGTGTTCTCGTGCGGGATGGAGATATTCTGGAAACGGAATTGTTTAAGGGTGTGATACGAAGTGAAGTTAAAGATATAGATAAATAAAGGAATTATTATGGAAGAGAATTTGACCTATAAATCAGCGATGGAGGAGATTGAGAACTTGGTAAAACTCTTGGAAGAAAATAAGTTGGATGTAGACGAGTTGCGAGAAAAAGTAAAGCGGATAGCCGTGCTTGTCGAATTTTGTAAAGAGAAATTACACAGTACGGAGGAAGAAGTAAACAAGGTGTTGAAATCCATTGCCGAATGATGAACTTCTGGGGAACCGTTATTGTTCTCTTGTTGACATTTGGTCAAGGAATCGCGCAGAATCCCGATAAATTGCAAGCCTTGTGGCAGCAGGAGGGACTGAAACACGCGGCGATCGGCGTGAGCGTGAAGAATGTCGCCGGCGGCGAAGTCGTGTATGAACATAACCCCGGAATGGCTTTGCGTCCGGCTTCCGTGTTGAAGCTATTGCCCACCTCGTTGGCTTTGAAGTTGAAAGGTGACTCGTTGACCTATCAAACTAAAGTATTTTACACGGGAGAGATAAAAGAAGGGCTCCTTCAAGGAAATATCGTTATAGAGGCCGGGGGTGATCCCTGTCTTGATTCGAAGTATTTCAAAGATGCTGTCTTTACGAAACGTTTGGTGGATTCGATCGTCGGACTGGGTATAAGACGTATCGAAGGAGCCGTTATTATTCAGGGCGAGGGGGAACAACCCTATATTCCGGGTTCGTGGCCTTGGGAAGATATTGCCAATTACTACGGGGCTTTGTATCACCCGTTCAATTATCGGGATAACGCGTACACGGTCACTTTGGCATCCGGGAAACCGGGAACACGTACCCGTGTCGTATCTGTCATCCCGTCAGTACCGGGAGTGAAATTACAAAATGAGGTTTTAGCCTCCGTGAAGCAACAGGATGACGCGTGGATATATGGTGGTCCGGAGGCTTCCGTGCTGTTGGCGCGAGGGACTATACCTGCCAACCGTTCTTCTTTTGCCGTGAAAGGAGCTATGCATAAACCGGCATCGGTTTTTCGGGCAGAGATAGAGAAAGAATTGAAAGCGAAAAACATTATCGTGGAAAAGAAAAAAGGTGTTTCTACCGAATGTCGCGAATGGTTTACTGTTGAATCTCCGTTACTAAAAGAAATCGTTTTCTACACGAATAAAAATAGCGTGAATCTCTTTGCCGAAGCATTGGGTGCGCTGGTAAACCCTTCGGATTTTGAAACTACGGTGAAACAAGAATTAAGTGTTATCGGCATTGATTCAACGGGAATCACGATAAAGGATGCTTGCGGGCTTTCTCCGTCCAATGCCTTGCCTGCAGAGGTAATCACGGATTTGCTATTATGGGCGAAAAGTCATTTGGGAGATTCTTTTTTTGCTTCCTTACCCCGAGGCGGTATTGACAGGGGGCTGCGTGTATATTCAGCCGATCCGGTATTAGGCGGTAATTTAAGAGCGAAAACGGGTTCTATGTTTGGAGTGCGTGCCTTGGCCGGATATTTGTCAACACGGAATGGAGAAACATTGGCATTCACCATATTCGTGAATAACTACACGGGAGACCCGGTGAAAATTCAAGAAACTATACGGGATTTTTTGCGAGAACTGGCAAACAGTTAGTAAAGTTCATAAGATGCATGCACCTTATGAACTTTATAAACTTATTTATTCATTTTTGAACGTGGCATCTCCGAAAGCCAACATCGGTAACGTGATGAAACCGAAGAAAATGGTTGCAATCGTGAATCCGACGCCTTTACCGAATTTGGCAAGGAACTCGTGTAACATGATGATAGAAAACACGAGGTTTGCAATCGGCACGAAAATGATGATCAAAAGCCACCACCACGGTCTGTTGATGATTTGAAGCATCACGTAAATGTTGTAAATAGGGATAATACCTTCCCAACCTTGTCTGCCGGCTTTTTCGAAGATTTTCCACATGGAAACCAACATCAAAACGACAATAAGCAGATAAATTAATCCGACCATAATTTTGAATTTTTAATTAAACATTTATAGTTTGAATGAATATTACTCCACGTTTAGCACACATGCTAAGTATGGCGCAAAAGTATAAAAATTGAATGTTCTGCAAAAGTTTTTTGCTATATTCTTATAAAGTTTTTACACTTGAACGGTAGAAAGATAAAAGTAACCACAATCTTTGATCGTTTCACAAAATTGAATACCTTTGCCCGAGGTTCGGGATTAGGATTGGCGATATGTAAGATGCTGGTTGAAAAAATGGGCGGAGATATATCTGTCGAATCCGAAGGGGATAAAGGTTCTATTTTTAAATTTACAATTCCTTATCAAGAAATTGCAATCGAAACAGGAATGAACGATATGGAAAATAATGAAACAAAAGAAAGCGTAAGTGCCGGTAGAACAATTCTGGTCGCGGAAGATGTTGAGAGTAATTACCTTTTATTGAAAGCTATTATCGGAAAAATTTATACATTGGTTCACGCGTGGGATGGGCAAGAAGCAATAGATTTATTCAAACAATCAAACCCCGACCTTATCCTCATGGATATAAAAATGCCGGTACTGGATGGTTTGGCTGCAACCCGTGTGATTCGGGCGGAATCTAAAGAGGTACCAATCATAGCCTTAACCGCTTTCGCTTTTGATGACGACCGGGTGAAAGCATTGGAAGCCGGATGTAATGATTATCTGACAAAACCATTATCAGCTAACTTGTTAAAAGAAACGATAGCGAAATATCTTAAATAAATAGTCCATAAAATTCGTAAGGTTTATAAAGTGGCATTATTACCTTATAGACTTTATAAATCTTACGAATTTTATGGACTAAAAAAGGGACTGTTTTTCAGCCCCTTTTTTCTTATTTCACTTCCTCGAAATCAACGTCGGTTACTTCTTGATCTTTACCACCATTGTTCGGTTGTTGTTCCGCGTGAGGTGCACCTTGTTGTTGTCCGCCGGCTTGTTGTTGGGCGTTATACATCTCTTGTGATGCAGCTTGGAACACGTTGTTCAATTCATCGATTGACGAGTTGATTGCGGCAACGTCTTGAGCCTTGTGAGCGTCTTTCAGTTTCTGCAAAGCGGCTTCAATCGGTTGTTTCTTGTCCGCGGGCAATTTATCTCCAAACTCTTTCAATTGCTTTTCGGTTTGGAAGATCATACTGTCGGCTTTATTGATCGTGTCGATACGTTCCTTTTCAATCCGGTCAGCTTCGGCATTAGCGGAAGCCTCGTCTTTCATTCTCTTGATATCAGCGTCCGAAAGACCGGATGATGCTTCGATACGGATAGATTGTTCTTTTCCGGTAGCTTTATCCTTGGCAGATACTTTCAATATACCGTTGGCGTCGATATCGAAACTTACCTCGATCTGTGGTACACCGCGCGGGGCTGGTGGTAGACCGTCCAAGTGGAAACGTCCGATTGTCTTGTTGTCTTTTGCCATGGGACGCTCTCCCTGCAATACGTGGATCTCTACTGACGGTTGGTTATCGGCAGCCGTTGAGAATACCTCTGATTTCTTGGTCGGAATGGTCGTGTTGGACTCGATCAATTTGGTCATCACGCCACCTAACGTCTCGATACCCAAAGAAAGCGGGGTTACGTCAAGCAACAGCACGTCTTTTACCTCTCCGGTCAATACACCACCTTGGATAGCGGCACCTACTGCCACCACTTCGTCCGGGTTTACACCCTTTGACGGGGCTTTGCCGAAGAACTCCTGTACCTTTTTCTGGACAGCCGGGATACGGGTAGAACCACCTACCAAAATCACTTCGCTAATCTCGGAAGCGCTGATGTTAGCGTTTTTCAAGGCACGGCGACATGGTTCGATCGTGTTTTGCACCAGTTGGTCAGTCAGTTGCTCGAATTGAGCTCTTGTCAATGTTCTTACCAAGTGTTTGGGCATTCCGTCTACCGGGAAAATATACGGCAAGTTGATTTCCGTTGACGTGGAACTTGACAACTCTATTTTCGCTTTTTCTGCCGCTTCTTTCAGACGTTGGTGAGCCATCGGGTCTTTCCGGATATCCACGCCTTCGTCTTTCTTAAATTCGTCTGCAAGCCAGTTGATGATTACGTCGTCGAAGTCATCACCACCCAAGTGAGTATCACCGTCGGTTGATTTTACTTCAAATACTCCGTCACCCAATTCAAGGATAGAAATATCGAAAGTACCACCACCCAAGTCGAAGACAGCGATTTTCATGTCTTTGTCTTGTTTATCCAACCCGTAGGCCAAAGCGGCAGCCGTCGGCTCGTTGATAATACGCTTAACCGTTAATCCGGCAATCTCTCCGGCTTCTTTTGTGGCTTGACGTTGAGCGTCATTGAAATACGCGGGTACGGTGATTACCGCTTCCGTAACTTCCTGTCCCAAATAGTCCTCGGCGGTTTTCTTCATTTTCTGAAGAATCATCGCGGAAATCTCTTGCGGAGAATATTTCCGGTCACCGATTTCGACACGCGGGGTGTTATTGTCACCGCGTACCACTTTGTAAGCTACCCGGTTAATTTCTTTTGCTACTTGATCATAGGTTTCACCCATGAACCGTTTGATAGAATATATTGTTCTCGTCGGGTTCGTGATCGCCTGACGTTTTGCGGGGTCACCTACTTTTCTTTCGCCATTGTCAACGAAAGCGACGATAGACGGTGTCGTTCTCCTTCCCTCACTGTTAGGGATCACCACGGGTTCGTTACCTTCCATTACGGCAACGCAAGAGTTCGTGGTTCCCAAATCTATACCAATTATCTTTCCCATATTGTTTAATATTATAATGTTATTATTTTCAATACTTGTTTTTCGTTCTTTGTCCTCGAATAGTTTCAAGAACATTAATCTTTTATCAAACGGTGTGCCAGCCGGAAAATTGGAATATTTAATGACATGATTACTGACAGAACGTCACGATTTGTCATAGATGAGGCTTGGATATAGAATTGATCCTTGTAACGTTCTGTCCGGTTTGTCATGTTATCTTTATGACGATGCAATCTGAGGCTTGCGGGAAGCTGTTTTCTTACCGGAAAGTAAACTTTCTCGGTTTTTTGTCATTCCCTTAAAATGTTATTGTGTTGAATCCCAATACAATATTCGATGTAGTTCCGATGTAATAAGGGATCAAAGACGTTACACCTTCGATACAAAGACGTTTCAAAGACGTTCACGAACGTCTTTGAAACGTCTTTAATCTGAAGATGCATTGAAATAGAGATACTTATACATGGGTGGTATATCGGAAATGCCTAGGTATTAGATGCTTGTCATGTTTTTGGAAGGTGATAAAAATATGCATATTAAATACTTTTTAAGAATGATGTTTGCTATAAAGTTTTTTATTATATTTATCCCCTTAGAAGAGATTCAATCAGGCTAGAAGATAATATAACTTGTTGTGTAAAAGAAATTATAGTGGAAGAGAACGTGAACAAAGCTATCCAAGTGATTGGTTTTAGCGGAAATACAGATTTTCATGAATCCCCCTTGGATTCGGGTAATGACTTTCGGAGTAACTTTGTTTTGTTGAGGTCGGGATGTAGTCATGAAGAGTTCTTGAAGACACTTCAGAACGTGGATGCTGACGAGGTCATGTTGGTCGATCTTGACCGGGTGGCGGTAAATACTTTGTCAACTTTTGTGCAGGCATATCGTAAGTCATGCCGGAAAGAGCATTTGTATTACGTGTCGGGACAAAAACGGAAATTATGGTTCGGTTTTATGGATGTGGCATTGTGGAGAGGGGATCGGGTAATCACGGATTCTCCGGTATTGATCGGGCAGAAGTCTTTGTTCATGCGATCATACGCCGGGCAGGATTTGGACGATAACCTGTTGCGGGCGGTAAGTTACAGTTTGCAGAAAGCATACGTGAAATTCAGTCGTTTGGAGACAACGGTCACTTGGAAGGAAACAACCGCAACTTCTAATCCGGCTGTCAACTATTTGTGGCGGGTACCGTTTCAATTTCTGGTATCCGGTCGTTTTTTTACCACGTTGTTCGATTCCGGTAATCGTGCCCGACGGGATATGGTCTATCGTATGCTGATGTTGCTTTTCGGGATATTCGTGTTTTTCTATATGCCTTACGTGAGCAAAGATTACGGTATTAGTGGCGATGAGTTTGTAGACCACCGTCATTCCGGTTACGTGTTGGATTATTTCATGAAAGGGGATAAGGCGGCTCTAAATCAGCCGAAAACGGCGTTACATCTTTACGGAAACTCGATGCAGGTCGTGGCGGCTGTTGTGGCAAACGTGATCGGTGCGGATGACGTGTACGCCGTGCGGCACGTGGTATGTGCCTTTGTCGGGGTGCTGGGGGTTATCGTTATCGGACTGATGGGATTGCGTTTCGGGGGTGGGTTATGCGGTTTGCTGTCCATGTTGATGCTTTTCTTCTCGCCGCGTTTTTTCGGGCATAGCATGAATAATTTGAAGGATATACCTTTTGCCGTGGGATATTTGGTTGCTATATTTTATTTTGTCCGGTTGTTCGATCGTTATCCCGTGATAAAACTGCGTCACGTCATTGGTGCCGTGTTGGGTATCGCTTTGGCATTGGGGACTCGTTCGGGAGGTTTGCTCCTGTTTCCTTATCTGGTGATGTACGGAGGTTTATTCTATATCCTTGGGGTAGGTTTCAAGGAATTTTACAAGTTCTTGAAATACCGGAAAGAGGTGGAGAATATCCTGTTTCTTATCGTGATCGTGTTGTTTGTCGGCTATTTCTTGTCTATTGTCACGTGGCCTTTTGCCATGGCTCGTCCTTTCACGAACGTGGTCTTTTCTTTGAAGGAGTTCACGAATTATAATATCGGGTTGCGTACCATATTCGAGGGACAACAGATGATGTCCAATATGTTGCCCGTGCATTATGCCCCGAAATACTTGATGATCGCGTCGCCGCTGGTGGTGGTGATCGGTTTCTTCGGGTACTTTATTTTTATGGTTTCGAGGAAGAAAGAGTTTTCATTACTTTCTTTCTTTATCCTGTTTTCACTGGTGTTTCCCGTGTTCTGGGTGATTTACCAGAAATCGAATTTATATGGCGGAATCCGGCATTTGTTGTTCGTTATGCCGTTCATGGTGTTGCTGGCTGCCCGTTTCTGGACATTGTTGCTGTCCGTGGCTCCCAAATACCTGAAACTCGTGTCGGCGTTCGGGTTTATCGGTTTGCTTTTCCTGCCGGCACGGCATATGGCAGTGAACCACCCGAACGATTACGTCTATTTTAACGAACTGGTAGGAGGGGTGAAGGGTGCTTATGGTGATTACGAAACAGATTACTATTATAATTCTTTGAAAAAAGGAGTGGATTGGTTTAAGGCGAACGTGGATTACAAGGGACGTCCGGTCACGATCGTCACGAATCACAGTGCCAATTTGCAACACTATTTCCGGAAGGATACGAACGTGACGGTGATTTACAGCCGATATTACGACAAGTATAGTAAAGATTGGGATTATATGATATTCGGTAACGTGTATATCAATAGTTACCAGTTGAAGAACGGGCTTTTCCCCGTGAAAGAGGGATTCCTTCATTCCGTGGATGTGGATGGTTTGCCCATGTGCGTGATCGGGGAACGTACTTCCAAAAAAGATTACGGGGCGATATTGTTGGAAAAGGAAAAGAAATACGCGGAAGCCGAGACGGAACTGGAGGATTATTTGAAAGCCCACCCGTGGAACGAGGAGATGTGGATGCGGTTGGCGAGAATGTATTACAGCGCGCACAAACACGAGGATGCCTTACGTTGTGCCGGGGAGGCGTTGAAATGGCAGCCCCAACTGATGGATGCGTTGAATATAAAGGCTCTCAGCGCGTTGGAGTTGGGACGTTATGCCACGGCGCATCAGGCTGTCGATGGTATGTTGGCTCAGAATGACGTGGCTTCTTCGTCCTATTATTTGAAAGGATTGATTTATTACACTGAAGGGAAGGATAAAGAAGCCCTCGATCAAGTGAATAAAGCGTTGCGTTATAACGGACGTAACGATCAGGCTCTGGCGTTAGGTGGTGATATTCTGAAACGTAACCGGAGTTACGCGAAAGCTATCGAAACATACGAAAAGGTGGTGCGGGCAAAGAAAGCGGACGAGAAGGTATTGCTTTCACTGGCAGAGTGTTATTGCCGGGTGAAGAACTACAAAATGCTGGAACAGGTTACAACTTTGCTGCACGAGCAGGGACGGGATAAGGTTACTTTGCGGAAGATTGAGATACGGGCTTTCTTGCAACAGAAAAAGTCGGCGGAAGCACGTGAATTGTTACTGCAAATGAAGGACGTGAAAGAGGATAGCGAGTTGATGTTGCTGTGGGGATTGTACGAATTGACAGAGGGGCGGCGTGCTTCGGCGTTGGAATACGCGAAGAAAGCCACGGAACTTGATCCTCACGATTGGGAAGCCTCGGAATTGCAGAATGTACTGTCCAAAGGGGGCGACATCCGATTATAAAAAGAGACGCGATGAAAAAAATATGTATTATAATACCTTGTTATAACGAATCCCAACGTTTGGAAGTATCCAAATTCCGTGATTTCGTGAGGCACGACGAGAGATTTGATTTCTGTTTCGTGAATGACGGGAGTAAGGATAACACTTCCGAGGTTTTGCGCCGGGCTGTAGCCTCGGAACCGGAACGGTTCCTGCTGGTGGATAACGCCGACAACCGGGGAAAGGCGGAAGCCGTGCGGAGTGGCATGCTGTACGCGGCTTCGTTGGGACGGTATGCGGCGATAGGCTTTTTGGATGCCGATTTGGCTACCCCGTTAGAGGATTTGCATTTGCTGTCGGAAGAGATGGAGTATAAGCAGGGGGTACAGATGGTAATGGGAGTCCGGTTGAAACGGTTGGGGGCAAACGTGCAGCGTAAAGCGTATCGTCATTACTTGGGGCGGGGATTCGCCACGTTGGTTTCCGTGCTGTATCAGCTTCCCGTGTATGACAGCCAATGCGGGGCGAAATTGTTTAAAAGCGAGTTGGTACCCGTGATTTTTAAAGATAGTTTTAATTCCAAATGGCTCTTTGACGTGGAATTGATTTTGCGGGTACGGAAGGAGCATGCCGACTACGACAAAATCATTCACGAGGTACCTCTCGACACGTGGGTGGAGAAAGGGGATAGCCGTATAAAGTTCACCCATTTATTGAAGATGCCGAAGGAGTTGTTTAATATATACTGCCAGTACATGGCGAAATGAAAATCAAAGATATTCCGGGTGTCTTTTTAACCAGACGACAGCGTAAGAGCAAGTCGCTTTGGGTTTCAACTCGTTGGCTTTCGCGTATTCATAGGCGGCTTCGGTCAATGCCCCGGCTATGCCTTGTCCCTCTAATGCCGGGGGTACAAACGTGTGGATGATATCCAGACTACCGTCGTGTAAATAATATTCCGCGTAGGCTGTCATGCCTCCGATTTCGATTTCAAACCGCTGTTTGTTGGGATAGTGAGTGATTTTGTAATTCATAAGTTCTTTTTTATCGTGTACGAAAGTAATAAAAAGAATGTTATGGTTCATTTTTTTTATTCTATATTTGAAAATAAAACAATAAAACAGAATGATATGATAGAAGCACCGGAAGCAGTTTGTTTGGCAAGGCAATTGAATGAAACGATCAAAGGAAAGCGTGTTACTTATGTATTGGTGCGTCACACGCCGCATAAATTCACTTTTTCTTGTGGAAACCCGGACGAGTATCCCGAAATGTTGCAAGATAAAATCGTGGGAGAGTCATGTGCTTACGGGGGAATGGTACAGGTAAACGCGGGGGATGTAAAACTTGTGTTCACGGATGGGGCGAATTTACGTTATTATGCACCGGGGGCGAAATTGCCGGACAAACACCAGTTGCTCGTGGGATTCGAGGATGAAAGTTGTATCATCGTTTCCGTACGCATGTACGGGGGAATACTTTGTTTCGCGGGCGACTCGTTCGATGGCGGGTTGAACGCCTATTACAGTTGCGCCAGAACAAAGCCGCAAGTGATGTCGGATGCTTTTACCAAGGAGTATTTCTTGGGATTGATTAACGCCGGGGACGTGCAAAACAAGAGCGCCAAAGCATTTCTGGCGACGGATCAGATGATTCCCGGTTTGGGAAACGGGGTGTTACAGGATATCCTGTACAATGCCCGTGTTCATCCGAAAACGAAGATCGCTACTCTATCCGTGCGGCAGCGGGAAGAATTGTATCATCACGTGAAAGATACCACGCGTGAAATGCTTGAGAAAGGTGGTCGTAGCTCGGAGAAAGATTTGTTTGACCGGAAGGGAGGATATATTTCTTATTTATCCAAAGATACGGTCGGGACTCATTGTCTTCGTTGTGGCGATACGATATTGAAAGAAAATTACATGGGAGGAAGTATCTATTATTGTAACACCTGTCAGAAATACTGATACTTAAATTCGTTCTATATGAGAGCGATAGAGTGTGTACGAAAAGCTACTATCCGGGATATTCCTGCCTTGAAACAGTTATTCCGGGAAACCGTCCTGTCAGTGAACAGACAGGATTACACGGCAGAAGAAGTGGCAGACTGGGCTTCCTGCGGGGAAAATGACGAACGTTGGGAGAAGATCGTGTATTTTTATTATACTTTGCTGGTAGAAGATGAGGACGGTCATGTGTTGGGATTTGCCGCGCTGTCGGCAAAAGGATATTTGAATTCTATGTTCGTGCATAAAGATTTTCAAGGGCAAGGTATCGCTTCAACCCTGTACGGTTTTATGGAGAGAAGAGCCCGTGCCTTGAAAGTATCGGCAATCACTGCAGACGTGAGCCTCACGGCTTATCCTTTTTTCCGGAAATTGGGATTTGTGGTGGAGGAAGAACAGAGTTACCCTGCCAACCGTCTATTCCTGAAGAATTACAAGATGGTAAAATACTTGGAATATGATGAAGAATAAATAGGTGATATTATATTAAGTGGTGTTTGTAGAGTAGAGGATATTTCATATATTATTGAGTAAAAATACTCACTCCATTGAGTAAATTGTTATGTATGTATAAAAGAGAGCAATACCTTTGAATCGGCAATTGGAGTTCATATTTCCTGTTCAAAAAAAATACCCGTTGTTTATCTTTCCAACGGGTATTTTTGTGTGAGTTTATAGTATGTTGCCTGATAAACTCGTGTTTTTTTATCTATTGTGATCTTTCAAGATTACATCGTGAGCGCCGCCTTCCACGATACTGGTAGATGAAACCAGCGTGATCTTGGCGTTTTTCTGCAATTCGGGGATAGTGGTTGCCCCGCAACTGCACATGGTCGATTTGATCTTTCCGATGGTTACGTCCAGATTATCTTTCAATTTTCCCGCGTAGGGAACGTAGCTATCCACTCCTTCCTCGAATTTCAAGGATTCGCTGCCGCCCATGTCGTAACGTTGCCAGTTGTGCGCGCGGTTGGAACCTTCGCCCCAGTATTCTTTCACGTAGTTGTTTCCCACCATTAATTTTTTGGTGGGGGACTCGTCGAAACGGGCAAAGTAACGTCCCATCATCAAGAAGTCGGCACCCATGGCAAGAGCCAATACCATGTGGTAATCGTGTACCAGACCACCGTCACTGCAAATAGGCACGTAAATTCCGGTATCCTCGAAATACTTGTCACGGGCTTTTGCCACGTCGATAACGGCAGTCGCTTGTCCGCGTCCGATACCTTTTTGCTCGCGGGTGATACAGATGGAACCGCCACCGATACCTACTTTGATAAAGTCCGCTCCGGCTTCAACCAGATAACGGAATCCGGCTTGATCTACTACGTTTCCGGCTCCCACGAGTACTTTGCCGTTGTATTCTTCCTTGATCCATTGCAAAGTTTCTTTTTGCCACTCGGAGAATCCGTCGGACGAGTCGATACACAACACGTCTACTCCTGCTTCCACGAGGGCGGGAACCCGCTCTTTGTAATCCCGTGAATTGATACCCGCACCGACAAGTAATTTCTTGTCCGTCATGTTCAACAGTTCGTTCGGGTTATCCTTGTGGCTATCGTAGTCTTTGCGGAACACGAAGTAAGCCAGATTCTGGTCTTTGTCTATGATGGGCAATGTATTCAACTTGTGATCCCAGATGATTTGGTTCGCTTCGCTGAGAGTCATACCTACTTCTCCCACGGTTAGTTTGGAGAACGGGGTCATAAACTCTTTTACTTTCCGGTCTTTCGGGTCTTTCTCCCCGCGGTAATCCCGGCTGGTTACCAATCCTAGCAATTTGCCGTTCGGGGTACCGTCGTCAGTCACTCCCATGGTGGTGTGTCCCGTCCGTTTCACGAGAGCCAGCACGTCAGCCAAGGTGGCTTCCGGGGTGATGTTCGAGTCGCTGGTAACGAATCCGGCTTTGAATTTCTTTACCTTGCGAACCATTTCGGCTTGCGATTCGATGGGTTGCGAGCCGAAAATGAATGACAATCCGCCGTTACGGGCAAGCGCTATCGCCAGTCCCGAGTCGGAAACCGACTGCATAATCGCGGAAACAAAAGGAATATTCAGCTCGATAGCCGATTTTTCGCCTTTTTTATACTTCACCAAAGGTGTTTTCAATGAAACATTGGTAGGAATACACTGTTTCGTGGTTAAACCGGGAATAAGCAGATATTCTCCGAAAGTTCTTGATACATCGTCCAAATAGATTGCCATAGAGTTTATCTTTATACGAATTGATTAAAAATTGGGCAAAGATAGTAAAATCCGCCGAATAATCAGGGTGCGTGTGAGGTTATTTTTTATCGTGTCTTGATTTCACGGAAAATATACCGTATTCCTAGGGTAATAATACCTCACGTTACTTGCAAGTCGCTTCGCTCGCGCTTGTTGCGCCCTTGGGGAAGGGGGCTGTAACGGGGGAATACCCGTGCTGTGACCGGGATGAGGTAGCATTACCTTGGGATTACCGTGGGAACACGGGGGATATTTGACTATTTTATGTACCTTTGGCTCGAGTTGATTATCTGTTTTGTTATGATGTTTATCCGTTGGAATGTTGAGCCGGTGGCTTTTAAGGTGTTGGGGGTGCCGATTATGTACTACAGCCTGCTGTTTATCGCGGGGACAGTGTTGTCCGTGTGGATATTGAAGCGGGTGTACGAGAGGAACGGGATGCCGTGGGAACATTTGCAGGTGTTGGTGGTGTTGAGTTTGGTGGGTTTGTTTCTCGGGGCGAGGATAGGACATTGTTTGATTTACGAGTATGATTATTACTGGAAACATCCGTTGGAGATCTTTTTGCCTGTCAGGGAATTGCCGGGAGGAGGCTACGTGTTTTCGGGCTACGAGGGGATGGCGAGCCACGGGGGAGCGCTGGGATGGATTGTGGCGTTGGTGATTTATTCCCGGGTAACGGGGGAGAAGATTATTCGAACGTTGGACGCGATTGCTTTGGTGTTGCCGTTGGCGGCTTGTTTTATACGGTTGGGAAATCTGGTCAACTCGGAGATTGTCGGGAGCGGGACGAGTGTGCCTTGGGCTTTTGTTTTCGAACGGGTGGATGGTGTACCCCGGCATCCGGCACAGTTGTACGAGGCGATGGTGTATTTGGCTATTTTCGGGGGAAACATGTTGCTTTATCGACGGGTGGGGTTGAGGCGTTACCCGGGGATGTTGTGGGGATGGATGCTCGTGACGGTATTCAGTGCCCGTTTTTTGTTGGAATTTTTGAAAGAGCGTCAAGTGTCTTTCGAGGAACAGATGTCACTGGATTTGGGACAGGTGTTGAGTATTCCTTTTATTTTCGCGGGGATGCTGTTTTTGTTATTCGCTTGGCGGGTAAGTCGTGGAAACGGTTAGTTATTCTTTTCCCGCTCTTGGGGCTATGGATTCGCTACCTTAAGAGGGTATTATGAATATAGCATGAACACATCATGAACGCAGATTTACGACTATGCTACGTTCATGATACGTTTATGCTACGTTCATGAGGGCAGGAAGGGGTAGGGAAAGGGTAGGGGTTAGTATGCCAATCGCACGTTGTCTACCCAGAATTTGTTACCGACGGAGCCGATGTACGCTTCCCCGTAGCTGGAGGAGATACGGAAAACGAGATGAGTCGGTTGGTCGTCAGCGTCCCCCCAGCCTACTTCCTCGATAGGTACGGATTTGCCTTTGCTGTTGATGCAATAGAGGGATTGTTCCTTGGGAATCAGTTGCATGAAAGGTTTGTATCCCGGTTGTCCGGTGGCGTCGCCGTACAGGATTTCCAGCCTGTGGTTGTTTACCCAGTCGGGGTTTGTTTCCGAAATACGTTCTACCACGGTGCCGACGCGTTTGGCGAACACGTTGCCGTTGGCATCTTCCCAGCGTTTTTGCAATATCACGTATATCTCGGCGGAGTCACGCCCGGGGACGTCCACTATTTTACTGAATCCCGTGGCTTTGATCCGGTGGTCGGTTTCCGGGATGTACATTTTATAATCGAGTACGACCGCTTTCGGGGTTTCCGTGAAAGGGATTCCGGCGTTCAATTTGCTTTGTGGGTTTTTGGTATCCTTGATGGGTTCCAGCATTTCCCCGAGGTAAATGGTACCCGGCACGAGCACGGTGATATTCACGAGTCCCAGCACTTTGCAGTTTTCCATGAGTGTTTCGAGGCGCACGCATTGTCCGTCACCTCTTTTCTCCGGGAACACGGAGATACTGCATTTCGTGACACCGCTGACTTTTGCCATCACGTTGGATGTACGCCAAGGGGATACGGGGGAACTGTTGTACGGAACGGCACCCCGAATGGTATCTACCGGGGCAACCTCGTAAAGGATTTTCGTGTTTCCGCCGATAACGAATGATTCGTCGATGATTCGGACCATCCAACTGTTGAAATCCCCGTAAGGAATCAGTTTCTCCGTGACCGGTGGGGCTGTTTGGGCTATACCGTTCATACTCGTTCCCAAGATGATACCCAGACATAAAGTCTTTATCGCTTTACTGTATACCAATTTCTTCATTTTATTTTGTTTTCTATTGTTCGAATATCTTTTACGGCGGATAAACCTTTAGGTTGTCATGCAAGAAGTATGCCGATATAATTGAAAATTGAAAATTGAGAATTGAAAATTAGCTTCGCGAGTTTGAAATTAAGAAGAACAAGCGAGAAGTATTCCGGCAAACATGTATACCGACCCATCGGGTTAAGACCAATTCAAGGGCAGGTAAAGAGTAGGTTAAGTGTAGCAAGGGTTGAGAGTTTGTCATGCCACTAATTAAAAATTATGGCAATTTTAAACTCGTGAAGCTAATTTTCAATTTTCAATTTTCAATTCTCCATTTTCAATTGTAAGTGTACCCCGTTTTTGTCGGTTGTTCGTTATGCTTTCGGGAGGTTGCAAGAGGGAGGAATACATGGATGATTTGTATAATGAATAAAAGAATGTTTGTATGAAAAATTGGTATGTAATGTTGTTCTGTTGTATGTGCTTGTGTGGAATGGTGCAAGGGCAGGAAACGGTATGGACGAAGAAGAATTTGCCTCATGATTGGCATTTGAGGTCTGTCGAGAAGGATGGAATACACGGGGCAGCCGTGTATGATGCTTACGATTACCTGAAAGGACGTGAGCCGAAGCGGCGGGTTGTGGTGGCAGTGATAGACGGTGGGGCGGATATCGCGCACGAGGATTTGCGGGGGAGTTTGTGGGTGAACGAGGGTGAAATTCCGGGTAACGGGATTGACGATGACGGGAACGGGTACGTGGACGACGTGCATGGATGGAATTTTCTGGGAACTCCCGATGGGGGTACGGTAAAGACGATATCGGCGGAAGCAGACCGGTATTATATGTATCTGAAAAAGCGTTTCGAAGGGGTGGACACGAATCGCTTGTCGAAGAAAGACCGGACTCTTTATTGTTATTACGTGAATGAATTGCCCAAAATATCTGAATTGGCTGATGCTTATAACACTTATATAAACGTGAAGACTTATTCGGAACGTATGGACGGGTTCGATCGGCAGTTGAAGGAAATGTATCCCGGCGTGGAGTTGGGCAAGGAGCATTTTGTCGCCTTGGGCGAGAAGTTGGAGGATGTGGTGGATAAGAAAGCGTTTGAATATTATCTTGATCGTTGGAAATATTCTCCCAAGTATAACTGGGAGCAGATGTTGAATTTGCGGCACACGCTTTTGACGACTTTCGAGGGACGCTATAATAGTAAACTCCGGGCTTACGAGGCGGACGGGCGGAAGAGCGTGGGGGATGACCTGAATAATATCAAAGATCGTTTCTACGGCAATGCTGCGATGACGCCTCACGAGCATGGATCTCACGTGGCGGGAATCATCGGTGCGACACGGAATAACGGGGTGGGTATTGATGGGGTTGCCGACGTGCGGTTGATGAGCCTGCGCGTGTGTACGGACGGTGGCGACGAGTATGACAAGGATGTTGCCACGGCTATCCGGTACGCAGTGGAGAACGGGGCTAATATTATCAATATCAGCTTGGGACGTTCTGTTTCCATGCACAGGGAATGGCTGGATGCGGCTCTTCGGTTCGCGGAAAAGAAAGGGGTGTTGGTTGTGCACGCGGCAGGGAATAACGGTCGTTGCACGAATGATGCTTATGATTATCCGACAAGGTATTTGAGTAACGGGAAGACGGTGGCGAATTTGATTAACGTGGGTAACTCTTATGCGGACGGGATGCCCGTGAACAGTTCCAATTTCGGTAAGGATGAGGTCGATTTGTTCGCGCAGGGGGGAGCTGTTTATTCCACGATCGTGGGGAATCAGTACAAGGAGTTTACCGGAACAAGCATGGCGGCTCCCGTGGTGGCGGGGGTGGCAGCCCTGATTTGGAATTACTTCCCGGAATTGAGCGTGAAGGAGTTGAAACAGGTGTTGCTTGATGGGGTTACATCCCGGAGAGGGGTGGAGGTAACCCGTCCCGCGGGGATTAAGGCTCTGGGAAAAGACAAGGTGTATTTCGAGGATTTGTGTGCTTCCGGGGGAATATTGAACGCCCTCGGATCGGTGAAATTGGCAGAAAAATTGTGTAAAGAGAAAAAATAGAAGGATGAAGAAAAGAATTTTTATTTTAACGGGTGTGACGATTGTTATCGCTTTCGTTATCGCAATCTTGTATTTTGGAAAAGGTGAAAAAGGTGAGGGCGTTTGTGATACGACGACCTTGGTGGGAGTTTACGAGGGGGAAGCGACGTTAGATATACCGGAGAAGATCAGGTCTATGGCGAAAGATTCCAATGGCAATTCTTTGATTCCCGACGGTCCTATTCCTTGCAAGGTGGCGATCGGGACGGACGGGGAAGGAAAAGTCGGGCTCGAGTTGGTAGGGTTCAAAATGCCCGTGGAGGGAGTGGAGATGAAAGCGATACCGTGTAGCGTGACCCTGCTTGACGGGGCTTTTCGGCTCGCGGGGGATGGAAAAGTGGACTATGGCGGACAGAAGTTCTCCTATTCCCACAAGGGAAAAATGAAAGACGAGGAACTGGAGTTGAGCGCGACATTGACGATCATCCCTTTCGTGATAGAACCGAAAGTCATATTCAAAGGGAGAAGAATGATTCAGTGATTGTCGATTTCAATCTAAAATCGTAAATCATAAATCTAAAATCAATTCGTTCTCCACCAGATGCAGTAGATGGCGAAGCAGGCGATAGTGAGCAAGCCCGTGTAAATGATGACTGACGTGTGAGTCATATTATGCGGGTGTTTTACTAAAGCCCTGTTTTCTTGGTAATGCAGAACGGAGGCGATTCCGTTTACGCGGAGGCTGAAACGATAGATGCCGTAAGTGATGAAACCTGCCGCGAATCCTACCGCGGTGCCGAAAAGCAGGTCGCCGGGATAGTGTACTCCCACGTAGATGCGCGTGTAACAGGTGACGATAGCCCAAAGCATGAAGAAGGTGGTGACAGCCCTGTTTTTGAACAGTAGCATCGTGAAACACGCCAAAGCGAACGTGTTGGCGGCGTGACAAGAGGGGAATCCGAATTTTCCGCCCCGACGACCGTTGACGAGGTGTACAATGTCCGCGATCTCCGGGTTACGGGAAGGGCGGGGACGCTCGAATATCGGTCGCAATATGGAACTGCAAGTCTGGTCGGCGATCAAGATCAGTAGCGCGAACATGATCGCGGTGAAAATAGCCATGCGCGGGTTGAAATTGCGGCATAACACGTACAGGATTGACGCGTACAGGGGTATCCATACCAGTTTTCCGGTGAATATATACATGAACGAGTCGAGATAGGGTGTGTGCAGGGCGTTGAGCGCCAAGAATATAGTTTGGTCTAGTGATTGCAGGGATTCTAACATGGCACGAAATATTTATATGATAGCTTACTTTGGCAAATATACTGAAAAATGCTACATTTGCCAGAAGAGAGTTTATAAAGTTTACACATGGTATTATTCCCGAACGCGAAGATTAATATAGGACTTTATGTCACAGAGAGAAGACCGGATGGTTTTCACAATATAGAAACCGTGTTTTACCCGATAGACTTGCGTGATATTCTTGAGATTCACGAGGTGAAGGGAAGCAAGGGAGTATGCTCGTTCACTTCGACGGGCATCCCGATTGACTGTGCCCCGGAGAAGAATCTGGTCACGCGGGCGTATTACCTGTTGGCGGAAGAACACGGGTTGCCTTCTGTCGATGTACACCTGCATAAAGTTATTCCTTACGGTGCCGGTTTGGGAGGTGGGTCTGCCGATGCCGCTTTTACGCTGGTGGGGTTGAATAGATTGTTCTCTTTGGGGTTGAGCGAGGGACAATTGATGGCGTACGCGGAGCGGTTGGGAAGTGATTGCGCCTTTTTCGTGAGGAACCGACCGGTGTTTGCTTTCGGGAAGGGAGAGTTGATGGAAGCCGTGGATTTGTCGTTGGCTGCTTACTCGATGGTGCTAGTGAAACCGGATCGGGGAGTATCCACGCCGGAAGCCTACCGGGGGATTGTACCGCGTGCCGCTATGTTTGATTTGCGGGAGATCGGGAAGTTGCCCGTGAGAGAATGGAGCGAGATGATCCGGAATGATTTTGAAGGTTCGGTTATTCCTAAAGTCCCGGAGATCGGGGAAATAAAAGACCGTTTGAAGTCCTTGGGGGCACTTTACGTTTCTATGACCGGGAGCGGATCGGCAGTGTACGCGCTGTTTGATAATCCCGTTGACATCGAAAAAGAGTTCCCGGGATGTTTCGTGTGGCAGGAGAAAAAGGGTTTATAAGGTTCATAAAGTTTGTAAAGTTTATAAAGTTGATTGCCTCCTGCGGGTGCTTTATCGACGGTAGCATAAGTTGTCGTTAAACATTGTCCGAAGGACACCCGCTACTTTATAAACCTTATAAACTTTACGAACTTTATAAACTAAAGGAACCTCGTTCCGTTTCTATTTCACGAAAGCGTAAATGAACGAAGATATTCCCGCGAACATGAAACTGAGTCCTGTCCAGATAATAATGTTGAATATCCCGAATACGGGGAAGAAAACAATCATGAACGAGAATATGAGGGTGATGATGCCCGCGGTGAGTATCCATCCCCATCCCCTGACTCTTAAGGAGGACATCTCTATGGACTCGGATATGAAATCTATACTCTTGAACATGAGGATAAATCCAACGATGTAGGGGAGTATGTCTTCGGCTATCGCGGGATGGAGCAGTAAAACAAAACCGATCACGAGGTCGAGTAACCCGATAAACAGGCCCCATCCCCAGTTGCGGGAGCTTCCGCCCACGAAGGCGTTCAGCACCTCGCTGATACCGATCACGATGATCATAATACTAAAGTACATTGCCAGTCCGAAGTAAGACACGGCAGGGTGGCGAACGATACCTACCCCGAAAACGAACAGCACGATGCCCAAGATTAGGTATAACCATCTGAATCCTTTAGGTCCGGCTGTTGTAGTTGCAGTTCTTGTTGTCATATCTCTTAATTTTTAGTTTAGTTCATATCCTTTATATGCGAAAAGCTTCGGAAAAGTTGTTATATTGCCTTGAAAAATGCATAACTTTATGGACGGGGATACGTTTCACGATTTAAAACGAGGTTATGAAAAGAGGATTATTGATATTGATGTTGTTTTTGGTAAATTACACGATTATGGCACAGAAGAAAGAATTGACGGCAGACGAGAAACAAGTGATACTTTACAAGGCGACGGAACGTCCGTTCACGGGTAAATATTATGATTTCAAGGCAAAGGGTACGTATGTTTGCAAACAATGCGGGGCTCCGCTGTATCGATCGGAAGATAAATTCGATTCCCGTTGCGGTTGGCCGAGTTTTGACGACGAGATAAAGGGGGCGGTGAAACGGGTGCCGGATGCGGACGGAAGACGCACGGAGATCGTTTGTGCCCGTTGTGGGGCTCATCTCGGGCACGTGTTCACGGGTGAGGGATTCACTTCCAAGAATACCCGGCATTGCGTGAACTCTATTTCAATGGAATTTGTACCTGCCGACGAGTTGAAGGTGGATACTGCTGTGTTCGCGGGCGGATGTTTCTGGGGAGTGGAGTATTACATGAAAAAAGCTCCCGGGGTGCTTGCCGTGGAGTCCGGTTACACGGGAGGTACCGTGGAAGATCCTTCATACGAGGAGGTATGCGAAGGGGGAACGGGACACGTGGAAGCTGTACGGGTGTTGTTCGATAAGTCGAAAACGGATTACGAGACGTTGGCAAAACTCTTTTTTGAGTTGCACGATCCGACGCAGTTGAACCGGCAAGGACCGGATTACGGGGAACAGTATCGTTCGGAGATATTTTATAACAGTCCGGAACAAAAGGCTATTGCCGAGAAGTTGATCCGACAATTGAAGGAGAAAGGATATGATGTAGTGACAAAACTCACTCCGGCATCTGTTTTCTGGGTTGCCGAGGATTATCATCAGAATTATTACGGGCGAAAAGGAACGCTGCCGTATTGCCACGGGTACACGAAAAGATTCGACTGATTTTAGATTTAATGATTTTCTTCCTGCAAGTACCACGTCCAGCCGTTGATGATGACGCTTATACTTAACCATGCGTTGGTGGAGCCGGAAAGGTAAAATACCACGTCATAGGCGTCTTTGCGATCCAAATATTCTTGGTCACCCCATTTGTTTTTATGTTCTTCGTGACGGAGCAGAAGGAAAAAATCGGTCAGGTCTACGTTGAATAGGGTAGTGCCTGTGGTTTTGTCTTTCACTGCAAAATTATTCAGGCGGTCGGTCATCAGCCGCATGGTGTTGAGTTCGATAACGCCCGTGGTGGCAGAGGACTGGTTTATATGATAAGGTTGATAACTCAGTACATCGTCAGGCTTCAATGCATTGTCATGACCCATGTATCCGTTCGATTCGGAGAGTTCGTACGTGTAGTCATTCACGTCGAAATTGCTCGTGCCCAGATTCTCGAACACGAAACGGATTGTATTCGTATTCTTGATCAGGTTGATGGTTGTCGTGGTGTTCTCTATCCCGGTAAAGTCCACGTCGGCTAATTCCCCGTACCAGAGGGGTTCTACTTGTTTGTTCACGACGAGTGATGCCTCGCGTTTCAACTTGAGTTCTATCTCGGTGAAGGTCGATACACCGGGTTCGAGGTTGGTTACCTCGTACGAGTCATGTACTCCCGCCCACGCTAGGAGTTTGTATTGTCCGATAGGGAGAAGCAATTCCATGCGGTAGTCGCCGGTTGTCAAGGGAGTGCCTTCCTCGGATTGCATGAATAGAAACTTGCCCTCTTCGTCAAACACGTATAGGTCTACTTTATCGACCTGCGTGTGGAATGCGTCGGTGGAGAGCATGTTATAGTCGTACTTGAACCGAACAAGTAGGCGACATTCTTTAAGGTCTTCCCGAATACTGTCACAGGAATGGAATATTCCCGGGATGATTACCAGAATACCTAATGCTATTTGACGTAAGAGATTTTTGAATTTCATTTTTCTGTCTTTCTATTGTTATTAAAGGAAACGCACGTTTTGGGTGAATTAAGTATGGGACGAATCCCATACTTAATTTTACGCGTAGAACGCTTATAGGTTTTCTTCTTGAGTATACCACGTCCACGGGTTAACACCGATTTCGATAGCTAACCAATATTCAAACTCATCCTTCTTGTCTGGATCCGGCTCCGGAATGATCGGGTAACCCGGGTTGTTGAAGGAGTTAACTTTGATGTCGTACATAGAGTTACGAACCACGCCGAATTCTCCGAATTCATTGTTGGAACCGTCTGTGTCGTTATCATGTTTGATAGCGATCGGGTAGTAACTGATACCGGATTTGTAGTATTTTACAATCTCGTCCGTATCCACATCTGCACCGTTAGCAACAACACCTGCTTTTTGGTTTTCAAATGCTTGTACAAGGTCTGCTACCGATGTACCGGTGAGGTCATTCGGGATAACTACTTCCTGTACGTTAGCAACTCCCTTACCTTCGAGATACTTCAAGTATTTGTTGAAAGCGGTAGTCACGTTTGTAACGTATCCTGCCGGGTTTTTGTCTTGGTATTTTTTGGTCAATTCATCCTCAATCCATCCCAACATCACGGTGTAGGTGTAGAAACCGCCATTGATGTCCATCCAGTCATTGTTTCCTTCTTGTACATCGGTTGTTTGACCGTCAAATGTCTTATACTTGGGCAAGTAAGTTGCTTTCAGCAATACTTGGGTCGTGTAAGCATAGGTATTGTCCTCTTTGCGTTGGGTATTCTCCGCACAGTATTGAGGTTTCCCGGCGGGATTGGGATCTGCTGAATTGACGGGATTGATCCAAGTAATCTTATTATCTATCACGTCTTGCTGTGTGTAGAAGTCGTATTGCTCGTTGAAAACTGCTGACGGGTAGGGAATGTTCGTGTGATCGAAGTTCGGATCAATACGGTATGTACCTAATTCGTATTCATCAAGCGTTGTGGGTGTGTCTAAGAAAGTTTTAACTCTCTCTGATACCGGATAGTACCATTTATTCGTGAGATTTATTACCCAGCTCGCATCTCTAACCTGAAAAGCTTCTGTGGAGGCATAAGTTACGTATACACGTACTTTCGATACAACACGGTCTACGTTGATTTTCATGGCATTACCGGATGCTTCTGCATCAGCTTTGTTCGTGAACAACGGTAAACCGGCAGCGGGAGAACCGTCATTTAATGAAGGTTCCAAACCACCTTTGGCGTTAGTCATCATAAATTTGTTGTCCGTGTAGATGTCCGTATGTACCGCGAGAGCAGCATTTACCGTGGCAAAAGGTTGTCCTTTGGTAAAAGTCGGGAAATTGCTAGGCGGGTTCACTATAACCAATATCGATTTTGATTTGTCCGAAACCAAGAAAGCATCACTGATAGTGGAATTGGGTTTGAGCGTGATTTGCTTTACATCTGTTACCACGCTTGTCGCATCATATCCATTAAAGAAAATAGCTAAAACTTCTTGAGCTTCCGTTTCCTCGGGACTCGTGGAAGGATAGGTGTCACCCGGCATGGGGTTGGTTATCGCACGTCCCAGATTGCTGGAGCTGCTTATTCTAAGTGTAGTCCATGCTTCTCCCTCGGGGGCGATGTCGTCGCCGTCGGGTCCGCTTTTGTCGTCGCTACATGCTGTAAATGCAGTGAAAGCTAACGCTGCAAATACCAAAGTAAAAAATTTGTTCATTCTTTTCATTTTACAAATTGATTAAGATGTGATTAATAATTGATTATTTATTCCTTTTTTCTATTTCAATAGCATTGGCTTTTTTTCTTGCCAATTCTTCTAAGTTCTGCTTGGCAACTTCCAGCCCATTGGCGGCAGCTGTTTGCAGATAGGTTTCCGCTCTCTCGTAATTTCCTTGCAATAGGGCGAGTACACCCATGGCGTTGTTATATTCTGCCGGATAGTTCTCCGGGGTTATTCTATTCAAGTAGCGCTCTGCCAATACCATATCATTACGCGTAAGCGCGGAGATAGCGGCATTCAAGTTGGCAATCTCGTCTTTCGGGAAGAGTCTGACGGCTGTTTCGAACACGTCGACAAATTCTTGTGAGCCGTACTGGTAGGTATTTGCCACCAAGAACATCTCGTTCAAGCTCAAGTCTTGCGGTCTTGTCAGTATAACTATTTTCGCTTCTTCCACGTCGAAGTTCTTCACGTTGTAGTCCACCTTGCAGATGGCTACACGCAGACTCGGGTAGATGGTGCGCAACATGTGACGGTAGGGGACACCTCCTGCCAGTTTTTTCAACTTGTCTTTTCTCTCTGCCGAGGATGGCGTGTACTCGATAATGTCGAGTATCTGGTTCCTGTATTCCATGTGTCCTGCTTCAACAGCCTTTACAAGACCTGCCCAGTTTTCTCCCCCGAAAGAGATATGGTATATGTTACGCGGGAAGTCGTACTGCGTGGCAAGGTAATTTGCCAAAGCCTTGGAACGTCCTTCCGACAAGCGTTGATTTCCTGCCAGTGTCCCTTCCGGCGAAGCGAATCCCGTGATGTCCAGACGATTTATCGTGATATTCGGATCGTCTTTTATGTCATTGATCATGTTACGTATCTTTGCCAATTCTTGGGGATTGTTCATGTAGTACGGGCGGATCACGGTTTGATTGACCTCGAAATCGAGGAAACATTCGGCGTGAATCTCCCGACGTTTGATCTCTTCTCTCGGCGGTTGGATGTACACGAGATAAGGGGTAACGATATACTCTTCAACAGGCGGTGTCGGATCGAGAAGGCGTTCCACTCGCATCAATTCCGTGTCACCGCACCCGCATTCGTCGTATTGCATATCGAGGGCGGCGTATGCCATCCATGATTCGTAGGGGAGGGTGTAACGGTAGTTCAGTGTCCCGTTTTTCTTCTTGCTAACTTTCTCGATCACGTATGCTTTGTCCGTGTCTACCCGCGGATTGTAACCGATAAGAGCCAGTTTCCGTTCGTACGACAGATATTCGTCCCGTCCCTTGAAGGATACTTTCGGTAGATTGTACGTCCGTTCCGGGGTAACCAGTTGCGGGATCAAGTCCATTCCATGTGCCGACTTGACTTTCAAGTCGTCGAAAATGAAATCTATGTCCACGTGAAGTAAGTTGCCCGCTTGTTCCATCCGTACGGCTTTCACGAGGACATTTCCTGTATAAGAACGGGTTTGTGCCGCGGAATGGGACATACCCACTTGGAATATCACAAGTATTGCCGTTATGTATTTTATTATCCTGTTCATCACTTTCCTTATTTTATGAGATACACCAATGAGATTCCTACTTTCGTGGGACCGAAATAGTTCTTGTGCCCGCTTTTCACTTTTAGTCCGCAATCCGCGCAAGGGTATTTGTCATATTTGATATGAGCGTACCCGACCCCGACGGTAGCCTCTATACTCCAACGTTTCTTTAGTATCCACGAGCGCCCGAAGCTGAATCCCGCACCATACAGTTCACCCTGATAGCGGTGGTTTTGCATGTTCTTGCTGATAAACGACCAATTAGGCCAGCCGCCCACGTTGAAATCGGCGTAATGCGCATGTACCCCGACGAACATACGGGTGAAACGTTCGCAGAACCAATAACGCACTTCCGGTTGCACGCCGAAGTGTGCCAGTCGTCTGCCGTTGGCCGGTTTCCACGGGTTGTAATTGAAGGGTACATCCAATGTCCACTTGCGTGCCAAGCCGACTTCCACTCCCAGGTTGATTGTCGTGGTGGCATCGTACAATAAGTTACTTTTCACGGCAACTTTTTGCGCGTTCGCCTCGGGTAGTATCCACCCGACCATGAACAATGCTGCTATCAGTACCTTTTTTAATATCGTCATCTTTTCTTTATTTAATTACACGTTGATTACTTCTTGTTGCGTTATATATATCTTGATGCGCACGATGTGACTTGCCGACGTTCCGGGATTCTGTATGGTCGTCAGATAGACTGTGCCGTATCTTTTCCCTGAACTATTTCTTGTCACGTATATTTTTATGACTCCGTCTTCCACGATAATCTGGTCTGTCACGTCCCGTGCACCGGAGGAGGAATGCAATTGAATCCAGTTCTTGGCATCATCTTCTTCCACGTAACCGGATAGGCAGTAGAATTCGGGGAAAGTCAGCGTGTTCTCGATCCGGGATAATCTATCCCGACGTTCGATATTTATCGTCTTATCCAGATTTCCCAGTTCCAGCTTGACGGTACCCGTGCTGAATGCGGCATCGAGTCTTAGCTTAATCTCCGTCTTTTCCGGGCTAGTATTCGTGACGATGGGGAGTTCATTTGTACCCGGGTTCGTCAATGTCAATCCGGGAGAAACCGTGATCGTTCTTTTATCGGGGAACGGGCGTATACAGTCTGTCGATAACGTGAAAGCGTGAAATTCTCTGGTTGTACCGACATCGCCGTACACGATGTAATGTGAGTTACTGACTCCCATGTAATAATCGTTGTTCGAACTTATTTCATAGGAAGATTCGTCGCGTACGGTGATCGTGTAATCCAAGTTTGTATTTGATGCCAAAGATTCTTTCGCGTCAGCTACCGAATAGTAACCGATACCTCTGACGTGAGTGATATTGAATATGTATCGTTGGTTTCTTTTTATGTCCATGCGTGTTCCTTCTCCATCGACAATGGCCAATTTGTAGAAACATTCTTCTCCGTCGTAAGTAGCACGTATAATCAAGTATATGTCACTTTGATCTTTTGCCTCGTAAAGATAAACGGGACTTGCCGTCGTGTTCTTTTCTGTTCCTTCCAGAACGGCTTGAACGATGTCTGCCGAATACGAAGCATCGTGCTTGTATTCTGTTTGATCGGCGGGGATATTCTCCAGTGTGCCGGTGAAATTATGTAATAGTCCTTGTTTTGAGGTGTTTGCAACCATTGTTATACCTTTGAAATCAAAACGAGAGTTGGCTGTTTTGTCTATTATTTCCACTCTTGCAACGGCACGGGTAAGTTCAATCTGTTGAGTGGAACTTCCTATTTTCGTGCTCTCGTTTATCCCGTCCGATAAGTATTCCACATGGCTCATCGGGAGCGGTATGCTGTTTGTCGCGTTCACGAACGGTATCGTGGTTTGCGGGTTATTCAACGGTTGGGTGCGCAGCATCCGGCATGCCTCGCTCAATGATTTATCCTGCAAGGCAGTTCCCAATGTACCCACGGAATAAGTATAACTTTGTGTGGCACTCGTGTAGAAATAGTCTTGCGGGTTAGCCAGAATCAATAACCAACACGGTTCCGATTGTTTCGTGAGGACGGCGTATCTCTTGTTGATTCCGCTGACTTCTATAACCTGAACGGCTTCCGCGAATTTGGCATCATTCCCTTTGAATACAAGTATCCATGGTTTCGTGTCCACGTAATATTCATTGGCCATGGAACGTGCGTTCGGGATATTGTACGGGTCAATTCTGGTAAACAATTCGAGTTGTACCTTGTCGTCGGACACAACAGGCTCCTCTTCCGGAGCTGTCGTCTCGTCGATACACGAGGAGAAGAATACCAGCGCCATTATCGCGGTTAAGAGAAACTGTATGTTATATTTTTGCCAACTCATCATATGCTTTATTTTAATTTATCGTACTGAAATGTATTCTGTTACGAAACATCTAACCGAAAGACCGTAAGTGTTTGCGCTCAAACCCATGAAAGCCACGGATTTGTCCCAAAGCGGACCACTGACGAATAATATTGAGCTACCATGCTCGACTACGCCGGCTATCGGGGCCATAGCTGTTGTCCAATAATATCCGGCCCCTCCCGTGTACATTAATTTACCCGATTCTTCTATTATGTCGTACTCGTACCCTGCGTCTCTACGTCCCGCACCGGGAAAAAACACGGAAGCGTAATTATTCGGGTTGTAGAATAGAGTACCCGCGTACGCCGCGTTGGCGTTTGTGTTGGAAACTGCTAAGCTACCCCATAGTTCGGTTCTGTGACGATCATAGAATCCATCGGCTACCTTGCCCCATACTGCGTTTAGTTTCCCGGACTGAGAATAGTTCACGACACCGGAAGACGGGTTCTGGAACAAGCTTTGGCGTATTTCTGACCATGCAAGAGCTGCTTGTGTATCCATTTCGCCCGAACGACTGGTTTCCGACCAGTCTATAGGACGGTGATACCCCGGGGGACAGACTTCATTATCAGCACGATTTGTCCCGGTTCCCCAGTAAATTGTACCGTAGTTTTCTTCTTCCCAATCATTTATAACACCGTTGTCTTTATCTATCCAATCGGATATGATATCTTTGAACGGGGTATAAGCTCTTCGTTGGTAAGCCGTGTATGCCGCATCCTTGTACGAGGGAATCATTCCGAGGAAATGGGTTCCTGCTTGCGAAGGATAGTTTGTAAAGTAGTTCGCGTAACCGGGGCCTCCCGTGTATTGTGACGGGGTTAATTTCACGTATTCCGTTGTTGTCCACGGGTTTGTTTTAAATTCCGGTGCGGTTAAATTGTAAACCGGGACTTTTCGGGCTTTACTCCGTGGTGCGCCTTGCATGGGACCGTCCAAAATGGCATCGCCGGGACGCATCAGATAATCGTCCGTTTCACCTTGACGCACGTAAATCGTGTAAGTGGCGACGGCTTGTATACTGTAGTCGTATACGGTGACTTCGATAGCTCCATATTTGTTCGTGCTTCCTGTCGCGTATTGGTTTTTCATTCCCACGCGGAAATAAGTTCTCCCGTATCCCGTGATTTCGGTTTTCCCGTCGGTTACCGGGTATCTTTCCGGATTGTCGGGTGTATCGGTTCCTAAATTCGGGTCAAAACTCGGTGTCGGGCTGATAACAAAGAAATCATCTCCTGAAATAATCTTTGCTTTCCATTGTAATTGATAATCGAACCAACCATGGTCTGTTGTTTCAACTCCATTGGGATCGAATTCCCTGACATCATTCCACTCCGTGCCATTCCACGTGGTAAAATTACGGAAATTGGAAATTACTCGTTCCCCGCGTTCGCTGTGCTTGTGGAATGTACTCACGTAATCGGTTCTACTCACCATTTCGTTGTAGTAACCATGATCGAAAAGCATATTCGTGTTGATCGTGATCTCACGTTGCAGGTTTCCGTTATCATTTTTTTCCAATCCGGCACATAATACGAGTTTGTGTTGATTGATTTGTCCCACGGTAAATCCGCTTTGACTACCTTGGATGATAATATCCATGTATCCTTCTCCGATACCTGTGGTCGGATCGTAATTGTAAGTAAAACGAGTGGGATTTTCGTTGTTCCACCACCCCCCGACTAATTCATTGAATAAAGCTGCCGTGAGTTGCGGTTGATTATTCTGATCGTAACAGTTTTCGGCAACCCACACGTGAGGCATATTCGACGAGAACGAAATTCGTACTCCGTTCAGCGGTGTGATTGTTGCCTCTATTTGGGATACGTTCAACTTGCGTTCGCCGTCAATGATCCAGTTATTCCAGTGCGGATTCCATTCGGATGCTTTGATGTTGACTTCCAACGGCATCTTAATCGTGGCGATCACGTCCAATTTCGTGTTTGCCGGGAGCGTGTAATTATTATTTTCGATTCTCAGATTGGCATCCGGGTTATATTTATCTTCCAAGTTTACTGTCATTTTCATCGCGTTACTCTGGGCGGATGTAGGAGTAAAGTAATTAGAGGGTACAATAATCCTAGTCACTTTCTTTTGCCACACGATATCGGTTTCCGAAGGTGTTTCGTCCGAGAAATGACTTCCGTCATCTATCGGGGTAAGCGTGCGAGTCTCGTTACGATTGATTTGTGCAACATTGTAGTTCGCGGAGAGGGGTACACGGTCGGGGATATTACTGAAAGTAAGCCCCGCAAATGCCTGACTCAGGTTTTCCTTTGCCTTTAAAATAATGTCAAGACGGACTCCAAGCCTGTTTAATGTTAATTTTAAAAGAGAGGTTTCACTTCCACCGTCAACCTTGATTTTACCACCGCTCAGGATTTCCACGTTATCTACTCTTTGTATCATGGGAATGATTTCCTTGGCTGTAAAAGCCGAGGCAGGAAAAGAAATCGTGTCAAAGTCATTTCGCGATGTCACACCATCCAACGCGTTAACGACAGAAACATTATGGGGTTCATTGGCTATGAACATTAAATTATATATCCCCGTTTCAATCGGATGTTTAACCGTTGTACTAACACCTATATTATATAGTTTGTTACTTTTAATGTCACCTTGTGCGTCAAATGCCATGACACGAAGTGTATTCACGATGTAATCTTCCGAATCACCATCATGCACACCGTTGTGTGCCCGGCTGATGATTCCATCAATAGATATGTATGCTTCTTCGTTGACCGGTGTTTGTATCTCGTCGATACAAGCCACACAAATGGCCAAGAGCAGTATAAGCATACCTCTGAATCTATTCTTTTTAATCTTCTTAAAAATTCCCTCCATATCGTAACATCAATCCTACCCGAATTTGTTGAATCATTAATACATATTGCGGACTTCAACTATTTTACTTCCGGCTTCGGGTGATTTCCGGAAAGACCTTTAACCCTAAATGGTTTGTCAAAAATACGCTATGAGTATTAAATTGTATTTATCAATTTCTCCCTTTTTGTTTGCAATTTCAGCCTGCAATTTCACACCAACCCTTATACAAGTGGGTGTTGAGCCTATTTTCATGGTATAAAATACCGTGAATCAAGTCATCGAACTAAACTTGTTTCTGTATGCTATCTGCTTGAATAACTTATTAATATAGGTGATCCTCTTGGAATTATCCTGCCTTCTTTCTGTTGCTAGAAGTCTTGTTAAATGTCCCCGTGAATTTTTGCAAATTATTTGGGACACAGATTTGTTTACTCTACACTGGCCCTTATACTACTGGGTGTTTTACCTATTTCTTTCTTGCAAAACTTCGTGAATTGGGCAATTGTGCTGAACTCGTTTTCGTAAGCTATCTGTTTGAAAGGCTTGTTGGTCGAGGTGATTTCATCTTGAATAACCTTTGCTTTGTTTGCTTTCATCCACTGGTAAGGAGTTTCCTTGAATATCTCCACGAATTTTTTAGCGAATTGCTTCGGCGATAGATTCATCGCGTCTGCAATTTCTGTAACCGTTCGGAAACGTTTACTGTTAAGTCTCACAAATTCAGAGAATATGGTGTCCTTTGTCAGTATCTGTTGGAAAAAGTCGTGAATTTCTTCCTTCGTGTAATATGTCCTCAATAATAAGAAGAACTCTTTGATTTTCAATTCAAAATAGTAATTACAATTGATCCCGTCCGTGAGGCAATTATTTATCCCGTCAAGGAAATGCCATAGGTGTGAATTAATTTGTAACATGTTTAGTTTTTCTTTCCGGGGTTTGCAATTATTTCCCGTAACAAAGGCTTTCGCTCCGTATAGTTTCTCCACGGGGTAGTTGTCGCACAGTTTTAACGGACCATGCAACCTGAAGACCATGACGATAGCATTAGTCGGTGCGCGATAAAAATATCGTTCTCCAACAGGGAGAAATAGAATTTGCCCTTTCTTGCTTTCGTGTTCATGGAAGTTACCGAAGATAAACTTCAAGCGCCCTTCCAAGAAAAAAGCAACCTCGTTATGATTAAGTTCCAAGCATCCCGTTGTACCTTTCGGAATACTAACAGTTTCTATTTGTGGTTTATTCAAATTGTCAACACTATGACAACTCGGATGTTCTATAATCTTGTTGTTCATATTGGTTTAGCTGGTTGTTAATTCTTCGATTCTCTGGGTTCTATCTTTTCCCTCGATTCATGTCAGACTTTAATTCCCGTTAAAATTTTGACATACCTATCCCCGTGCATCGAACATTCTTTTTTTTCATTGTTCAAGCATAAATCTTAAGAGGTTTTTAAACCTGTTAATTATTGCCCGTTTTAGCTTTTTATATCGTGTACAATAAATCCTTTTTCAACAAGTATTGTGTCTATATATAAATTTATTTGTATTGCATATAAATATCGAATTATATATTTTACTTTCACTTTTCTCCTTCCTTTCAAAGTAAAATTATAAATGCCAACACTCTTTTTTTCATCTTCTAACTCTACCCTTCTAAGCTGTGTTTTCGTCATGCTTGTGTGGGTAATTTTCTTTCCATTACAAAGTTAGAAATAATAATGAATATTACAATAAGTTGTATGGAATGAGAAAAATGGCCTTGTAATAGTTTCGGTTAGCGAGTTTTTATGAAAAGATGTTTATCATTATTCGTAATGAATAAATATTCATTTCTGCCTAGGGGTACTATTCAATAAAAAAAACAGTACATTTGTTCCTCTATCTATAAAGAGTGATTTTTCAATAGAAACTATAAAGAAAGGAATTTAATCATGAGAATTGCTGTACCAACCAAAGACAACGCGGTGGACGACCACTTCGGGCATTGTGAGTATTATACCTTGTTTACCGTCGACGACATGAAAAACATTACAAGTGTTGAAACGCTTCCTTCTCCGCAAGGATGCGGTTGTAAATCGGATATTGCAGCCGTGTTACGGGAGAAAGGTGTTACCGTCATGCTTGCCGGAAGTATGGGGGATGGTGCTTTGAATAAATTAAGCGAGCAGGGAATAAAAGTACTTCGCGGCTGCAAGGGTGATGTGCGGAAAGTCACGGAAGGTTACCTCAAGGGTTTTCTGTTGGATTCGGGCATTGCTTGTAACCACGAGTGCGGGGATCATAAGTGATATACACAAGATACCATAAAGACCAAATAATGTTGCAAGGTGTTGATGGTGTGAGAGTAAGGAACTTTAATAAGTCCTTACTCTTTATTTATTTTGACAAGTACCTTGTCTATACGTGCCCCGTCCATATCCACGATTTCAAATTCGAAGTTATACCATACCAGTTTTTCCCCGGTGCGAGGGATGTGTTCCAGTATTTTTAGGATCAGACCGCTCAACGTGTTATAATAGTGGTTCGTGTATAGGAATTCCATGTCGAAATAGGCGAGAAAATCATAGAAGGGACATTGACCGTCCACGAGGAATGTCCCGTTATCCCGTTGCACGATATCCGGTTCTTCACCTATTTCGGGAACGTCGCCGATGAGGGCTTTCACGATATCTTTCAAGGTTACGATACCCTCGATGCTCCCGAATTCATCTGTGACCAGCCCGTATTTGAGATGTCCTTGTTTCAAATGTTCCAGCGCGTTGTACACGCTTTGGTTTTGCGGAAAATATTGCGGGGGACGGACGAGGGCTTTCAGATTAAAGTCCGGTGCGTCGATCTTTCCGAAGAGGTCTTTTAGGAACACGACACCTACAATATTATCCAGTTTGGTATCCGACACGGGGTAAATCGTGTGTAGGTTTGTTTTGACTATTTCACGAATCCGGTCGTTGGAGTCCGTGATATTAAGCCATACCAGATCACTGCGATGCGTCATGATGGAGGCAATATCCCTGTCGCCGAGATTGAATACACGCTCCACGATGTCCTGTTCCACTTCTTGAATCTCGCCTTCCGCGGTACTTTCCTGTATGATAGCCTTGATCTCTTCTTCCGTGATTTTATTGCTGCCTGTTTTATTAAGACCGAGTACCCGCATCATAAATGAGGTGCTGGCAGAGAGCAGCCACACGAACGGGGATGCTATACGGGAGAGTATGTCCATCGGGGCGGCAATAATCTTGGCCATCCGTTCGGCAGCAACCATCCCGATACGTTTCGGAACCAATTCCCCGAAGATTAGAGTCAGGTAAGTCACCATGATCACGATGATTGTTTTAGAAATTAGCAGGGCGTGAGGTTGCAATGCCTCTATTTTCTCCACCCATACGGCGAGATCCCCGGCTAAAGCCTGTCCCGAATAAAGACCGGTAAGGATACCGATAAGGGTGATCCCGATTTGGACGGTCGACAGGAAACGATCCGGCTCGTTGGCGAGTTTCAAAGCCCGCCGAGCAGATTTGTTCCCTGTTCTGGCTTCCGTCTCAAGACGCGATTTACGTGCCGACACCATCGCTATCTCCGACATGGCGAGCACTCCATTTAAAAGAATAAGTCCTATAATGATAAAAAATTCCATATCTATTTATTTGTATTTTCCGTATTTATTTGAGGCCGTATGATTAGAAGTGAGGGTAACTTGGCAAACAGATTCTGGTCTTTCGACAGTTTCTGACAAGTCGCGTAACTTAAAACCAACAGGCTTTCTTTGTCCTCCGCGAGAGGATTAGTAACCAGAGGTGTATCCAGAATAAACTTTGCGGTATCGCGTTGCACGAAGTCGGACGTGACTCGGGCAAGCACGGTTTCGTTCGGGTGTTCGTCTGTAAAGCAGATGCGTATCGTCATACTTTGTTCTCCCAGACGGGTTTGCGCATAATTGAACAGGAAAAGGTCAGTTTCATTATCCACGAGTAGCAGGATGTAAGATGCGTGCGTGAACCCCCGGTTGACAAAGATGCCCACGGAGCAATCCACGTGTTCCATGATAGATTCCAGTTTCTGCCTTAACAACGTTCCCGGCAGATGCAACGGGTGATTCTTGAGTTGTTTCAGCCAACGGGAAACCGTGGTGAACTTCTTGCCGAATGTGCCCGCGGGAACGTCATTCCCCATCATGAACTGTTGTCCGGCGCCGAGGAAAAGGTGGTCTACCTGTTCCTGTCGCGCTATTTTTACCATTTCGGGAATAAGCCTGTCTGTCACTTGGTAACGCTCTTGAACGTGTAATTGCAAATGTTCTGCTTCTTCCCGTAAGGGGATAAAGCTTTCTTGCTCGTATTCATCTGCCTTGGCTGGGTTGAGGTCGGTCCCTAACGTGAAGTGTATCCCGGTGATCAGGCTCGATTGCAAACGATGTCCCAACATCAAATCGGCAATATTCAATAGTGTTTTTCCTGTTTCCGGTCTACCGAACGAGAGTAGCACCTTCTCCCGGTGTCCCTTGCTTTCTTTTTGTTTCGAGAATATCCGTTCGACAAGCGAAAGCATAGGTGTTGCCATGAACGTTGTCAGTAGCGACATTAGCAGTAATACCACGAACATCTCCGAGGTGAGAATACCCATTTCGAAGCCGATATTCAGTGCCACGAGTTGCATCAGTCCCCGTGTATTCATCAATGTTCCCACGATAAGACTGTCTTTCCAATTCTCCCCGACGGCACGGGCGGCAAGGGTGCAGCCCCCGAATTTTCCGGCGATGGCTACCACGATAAACAGCAAGCAAACGCCCCACAATTCAGGTGTGTTAATCAAACCTATTTCGGTGTGTAAACCCGAGAAGGCAAAAAACAACGGAAGAAAGAACACGAGTGAAACATCTTCCACTTTTTCCATCATCACTTTGCGGAATCCTATATTCGTGGGCATTACCACTCCGGCGATAAACGCACCGAACAGGGCATGAATCCCGATGATTTCCGTTATTGCCGATGACAAGACAAGTATAAGGAATATAAACCCCACGAATGTTTTGTTAATCACTTCCGAATAGGCGTAAGTTTCACCGATCTTCCGCAGGAAGGGACGCATCACGAGAAACATGAAAACAATATAAATCAGTGTTAGTCCGATCGTGTACAGGGCACTGACAAAAGTTCCCGCCTTGGCGAGTGCTATAACGATTGCCAGCAGACACCACGCTGTCACGTCGTCATTGGCAGCCGAGGCAATAGAAAGCATCCCCACGGATGTTTTCGTCATGTTCCGTTCCTGCACGATGCGTGCCAACACGGGAAATGCAGTGATACTCATGCATATCCCGATAAAGAGGGCGAAAGGCAGAAACGCCGTTTGTCCCGAAGCATAATCCTCGTATACCCAGATTGCTGCCACCACGCCAAGGAAGAAAGGTACCACTATCCCCGCGTGACTGATAACGAGCGTTTCATTCAGCTTGTTTTTCAATACGCTGAAATCCAGTTCCAACCCGATAACGAACATAAACAATACTAGCCCGATTTGGCTAAGTAGGTTGAGGTTGTCCAGTGATTCGGGAGGGAACAGGTTAGCGGAAAATTCCGGGAAGAAATATCCTAGTAGAGAGGGACCGAGGACGATACCTGCCACGATTTCTCCCATCACACCCGGTTGCCCGATATATTTGAAAAGATAAGAGAACACCCGGACGGTAAGCAAAATCACGATGATCTGTAATAACAGTATCGTCAATGAATTTGTCATATTATCGGAAATAATGTTCGTGAACAGTTCGAATGCCCCGGCACTTGTGGGCATTATACCTGTTCCCGGGTGATGGTCAAAACGCTCGCCCGAACACAGGGCAAGGTAGATCAACACCCCGAATACACTAATCATTCCCAGATATATCCAGTAATTTGAGCTGTTTCTTTTCATAATTTAATCAATTTGGGTCTATAAAGTCTGTAAAGTCCATAAGGTCTATAAGGTCCATGGTCCCCTGCGGGGCGCTTTGTCTACGGTAGCTATATGCTGCCGATAAACACTGTCCGAAGGACACCCGTGAGCTTATGGACCTTACGGACTTATTTTTCTTTTCTTCTCTTTATTGCCCGGAATATTTCGCCTACCCACAACACCAGCGAGGTTGCAGCCGTGATCCATATCCATTCCGTCCACGAGAGGGGTACTGTTCTGAATACGCTTCCCCCGAAGTTTACCACGAGGATTTGTCCCACGACAATGGCCAACCCGACAGTAAGGAATCCTTCGCTCTTGGAAAGGTTCTTGAATGCGGATTCGTTCGTGCCGAAGGTTTTGGCATTGAACATATTCCAGAATTGCAACATCACGAACACGGTAAAGAAAATCGTCAGGTTGTCCAAGCCTTGCGGTGTGGCGGCGTCTATTCCTCCCGCGTAGTGGGATAGTATATAGAGTAAGCTCATCAAGATCACCACGAAAGCGATACCCGTGGTTAGGATAAGTGTGCGCATCCGCGGTACGATAATAAAGGCATTCGAGTCCCTCGGTTTCCGTTTCATCACGTCCGGACTGGGTGGGAGAGAGGCGAGTGCTCCTGCCGCGAATGTATCCATGATTAAGTTTACCCACAGCATTTGCGTTACCGTGATCGGCAGTTCGGAACCGAACAACGACCCCAATAGCACGATAATCAAGGCTGCCACGTTGATCGTCAACTGGAACAGCACGAAGCGTTGTATGTTCTGGTACACGGAACGTCCCCACATCACGGCGGAGGTGATACTGCTGAACGAGTCGTCGAGCAGGGTAATATCACTGGCCTCCTTGGCTACCGATGTTCCGCTACCCATGGATAGTCCGACGTGAGCGTGATTCAACGCGGGAGCGTCGTTTGTTCCGTCACCCGTTACTGCCACGACTTGTTTCTTTTGCTGTAACAGTTGTACCAACCGTTGTTTGTCCAATGGTCGCGCCCGCGACATGATCTTCATGTCGAGTACCCGGTCGAGGGCTTCCTCATCCGTCAGTTTGGCAAATTCAACCCCGGTAATCAGGTTTTGGTCTGTATCTTTTTCTGTCCATAACCCGATTTGCCGCCCGATCTCCTTCGCGGTACCCGGGGTGTCCCCTGTTACCATCTTAACTTGGATTCCGGCGTCGAAGCAGCGTTGTACGGCATCCGGCACATCCGGTCGAATGGGGTCGGATATGGCAACGATGCCGAGGAATGTCAATTCCGTGTTATACAATCGTCCGTCTTTAAAATGCGGTTCGTCGTCTTCAATGATCTGGTAAGCGAACCCGAGCGTTCGCATTGCTTGATTTTGGTACTCGAGCAATTGTTCCTCGATTGTGGGTTGTTGCTCGGCGATAGGTACTGTTTTGTCGCCGACAATAGCGTTTTTGCAGTATCCGAAAAGGATTTCCGAGGCACCTTTCACGTACAGGATTTTCTTCCCGAAAGTAGGTGATTGCACGAGGGTTGCCATGTATTTCCGTTCGGTGGAGAATGTCAGCTGTTCAATCACCGTGACACTTTCCCGCGATTCCGCGTAATTGATACCTTGGTCGTTCAGCCAGAGTAACAACGCCGCCTCGGTAGGGTTGCCCAGTGTTTTTACCTTCTCCGGGTCACTGAAATCCAGAAAAGCTGTCGTGTTCATGGCGATCCCCTCCGCAAGTAGTTTCGAGTATTCGTTATCAGACAGACGTTCGCCATCCAACCCGTAGAAGTTTGTCTTGTACACCGTCATCTGGTTTTGCGTCAGCGTACCCGTTTTATCCGTGCAGATCACGGTCGTTGCGCCCATGGTTTCACAAGCATGCATTTTCCGCACGAGATTGTGGGATTTCAACATCTTGCGCATGCTCAACGCGAGGCTGAGGGTAACGCTCATCGGCAATCCTTCCGGCACGGTCACCACGATTAGGGTAACGGAAGCCATGAAAGCGGAAAGAATCTTTTTGCCGAGTCCCAGCGGAATCCACGCGTGCGGGTCCCACGGTTTCACACCGAATGCCAGACCGATAGCGAGCATCACGACCAATGCTCCCAGACCGTAAAGTATCCAGCGTCCCCAACCTCCCGCGGCAATACTCTTCGGAAGCGGTTTGTCCTTGCCTTGTAAAGAATACACGTCGTAAACAACGGGTACCCAGACTTTTGCCAGCATGATAACGGCAGCGATAATCACCGCACCGATCAATCCCAGTTGTCCCAGTTCGGGAGTGGGATAGGTCGGGTTGAAAAACAACCCTTTAATAAACAGTATCGTGAACATCACGGCCGCACCGCAGAACCCGATCACTCCGATGAATTTGGCGAGTGATTCGAGTTGCGTGTCCAGTGGGGTTGGTTCTTCGCTTTTCTCCGATGATTTTTCAGCCACTCGTCCGAACTCGGTAGAGTCGCCCACGGCGAGTACTTGCATCACTCCGTGACCGTCCACGACGGTGGTTCCCCGCATCACGTGATTGGAGGGATAGGTAGCCTCCATGTTAAATTCGCTCTCGATCGTCGTCTTGTTGGCAACGGGTTCTCCCGTGAGGCTCGATTCGTTGACCTGCAAAGAGAGGGCTTCCAACAATACCCCGTCGGCGGGGATCTCCTCTCCTTGTTCCAGTATCACGATGTCATCGACCACGATGTCTTTTTTTGCCACCTCGTGTACGTTGCCGTTACGGATGACCTTTACCAATGTGTCGTCGTTCACTTGATTCAGCACATCGAATTTCTTGTTGGCATCCCAGACGAACCACGTGGCTACGCCTGTTGCCAGCAGAATGGCGACGGCAATACCGATGGTTTCGGCTATCTCGATAATGCCTTCCGAGAAATACATGGCAATGGCTATTCCCCCGGAAAGGAAAACGGCTACCATTAATATACGAATGACGGGATCCTCGAAATTCCCGATAAATACTTGCCACAGGGAGTCCCTTTTCGGGGGCGTCAACACGTTTGAACCGTGTTTTTCACGACTTTCCTCGACTTGTTTGTCCGTGAGTCCCGTGTAGTGTTTGCGTGATTCCATGTTATGATTTTGTATTTAATTTGTTTTTTTACGAATGTTCTTTATAATTAGGTACCCGAAAAAGCAGCATCCCACGACCAGCATCGCGATGGTTATTTCCGTGAAATACATTTCCAGCAGTTCTTTTCGGGAATACAGAAAATATCCGGTGGTGGCGAGAATCAGATTCCAAATGCCGCTTCCCACTGCCGTGTATAATATAAAACTTTTCAACGGCATTCTCACGAGTCCTGCCGGGAGCGAGATAAGGCTTCTCACGCCGGGAGTCAGTCGCCCGATTAACGTGGAACTTTTGCCGTATTTCAAAAAGTATTGTTCGGATTTTTCTATTTTTTCTTTTGTCATGCCGCATATCTTTCCCCAGCGTGATTCCGCGAAGGAGTAAATGAATTTCCGTCCCAGCGTGCAGGCAAGCACGTAGTTTGCCAATGCCCCGATAACCGCCCCGATGGTGCTGAACACGATAACGAGCACGAAGTTGAGTTCCCCGTTTGCGGCTTTCCACGCAGCCGGAGGCACGATTAGTTCTGACGGAAAAGGTATGATGGTACTCTCGATAGCCATACAGACGAGAACACTCCAGTAGTTCACGTTATACATATACCAATCGAGAATTGATTGAAGCCAATCGATCATATTATATAATTCAGTTTACAATATTCTATATTTATTCACCTTGTACGCCGTAAAGGATATTTTGTGTCATAAAATTAACTCTTTTAGCGAATAAATATAAAATCCCTGACTGTGGCGGGTAGTAAGATATTGCATGAAATGCCTCGTGTTTTCCGCGATGGCTAACTTGAGCGGTTTGTTTTTCAAACCGTTAACCGTGTTTCGGAAATACACGTTAGTCTTTGGCGGTTTGTTCAACCCGAAACGTCGTCCGTGAGGCATCGTGATACCCTCGTCCGCCAGAAGGTGGTGGAAAAATCCGTCATGAGAATGAAAATTCGCTTGGGTTTCCGGGATAGACAGCTGTTCTTCTTGGACGTACACTATACTCTCTCTCTCGGTCATTGTCTTTTGCAGCCCGTTGACAATGAATACTAAAGAAAATAGAAATATAGGTATATCTAGTAAAAACAGCCTTTTCATTATGATGTAATTTACAGGCTCAAAAGTAATATAATTTATTAATACTATAAAGAGTCTTGCCAGTTTAAAGTTTAGAATGTGAACTCTAAACTAACTTTTAGTTTTTATCTTTCAGTTTTTATCTTTTATCCTCTATCTTCGCGATGTAATTGAAATACACAGGTCATGACAGTAAAAATGATATTAGGATGTATCGTGGCTCTTTTGGCGTTGGTGAACCCGGTACAGAAAGTGTTGATCGTAACCTCTCTGCAAGAGAGATTTAGTTTGAAGGAATTGCGCTATATTTCTATCAAGTCAACAATTACGGCGGCGCTGATTCTGGTGTTTTTCCTTTTTCTTGGCGAGCTCACGTTCAGTTATGTTTTTCATGTCGAGTTGTATTCTTTTCAAATCACTTGCGGTGCCGTGTTGATGTATAACGGTTTGTCCGGGTTGTTGAAAGGTTTCTTTTTGAAAGTGGATGAGCATATCAAGCTGGCAGACCTTACCACGGTGCCTATTGCTATTCCTATGATTGCGGGACCCGCGACGATCACGGCGGCAGTGACTTTTCCCGTTCAGTACGGTCGCGAGATCACGATTATTTCCATATTAATCGCTCTGGCCGTGAACCTATTCTGTATGTTACAGGCCCGTCGTATCGGGAATTTCCTGATCAAGTACAATTTCATGAATCCTTTAATTCGTATTATCGGGCTGATTGTTGCCACGATCGGTTTGCAGATGATATTCGACGGGATCAGTTTGTTTATCAAGTCACTGTCTTAATTTGGGATTTATGATTTCTCGATTTATGATTGAATTATTCCGTGATTGGAAAGATAACCGAAGACGGTGAGTAACTCAATTGTAATCTTCTATCTCACGTTAATAATCACTTCTTCCACGCAGCGTATCGTTTGAGCAAAACCTTGGTACGCGACCCTGAAGTTTATGGAATTATACGCGGATTCGAATGACCATCCCCCGTAACGAACCGTTCTGTTATTGGTTTCCGTTATTAATTCGTTTCTCGTGTATTGCGGGCTTACGCTGGCTGACCAGTAATAACCGGTACTACCTGCACCCTCCAGCTTTCCGTTTGTGTTATTCAGACGACCGGCGGAAGGGAAGAAAATGGACGCGTAGGTTGTGGGGTTGAAATACAATACCCCTTGATAAGCGGCATGGCTGTTGTCTATCGATACGCCGTAATTGCCGTTCGAGGGTTCCTTAATCGGTCGCCTGTCGAAGAATCCGTCCGAGTAAAAGGTGAAGGTTGTATTCTTCAACTGCTTGCGGGCGATGCCGCTTGTCCCGTAAGGATACGTGCCGGGACCGGTATTCGTTCCCACGACGTTGTCGAACACGGTAATATAGTCCGCGCTTGAAGCTGCATTCCCCGCGAAGGGCACGTTAAATAAAGAAACTCTTAACTCGGACTGTTCCACGTCTTCCAAATGATTCATGGCGGGTGTATTCGTGGCGGGCAAATAATCGTAGTATCCGTTGTATGATACTTTATTCGTGTACCCGTCCGTGGGACGACGATAGCCCGTGGGGCAAATCTCAAACGTGTTTTTATATGCAGGTATGCCGCTAGCCCCTGCCCACATGATGGGAAATTCGGGATAATCCCACGGGAAACCTGAGATTAGAGATGACCTGCTCGGGTTGAAGCCTCTCCGGTAATAATCCGTGTAGTTTATGCCTGCAGTATTGCCTTGTAAATCGACCGCCCACTGGAAGAATGCCCCCGCTTGTGAAGGAAAGTCGACAAATTGGGCACCTCTGGCATTAACATTCTCGTAGTCGGGATCGGTATACCCTGCCAGTTTGGGGGTAGTCAGGTTATAAGGCGAGAATTTTACCGCTCCCCGGCGTGTGTTCGCTGAGGTTAGGCGCATATCTGCCCGGACTTGTGCCGTGATGTCGGTGTTGCCGTTCCAGCCGTTATGAACGACATCCGGGATTGGATCGCTCGGGCTGTATATGTATGCCGGGGCTTCGCCTTGCCGAACGTAGATTCTCATGGTGGTTTGCCAGCCTCCCGGGTAGTAGGTTAAAGTGACATACCCGAATTTTGGAGCAGAAGTCTTGCTCGGCACGTGATTGGAACTCTCCTTGATGCCGATACGGAAATAGATTCGCCCGTTAATACCTTCGATTTTCTTGCCCTCTTTCTCTGCCCTATACGGGTTGGGAAACACTTGATAGTGTTCGGCATCCCCGGGGTATTCGGTGCCGACACCCGGGTCGAAACTGGGCGTGGCACTTACCACGAGCCAATCTTGAAAATCATCGGGTACCGTTACAGACCACGGGCGGTCTATGGCGTGTTGTCCGGTAATGATGCGTTCGCCTTTTTGGTCGTGTTTGAAAAACACGCCGTTAAATAATCCGTGGGCGTTTGCCGTGGGGTTGTGTACAAATCGTAGCCCCGTTTGTGTTACCGTGACAGTAATTGTTCTTTGTAATTGATTTTTGCCGTTTTCATCCTCTGCCGATAAAGTCAACGTGTATTTACCGCTCATGTTTTCAGTCCTGTCGTGAGGGGTGCCGGAAATCCGGTTGGTACCGTCGATCAGTAAGTCCATGTACCCGCTACCTGTGGTCGGGTCGAAATGGAAACGGTAAGGGGAGGTGTTGTTGGCATCTACCGTTAGGCAGTTGAATACTTCGTTTGTCGGTCGGTCGCCCGCTCCTTCTTTTTCTACCACGTCGAGTACTTTCACAACCGGCATATTAGACCAGAAAGAGATTCGAACGCCGTTTTGGTCGGTCATCTTAACTTCTGTTTGCGACACGTTCAGTTTGCGGATACCGGATATTTCCCAACCGGTTTCATCTTGGGTCCATGGAGCAGGCTGTATATTCATTTCTAAAGGTTCCTTGATCGTACCGATCAGTTCCAGTCTTGCGTTGGCGGGTAGTCTGTAATCCAGGTCGGATAGGATTTTCAACTTGCACGAGGGACTGTATTTGTCAATCAGGTTGACCGTGAACATGATCGCGTTTGCCTCGGCTGTCTTCACGTTGAAATAGCTGGAAGGGAGAATGATTCTCTTTACTTTGGCTGCCCATACAAGGCCTTTTGCCTGATCTTCGACTGTCAACAGGTTCGGGTCTACTTCAAAATATCCGGCGTTGTCCGCTAGTGTGAACTGGCGGATCACGTCCCTTGTGATGTTTGTCCCGGTATAAGGCAGAGTTGGTTCGTCGTATGTATATGAGTTTGATTGCGGGGTACTGGGTAAGCCATATACAAGCGGCACTCTGTCCGGGAGGTTCGATAACGTGATACCCTTGAATTCCCCGGTGTTAGTGGTTCCCCAGTCAATAGTCGATTTCAGAACGACGTCAAAGCGTGCCGCCAGTCGGCGGAGTCCTATTTTTAATTCGGAATTTGTGTTGTTATTTACCTCAATCTTCCCCTCGGGTAATATTTTCACGCCGTTGTTTTCCGCGATCATGGGGATAGAACGCTCGGAGGTGAAATGTGTCGCGGGATATGCGATTGATTTCAGATCATCGTATTCGCTGATATTGTCGAGTATTGTTTTGATACTGTTCTCTGCGGGTTCGTTCGCCAGAAAGATAAAATCGTATTCGCCTTGCTCGATCGGGTGACGTAGTGTGTTTTCGGCTAATGCGGAACCGTAGTACAGCACATTGTTTTCACAGGCACGGCTCGTTTTGTTGAATGCAAGAATGCGGAGCGTCTCGACTTTGTTGTCAGCTTCGTCACCTGCGTAACTTCCCGTGTAACTGCGGGAATTGATACCGGAAATTTCTATATAACCTTCTTTTGTTTCGTGGTGTATTTTTTCATCGATACAAGAAGCCGGTAATAAAAGTACCGCGAATAGCAGTAGATTTAAGTAACTTTTTATTCTATTAATATGCATATATTCTCCCTAAAATTATATTCCACTGTGGTCGACCCGGTATGTACGAGGTTCGATCACTCCTTCTCTATGTAAAAATAAAAGTCCCATCCAATCATTGACTTGATTTTTTGTGTTTTCAAGTCGTGCTTTGGGAATGTAAATATCCTTAAACTAGAGAAAATAAAGAATTATTATTGTTTCTAATGTCGATAATGGTGTGGAGTAGGTGAGACTAAAAACGCAACGGATTAGAAAAAGTGTTCGGAATAGTAAAAACGAGCATCAACGGGTTCTGATTTCGTGTTATATAGTGAAACAAAACAGATTGGTTTCGATGATTGAAACTTACGAAAAAAGAGGAGTTGGGGGAGATTGCCTGCGCACGGGAGGGATGACTCGGGACTTTCACTCCCTTCGAGAATGCGTTACGAACTCCTGCCGACGCTTCGGTTCGAATTCCTTTAGATGCAAAAAGAGAGTCAGCTTCCGTGTGCTAACTCTCTTTCAGTGACTTGCTTTGGCGGAGAGGGAGGGTTTTGAACCTACAACTCTAACCGCTTATATTTCAGCTACTTTGCTTTCAAAATTTCAAATAGGTAACGAAACAGTAACGATTTTCAACCGTTAAGCCTGTCCAACTTTGACCGCTGTTTGTCTGCCTAACTTTCGGGTTCAAAGATACGGCTTTCTTTTGAAACTCGCAAATATCTGATAATAAATATTTTTGGATTAGTGCAAGGTGCAAGCTATATATATAAATATATACTTGCACCTTGCACTAAAAAAAAGCACTGGGGTACAAATGGTTAAAACAAAATCCGTATCTTCGTAACCGATTAAAAACAAACGTGTATGATAATAACTAATCGTGAAGAAGTAATAGATAAAGCATTTGGGGTATTTGTCAGGATGAACTACGAAAAAGCAAGCATCATCACGCTTGCCAAAGCCTGCGGAGTGACAAAAACGGGTATCGTTTATTATTTTCCGCACAAGCTGGATTTATTCATGGCTGTGGCAGACAAATACGTGTTAAAAATGCACGAACCGGGAAACAAGTTTGCCGCTCCTGCCGATACGTTGGAGAAGTTCATCGGGCAATACGTGGCGGGGGTAACCGCTTCCATGAAAAGGATTGTTGAACTGATTGACGATAATAACAGCCCACATGATTGTAGCCCCAGCTTCTACTACTTTCATTTCCTGTCACAAGTGCGTACGTACTATCCGGGCATCAGGCAGAAAATCGAAAGAGTATTCAGCCATGACCATGACCTGTGGGCGAAAGTCGTGCAGAAAGCAAAAGAAAGCGGGGAAATCAGAAGTGACACGGACGTGAGGAAAACGGCTACCATGTTCCGGCAAATGTTTTTAGGACTGTCATACGAACAAGCATTTCTGAACGGTTTGAACGTGGACGAACTGGCAGAAAACTTTCGCTATATCTATTCGCTGCTTAAAGCCTGATACAGTTTTGTTTTTTTAACCTCTATTATTTTTGAACGTATGTTCAAAATGTAGCGTTTTTGTTTTATCTTTGGAGCATGAAGCAAAATTCAGCGACATGGATAAGGTTCAGAAACAAAGAGGAAGCATCGTGCTACACAAAGAAACAAGGGACGGTGCAGACTACATACGGATAGAATATGCGAACAGTCAGGCTGTAACCCAACTGCTCGCCCAAGACACGGGCATGGAAATGGCTGGCAACGGTTCTGCATACATAGCGTCAGCCGCTTTCAGCCTGCCGGATTTCTACGACCGCTATTCACCCCACGCCTATATTGATTACAGCCGGATTTACGTGCGGCATCCCAAACCTAAAAGGGAATACACACTGCCGAAAGGCTACCTCGAACTGCTGGAACAGAAGCGTTACAGCCCCTCGACCGTCAAAACATACCGTGCCTATTTCAGCGACTTCATGGAATATCACAAGGGACGGAACATCGACCGCCTGAAAGTGCCGGACATCAACAAGTACATACTCTATCTTGTGAACGAGAAGAAAATCTCGGTGTCGCAACAGAATATGCGCATCAATGCTATCAAGTTCTATTACGAGCAGGTGAAAGGCGGCAAACGGCAATACTATGGCGGTATCACCCGTGCCAAAGAGTACAAGAGCCTGCCCGAAGTGTTGAGCAAGAATGAAATTAAGCGCATCCTTGCACAAATTTCCAACATCAAGCATCACTGCATGATTTCGTTGGTTTACTCTGCCGGACTAAGAAGAAGCGAATTGCTTAACCTGACCCCGCAGGACATCAACAGTGAAACAATGTCGGTTCGCATTATGGGCAAGGGGAAGAAATGCCGTTATTCGCTCCTTTCACCCAAATTGCTGGAAGAACTACGGCACTACTTCCGGGAATATCGTCCACAAAAATGGCTGTTTGAGGGCGAAACACCCGGAGAGCAATATTCGGCAAGTGCATTGGTGAAAGTGCTGAAAGAAGCCGCACATCGTGCTGGCATCAAACACCGTGTACACGTACATATGCTGCGCCACTCCTTTGCCACACACTTGCTGGAACAGGGAACAGACCTGCACACGATACAGGAATTGCTGGGACACAACGACATCAAGACCACAACCATTTATCTTCATGTGTCAAGTGCCCATAAAGCAAAAATCCCTAATCCTCTTGATACACTGGATAATTCGTGAGGTGTAGTTATAGAAGTGTAGGAACGACACCATAAGGTGCGGTTATAAATAAATTAGCAAAAACAGAAAGTCTATGAACAAAGATTACCTTAAAAATGATAGAACGATGATAAAAGAACTTACTTCTTTTCCCAAGCGGGCACGTACCATCGACTGGGAAGACGGCAAACTGATTTTTGATGGCGATAAGGTGATGCTCATGCCCGAGCTATCTGTGGAGGTGATGCAACAGATTGGCGCTTATCCTGCTTTGGTGGGATTTCATGTCAAGCATTACCCTTTGACGGACGAACAGATTCAACCGCTGGCAGGTGCCAAGAAAATGGTCAATGTAGGGATCGAATATGCGGAGCTTACCGACGCATGCTTTGCGGTATTTGCCACCATGCCCACTTTGGAGTATCTGCTCTTGGCAGGAAATCCTGCAATTACGGGAAAGGGGTTGTCCATGATGCAGGCAAGTAAGGTGGCTCTGTTGGACTTGAGTGCCACGTCGCTGGACGATGAGGGGTTGCATCGGGCTGCTCAGCTTCCTAAGCTGAATCATTTGCATGTTCGACAAACTCAGATCACTTATGAAGGGGTGCTTGGCATTGCTTTCAATAAACGCCTTTCCTTGCGTTCTGGCGACCTCTTTACCCAGGAGCAGATGGAGCTGTTCGCCTCGTTGCAACGAAGCCAGGCGAAGAAGAAGTTGGAGGTGGACGCTGATGCGGTTCATCAGGCGGAACAGGTGCTGTATGCTTTCTTTGCCGCCATGACTCAATGGGAGAAATATACCGACCAGACAGGTTTTGATGCGCCGGATGTGCGACCGAAGTTGCAGCAGATCTGGCAGCAGTATGTATCCGAGAAGCCACGGATGGGGTATCGGCCGCTCGCTTTGTCGCTTTCTCCAGAGGGGACGTATGCCACCTTCCGCCTGGTTGATGCCGAACAGGTTTCCCGCAACAAACTTTACATCTATGCGCAGGATGAAAGAATCAATCTCGACTATCGTTTCTGTATGAAACGTGTGGGGGAAGCATGGAAAATCGATGCAGTACAGATGCGGACAGACGGGTGGAGGCGTTGTGGATTGTAAAAAGAGGAACTTGAACGAAATTGCATTCGGGAATGATATTTTCAATTTCGGATAATAAACGGTATTTTATTCATAGACCTAACCCAATATTAGAATGGGTATAATATTTTGCTAACAAACCGGGATAACGCTTACAGCGTTCCCCGCTTAGCCATTATGAACAATTAGAGTACACGATATGAGAAATGAAATTTTACAGTTGAAAGATTTGGGTCGTATGCCTAATGAAAGCATCAATGATACAGAGAGTATTGATGAATTAGTAAATACTTATGATGCCTTATTAGAACAAATACAACTTCCCATATCATTTGATGAAGCTATGGTGTTGGTACAAATCTTTCCTGAAAATGCTTTTTATGATTTGCAGTGGAGTTTATTAAAACTTGTAGAGTCTGTTTGCGTTGATGATGAGAATAAGTATATTCAGTTAATAAACTCTTGCCCAAGCCAAGAATGGCGGGACACTCTAAATGCTCGCTATGCAAATTATAAAAGGCACAAGGGGTAAAGTAAGTTCATAACAAGCCGGGATAACGGACTAACGCCGTTCCCCGCCAAGCCATTACCGATAAAGCAAATAGAACGTATAACAATGGATAAAAAAGCATTTATAAAAGAGTTAGGCAAATGGTTGAAAGCAAATCAACCCCATTGGGGTACGATTATAAGCCAAAAAGCAGGCATAAGCAATTATAAAGTTCAAGATGATAAAGAATTTAAATTAATGTTTGATACACCAAGCCACGGAATAAAAGGAATGTATAATATACATTTATCTCTGATAGTAAGTAATAACGAAATATTCGATATTAAAAATAAATCAGGGGCAATATCTTCTGTGAAATTTCCTGTAATTTTTATGGGAAGTTCTATCTTGTTTCCTGATGAATATATAGAGAAATTGTGGTTTAAAGATACTGTTGGAAATGAAGAACAAATTGAGATAGTTTCCAATCTGATTAATCAATACTATTTTCCGATTGCTAAAGGATTGACTATCAATTATAACTTTATATTGGATAATTTTGATAATGCTGACTTATTGTTAGGATTTCACGAGCCATTCATTACGGGAGTTATAATGGCGTTTCTCTGCAATAGGGAAAAATGGATTTATGATGTATTATTACCTCTTACTGAAAAATATAAAGCTATAAATGGCGATGATTCAAAAGAACGGTTTGCAAAAGATTTCAGGAATATAAGTAATGTGGAAAAAGAAATAATAGAGCCTGTGAGAAAATGGTTTGAAAACCAGCAATCTGGATTAATATCGGTGCAAAGGTATAAAGAAAACATCGGTAACAACGAAAGATAGCATCTGACGATGCTCCTTTCTAACCATTAGTAATCAAAGTTCAACAAATATGTACGAAAAGTTTTTAGATAAGAACCTAAATATCATCTGCCAAACGGCAGATGATGCTTTTATTGCTAAATATGCCAATGTCGTATCGGAGAACATAATCACACTTTGGAAAGAAGTTGGATTTGGAATGTTTTGCGAGGGATTATTTAGGATTATTGAACCTAATGAATATCAGGCAATAATAGATGATTGCTATCCGATGGCAGGTTTTGGTTTAGCCACACCATTTATGACAACAGTTTTCGGTGATATATTTGCCTATGTGAAAGATTGCAGGATAGGTGATTATGTCGTCTTTGTCAATGTGAGATACGGAACATTCAGGATTTTATCCGATAAGGTCGATATACTGTTTAATATCGTATTATTAAATAAGGGCTGCTTGTCTTCATGGTTTTCCTTAGATGAATATCCCATAATAAAATCAGCCAAAGGTATTCCGGCATTAGACGAATGTTACGGTTATGTTCCGACATTGGCATTGGGTGGTAAAGAAGCAATAGATAACATCCATATTCTAAAAACTATTCCCTACATAGAAATGTCACTCCAATCTATCGGAGATTTGAAACGAGTGCAATAACAGATTACTAACGAAGCGCGATAACGCTTACAGCGTTCCTCGCTTAGCCATTAGTCACAACTTGCAATAACTTATAAATGATAACAGCATGAACAATGACATTATAGTGGCAGAGGATGAAGATGTTAAAATCATCTTTCATTTCAAAGTGTTTTGCGAACTATTAAAAGAGTGCATATCTACATATGGAAATACTACCATAGAGAATGCACAGCAGCTGGTTAAAGACTTTCATCCTCTACAACAGCCAATAAACACAACTGATGATGTTGTTTTCTTTTCTCACGAAAACATTTATCATTGGGCAATGCTTGCTCTATATGGTGAAACGTATTGGCTTACACATCCTGAATGCGAAAAGCTTCCCGATAGTTATGAGAAATGGATAGAAAGTGCTTTAGCCCGATATGCTTTGGATGACTGTTATGAATTTATAAGCAAGAATAATAACGTGACTAACAAAGCGTGATAACGCCTAACGGCGTTCCCCGCTTAGCCATTAGCGAAAACAGAAACCAGTATGATACAGCAAGTAGAAAAACTGAAAGAAATAATCAATCAAAACAGTATGGGGCATTTGCCTTTGCCCTATCGTGTTGATTTGATGAAACAAATAAGCGATATATGTATAGTACAAAAAGTATTATGCGAGTGTTGCAAGAAAGTCTGTTCTTGCTTTACAAAGGAATATGACAATGAAAACCCATTATACAGTGTCTTGTCCGAAATAGATAGTTATCTTTACAAGAATAAGGGCACTGCCGAAAGCATATCGGTTTCGGTGGAACGGTTATGCAATTATGCGGAACAATCCATTGAGAGTTGCGAAGATATGGCAGGGTCGGCAATCATCGCTTTAGGATATGCTATTCGGAATGATGCAGCTACCATATTGGAGATAGAGGATTATAACGGTGAAGATGATAATGCTTTCGACTTTGAAAGCTGGAATGCGGATTTTATATGCTCAATAGCCTATTCGGGCAGCAATCCTTTCATGGAAATAGGTAATGCGGAGAAACGCAAGGAATATTGGTTGTGGTATCTTGATATGGTTCTTAGTATGTGTGAAAAATCGAATACACCATATACAATGATAAAACCAACATCTAAAAAGTCGCAAAATCAGATTTCTATTCCCAAACGCACACAAAGTTGGCAGATTGAAAATGTGTCAAATCAAATACAACAACTGGTACATGCACTGATAGAAGCAACGGATAAGCAAACGAAAGACTGGAATAAAATTGTATTAAGCTATACATTCATTTCTGCTTCTTATATGAACATTACTTGTTGTCGGGAAGAAGAAGTTCAGAAAATAACACTCTGCCAAAGTATAGAAAATCTTATTCATAACAGTCTGTTTCATATCCACAAAGATATGTATCTACAAGCCCCCAAAGAAGGAGCATGGATGCAATGCTGTATAACAATAGAAAAAGGCAATTCTTATGATATATCCTTTAATTACGATGATATAACATCCATTTCCGACATATTCAATAATCCCGATTGGCTTATTGGAGCATTTGAGGATTATCCACGAAGTAAAGAATACACCCCTCAATGGCTAAGAAAAATAATTGAAAGAAGAAAGCTGTATCTGACTTAGTTTCTGTGAGTGGATAAAATAATTTCGCTAACAACGCAGGATAACGGACAAGCCGTTCCCTGCTAACCATTACCAATAATATAGAACAGATATGGAAACAGAACTAAAAGAAACTATACAGAATTTATTGCTTCAATTCATGCAGAATATGCACGAGTGGGAAGTGATGTGTAATGATATTGCAAAGCAGAATGAACTTTCATTCGAAGAACAGTTTAACAAGCAAAAAGAATTGGTATCAAAAATCTTTTTGAACTACTGCACTTCTCGTGAACGCAAGAATAGCAGACCTACTACTATATCTTATGGCAATGAAGGTTCTTATGAATATGATATTGATGAAGAGAAAATAACCGATATTGTAGAAGAAGGAAAGGACAGAATTGTAGTTCACACATACAGAGAAGTGCCTATGCAGGAAAAGAAGCAATACATATTCTTGTTTAAAAAAGGCAAATGGCTTTTGGATTCTAAGAAAAGATATTCTTCATGGAAGCAAAAATGGCTATCTGTTTCCCTATAAATTATATTGGTAACAAGCCAAGTTAGCTGCTAAACGCAGCTCCTTGTCAAACCATTATCTATAACAAAAGCAATAAGAATGGAAAATTTAGAACAATATTGGGAGCAATCCTTTTCCCCTATTGGACGTAAGTTTACAGAAATTCGTCCCAATTATCAAGATATGGGGGAAACAGACAGTATGGTCGCCGCATTATATTGGCTGGAACTTGAAATGTATAATGGTGGATTTCTTCAATTCTTCTGTAATTGGGGATATGATGCTTATTTGCTTGCAATCAAAGGACTGGGAGCAATTAACGCAACATATACAGAACAACTTCTTATACAGGCATACGGCATCATCCAAAGATTGGAAAATGACAGCCAATTACAAGAGCTATGGGATATTCCCAAACATTTGACAGAGAACGAAATCACCAAGTTGAATAAAATAGACGAGGAATATTGGGAAGATAAGGAAAATATTATGCGGCTTATGCTTCTAAAATTCCATTCTGATTCAGTTGAAAATATAGATAACGAAGCGTGATAACGCTTGACAGCGTTCCCCGCTTAGCCATTAGCAACAAAAGAAATAACAAATATGGCGATTGACGGTACAGACATATTGGAAAGTGATTTAGGCATAGATGTTCAAAATGAAATATTGGACAGATATGATAGTGGACAGTCGGCAGATGAAATTAAATCGTATCTAAAAAATGGATTACAAAATATATCATCTTCACTTGATTTAGAAATTTATATTTCTACTGCTTGTCTTACGCTTTGGGAAATAGGGCTTTTGGACGATTATTTTGTAAAACTGCTTAAAGCTATCGTGGAAAACGGAGCTGATAGAACTTGGGCTGAAATAGATAAAACCGCTATTTCGCAAAGAAATATTGCACTCCAAAAGTTACTCAAAAAGGTAAGCGCACCCATTTTGAAAGTACGTAAGCCGAAAAAGCATAAAACACTTGTAAACAGTCTTTTTACAAAGGGAGAAGTAATTGCCTTTCAAATTGATAACAAGTATCGCTGTTTCATCTTTGAAGATTTTTATCAATATAGGAAAGATGCTTATTATGCTTTTGTTCCTACTACTTACAATGACTATCTAAAGCCAACAATAGATACGATTTTGATAGAAGAAGTTCCTGTAACAAAAACTAATGCTATGGGAAGTTTTGGTGTACGCAAGTTATCTCTATATTATACGGATATAGAGAAGTTGAAAGATAATTTTATATCAATCGGACATTTAAGTATTGATTTGGAGATTAAGCAATTAGGTTTCAACCGTCAAATAACAAGTGTCAATAGTTTGGACGAACTGGAGTATCAAATCAATGATATTCTTGAAGGAAATAAAATTGAACTCTATGCTTGTTATGAACTAAAGTAAAGTTGCTAACAAACCGGGATAACGCTTGACAGCGTTCCTCGCTTAGCCATTACCAACAATTAAAATATGAAGAACATTATTCAAACAGCAGAACAGTTATTAGGCAGAAAATTAACTGCAAATGACGGTTACACAACGGATGAAATCAAACAGGCTGAAAATATGCTTGGACTAACAATGCCGGAAGCTCTAAAGCATTTTTATTTATCTGTTGGAAAAGTAGAGGTATTGGCTTCTTCGTTCCAACGGTTCTTGCCATTAGACGAATTACAATCTGATGGTGAAAAGATTATCTTTCTTGCGGAAAATCAAGAAGTGTGTTTATGGGCTACTACAATACATGATACCACAATTTGGGTTAAGTATAGTGATGATGAAGGTTGGATAACAGAACCGATTGGATTAATGGATTTTATTCTATTAACGATGTATTATAATTGCGCACAAGGAGGCTTTGAGTTTGGCGGAATAGCTGAAAAAGAAGAAGCCTATCCTGCTATATTGGAATATGTACAAAAGGAATGGAATAAAGTTGTGCAATATAATGCTCTAATCATATATGCATATCAAGATAATCTGATTTGGTATTTCTATAAAGCCGACAATACACCAACAGATGACGGAATATTTTTGTCATGTAGAACAGAAGAGAAGTTTGATAAGTTCTTCAATCTTTTTGATTTCTCTGAATTATAATTAAGGTTGGTAACAAGGTCGAGCCAACAGCTAAACGCTGTTCCTCACCAAACCATTATCTATAACAAAAGCAATAAGAATGGAAAATTTAGAACAATATTGGGAGCAATCCTTTTCCCCTATTGGACGTAAGTTTACAGAAATTCGTCCCAATTATCAAGATATGGGGGAAACAGACAGTATGGTCGCCGCATTATATTGGCTGGAACTTGAAATGTATAATGGTGGATTTCTTCAATTCTTCTGTAATTGGGGATATGATGCTTATTTGCTTGCAATCAAAGGACTGGGAGCAATTAACGCAACATATACAGAACAACTTCTTATACAGGCATACGGCATCATCCAAAGATTGGAAAATGACAGCCAATTACAAGAGCTATGGGATATTCCCAAACATTTGACAGAGAACGAAATCACCAAGTTGAATAAAATAGACGAGGAATATTGGGAAGATAAGGAAAATATTATGCGGCTTATGCTTCTAAAATTCCATTCTGATTCAGTTGAAAATATAGATAACGAAGCGTGATAACGCTTGACAGCGTTCCCCGCTTAGCCATTAATATTAAATCTGTTATGAGTTGGTATAAGTATTGGTATTACACAATTTTCTTTATTTATGATTCCTTTGGTAAAGACAGAGAACAGAATAAGGCATTTTCTGTGGTGTGTTTTAGTTTTATCATATATATGATATATAGCTTATTGGGAGCTTATACAAATATGATGTTTGAATACTCAATTCTAAAGTATATTGCGCATCCTTGTTCACATTTCATCTTTATAATAATGATTTATTGCTTTAATGGATTCTTGTTTTGGTCGGAAAAGAAAGCAAGGATAGGAAGAAGCATTTATCGGGAAAAGAATGAGAAAAAGAAGAATGTGATTTGTATCATGCTAACATTAGTGATTTTTGTAATATACTTTATTTGTGCGTTTTCTTACAAAGGAAAATTTATGTATATACCAAATTGAAATACCCAACAAAACAATATTAACAAGGAAAGATAACCCCTAAACGGTGTTCCTTTCCAAGCCATTACCAATAACAGTGCGATAAGGTAAGCCAAAGATTTTATCATCATCAAAATTAAATACAATGGAGAAAAGTAGAGATTTTCAGTTATTTATGACTCAAAATGATGAGCAGCAATTTTGTGAGGAATTACGAGGGTACAATCCTAATATATTCTTTTTAGATATTTCTCCTTCTTCGGAAGCTGACATTAGCAAAAGACTATATACGTCTGTTGTAAATTCATCAAGTTCTTTCTTCTCTATCGTCAATTTTGATTTGATGACAATGGAAGAATTAAAAACGAGATACAAAAAATATGGCGAATATTACCATTTTGGTAGTATTGCAAGGGAACAAATGCAGTTCTTACGCTCTAAGCCGGATGTTAATGATTCCCATTTTTTAAGAAATGGTCGTATTGCTGATTCATATAACATTGAAGATAAGGATGAAAAAGAATGGAAGAATAAGGTATATGACATTTTAAAAAGGCATGGGGAAAAAGTTTTTTTGCTTTACCAAACATCACATGGATGTTGTGAAATTAGCATAAAGCCACAAAAAGGAATTGTTGCATATCCCTATGCTCTTAGGAAATACAATGGTCAAAATGGTTTCTTTATGAAATGTGGTGATGCCGTATTTGTTGGTAAAGAGATTGCTCTTAATAATTAGGAATAGAAATCTTTGGCTAATACTTAAAAAAATATTGGTAACAAGTCGGGATAACGGACTAACGCCGTTCCCCGCTTAGCCATTATAAACAGTAATGCAAAATATGAAACAGAAAATATACCATATCATTATCTTTTTACTCTTTTGGTTTTGTGGAGTAGCCTATTCACAAAATCCCAAAGCGGATATTTTGCAGCAAGACCTTTCGGGCTTGTTTGACAATTTAAGCATGATTGGCATATTAGGAGAAGATTGTAGCCGAATTGATATTCATATTGCCGAAGCTCGGAAAATGGATAGTAGAGAATATGAGATAAAGGGTATCAGTCGTACCCGATTATCCGTAATCTGTCCGTTTAAGGGAAAAGTTTGTATAGATAGCATTTCTTCCTGTTCCCAAATGATAAAAAGTGAATATACGGAATTGGACGGTTTCATATATGGGCATTACTCGTTTGCGGAATACGGAGATAAACGATATAGCGGTACATTCTCCGGTTCTTTCAAGCAGGGGTATCGGATGAGCGGACAACAAATAGAGAAAGGACGGAATGAAATAGCAGAACTGAAATTAAACTTATCTGAATATCGGGGTAAGTGGAAATCCGCAAAGGGACTGACAAAAGTCTGTTCTTGGGCAGATGAGATTATACCCGATACTCCTGCAAATTTCTGCCTGTTTAATGATGCAGGCGAATGGATTGTATCACCGAAATATCGTAAGAATGGTTGGAAAAATCTATATAATGCCTATCACAATGAAAATCTGACAACGGACGAGATACAAAAGGCTCGTGAGGTGGAAGAACAGGAATGGTGGGTAAATAAAAGCCAATCATGCAAAGTAAATTGAGTTTATAACGAAGCGTGATAATGCTTACAGCGTTCCCCGCTTAGCCATTAGATGTAATATGCAAGTAATATGAAAGCAATATTCAACCATTTCAATAGTCTTGGCGGACTATACAATGTAAGCCAAGAGAACTTATTAGATACTCGGATATTTAATGACGAGATTAAATTAATCGAAGAGTATCTGAAAAGAGATATTCCCAAACTTTTGTGGAATATCCTAAAAAAATATCAGGGATATAGCTTTAATGATGAAGTTGGTTTTAATGTAACGACAAACATTCCCATACTGGGAAATTCCACATTCTTAGAGTTTGGTCAATTCCTCTCTTTATGTCAAGAAGCATCCTTATATCTCCTTGATGTATTAGAGAATAATTCGGATATTTTCGGACACGATTTCTTGCCGTTTGCAGAAGCTACTCCGGGTGATTACATTGCATTAAATATCAGTGAACAATCTGTGTATTTCATTTCACATGATTTTTCTGATAATGAACAATCACAGATTAAGATTGCAAATTCATTAAAAGACTATTTCCTACACCTATGTAAGCATACAGAAGAAAACAGGATATTAGAAAAAACACCAAGAATTACATCGGTTGAATATTCTAATGACTTGTTATCACTTATGCAAGAATGGAAAAACAAAGAAACATCTAACAAGGAAAGATAACCCCTAAACGGCGTTCCTTTCCAAGCCATTAGCGAAAGCATATCAAAATGAAACGAATAGAACTCTTTTGGAATATATTATACTATTGTACTCATACACTTTTGTATAAGTGCTTCCATACAATGGATTTGTTCCGCTTGATTGACAACAAACACACACGGAAGTTTTATAAGAAAGAAAATATTTTTTGGCAATCACTGGATATTGTGAAGCGAACAGAAGAAAGAGAAAAGGATTTTTCCCCTTTTATTCTTATAGAATCCATTGGTGGAACTTGCATTTTCATGATATTACTAATTCTTACTATTTTGAACGTGGTAATGGTAATAACACATATCTCTTGGTATGGTATTATGTTTCGTGACGTTAGTAACTTTATTATCAGTTTTCTGCTTCTTGTTCTCTTGTGTTATGTTCCAAATCAGGTATTCCTATTTAAGAACGATAGGTATATCTCCTATTTCAAACAATTCAGAAAAGAGCGTACAAAAAAATATATGAAATGCTATTTTTTATCCTATATACTGGCTTTGATTGCTTGTTCTTTTAGTTTCATTTTGATAGAACTAACAAAGGATAGAATAGAATATTTCGCTAACAACGCAGGATAACGGACAAGCCGTTTCCTGCTAACCATTATCAACCATAAAGCGCACAAATATGTACGAGAAATTTTTAGAAAAGAACCTCAATAGTATCAGACAAGCAGTAGATGATACCTTTATTGCTAAATATGCCGATTTGTCTTATACCGAACTGACTACTTTATGGCAAGAAGTCGGGTTGGGCAGTTATTGTGACGGGATGCTTAAAATCATAAATCCGTCTGATTACCAAGATGTGCTAAACTCTTGTTATGTTATGGAGTATGATAAATCGTTTCTGCCGTTCATGTGTACGGTTTTCGGTGATGTCTTTGCCTACGTAAAGAACCCGAAACTGAATAACTACATCGTTTATCTGAATGTCAGATACGGAACGTATTTAATACTCCCTGATAATCTCGTATTACTGCTGAATAAAATAATTTTCAATAAAAGCACCTTGAAAGGTTGGTTTGATTTGGAAAATTATCCTGTAATACAAGAGAAACTCGGAACGCCTAACATTGATGAATGTTTCGGGTATTCCCCTCTATTGGCAATGGTTGGAAGTGAGAACTTTGAAAATATTGAGATAGTCAAAACACTTCCATACATTGATATTAGCACGCAAACAATCGGCAGATTTAAGCGGTCTGATAAACTTTGAGGTTAGAACAAGTTGATAAGGACAAGCCGTTCCCTGCTAACCATTAACAATATGAGTAGCCTTATCACAGTAAAGAGATTTGGAAAAGTTCTGATATGGGTATGGAACAGATGTATAAAGAAAGCCGCCATTCCTTATGAAGAACTTGATTTCCATTACCCCGATTGGGCTTTCAATATTACAAGTTGTATCTTTTTCGGGGTTGTGGTAGGTGTTACCCTGCTTTATTTTGCTTTTATAAAACAGTAAACTATTCCCAATGAAAGCTCGACTAAAATACCCGATATTTTCATTCTCTCCCCGAAACAACGTGGTATATGTTTGTTGGGAAGAGAATACATATAATACCACAAGTATAACATGGTTCAAGCGGAACAAACGTGAAAAGAACATTGTAGTAGATGCTTCAGGTATGATGTACACAATAAAATCAGCCCATTTCATCCGCTGGAAAGGCATACGTGGATTTATAGGTATGCAGTGCGGCATTATTGAAATAGAGAATGAATACGAGGAAAATCCCGTCCGCATTACTTTACGGACATTACAGGAGATTGTCGTTAAGCGATACCCAAAAACACAAGAATATCGTTCCGGGCTTTGGGAAAACGCAGATGAATTCACAAAGACCGTATTCAGATGCAAGAGTTTTGAGGAACTGGCAGAATTGTTCAGATGTTGCCCCTCTAAAAATATTTTATTGAAGATTTGGCGGGGGTATTGAAAGATGAAAACGAAGTTAAAATACCCGATATTCAGTTTTGCCCCCAAAGGCAACATGATATACGTGTTTCGCAAGGAAGAACTGTACACAACGACCAATACCAAGTTGTTGAAGAAGCGGAAGAACTACATTGTTGTGGATGCAACCGGGACGAAATATGTTGAAAAGGGAGCGCACAAAGTGAAGTGGCAAGGGATATTGGGATATTGCATCAGGATGCAGGGACGAGTGATTTCCATTGAATACGAGTATGGGGACAACCCCGAACCGTTCCCGTTACGGAAACTGCAAGAACTGGTATCGGAACGATACCCCAAGACACGGTGGTTCAAGGAAGAATGCTGGAACAGCGCAGACGAGTTCCGGCAAGTGATTTTCGCCTGCAAGACCTTTGAGGAAGTGGCGGACATACTGATGCCCGAACGAAAAACGAGCGTTTGGCAACGCATTGAAGAATATTTCCTGCGGGCAGGTTTTCTTATGCTTGCCGCCATGTTCCTTTATCACGTGGTTTGGCGGCTAATCCAAAAAGTCTGGCTATGGGCTACCGGGTAACGTACAGGAAACAAATCAATTTATTCAGATATGGAACAACGGATTACATCACTATTGCTTCCCGCTCCCGAAGCGGAGCTGGAAGCGTCCTGCAAGGAACTGGACGAAAAGGTAACATGGCTGCTGCACAACAGCCGGAAAATGGACAACTACTTGGAACTTGAACCGTTCAGCAAGGACGGGCGGCTGTGCGCCCACGTGTGCGACACGCTCAAAAGCCTGCCGGAAACGCCGACACTGGCGGCGTACAAGGACTACAAGGCAATCATCATCCTGCTGGGTATGTCCACCACCCGTTACGCCATACTGGACGAACTGGCGGAACAGCACCGCAAGCGGGACGACATACCCGAACTGACCGCCTACTGCGATGCGCTCCACTGGATGCGACCGGGACGGCAGTACCTCTGCAACGTTTACAACACGGTATGCCACGCTTTCCACCTGCTGCGGAGAAACCCGGTAAGGGACAACCGACTGCTGGTGACGGAAAAGGAGCTGCGCCACGCCGAACGGATGCTGCCGGAACTGGGCAGGCAGACGTTCACCGAAATGGTACGTCTGAAAGGCTACATGGTCTATGATGCCGAACAACTGGCGGACAAATGCGGCATGGAATACGGCTCGTTCCGGCGAAAGGTAAAGAAAATGACCGGGTACACGGCTAAGGAATGGGTGATAAAGGAACGGGTAAAGGACGTGGAACACTACCTGATGAACACAAACCTCACGCTTACCGAAGTGGCGTTCACCACCGGGTTCGCATCGACATCGAACCTGAACGACTTCTGCAAGGCGTATCTTTTAGATACCCCCGGAGAAATACGCAGAAAAGCGCAGGAAACAAGAAAATGCACAGTTACAAGAACGTAATGTGAAAAATCAAGAATAAAACAGATTTTTTATGCCCGTAACTTTGTGCTTCATAAAAGATAAGCACAAGGTTATGGAACATAAGATACTGTTGGAAACATACTTCGCCGGACTGCTTCAAAAAGTGGAATGGCAGATACAGGAATACGAGGACACCGCAACGGACACGCTGACGCTCTGCCGCCTGTGCGTGGACTACCTGCAAGAGATACTGGGCGAACTCAAAACCTTTATAATCTCCTACCCGTTCGCCAGCACGGAAGAAGAAATACACTTCTTCAAGGAACTGAAACCGCTTTTAGCAAGCAAAATCATCTATTACAACACCGTTTACAAGATAGAGGTGCGCTTCCCCAGCGGTAGCGAGGACGTGCAGCGGGACTACCTGCTGTCGGAAACCGACCGGATTTCAAAGTCGTTCCAGCGGAACTTGGCGTTCTACCAGTACCACCGTACGAAAGCCACCTACTTGGACAGGCAGTATTTCATGCGTGGGAAGCCTGACATACAAATCATTGTGGACAGTTTCTATTACGAAACAGACCCACAGTTCAGCACCAGTCACGACTTCAAGGTAGCCAAGATTTTAGCCAACGAACTGCTGGAAATATACCTCACCAACCGATTGCACGAGCTGGAACGCCGGGAACAGCGCAAGCGGGTGAAGAACGGCTTCACGGGAAAGGTGCTGCGCTGGACGGGGACGAAAAGGGCGTTGGTGGAGCTTGTCTACGCACTGGACGCCTGCGGCTGTCTGAACAAGGGAACGGTTGATATAAAGGAGATTGTAGCCTATTTTGAATATGTTTTCGACATCGACCTCGGCGACTTCTACCACACCTACATGGAACTAAAAGCCAAGACCAAAGACCGCACGGGCTTCCTCTCCACCCTGAAAGACAGGTTGCTGCTGCGCATGAGGGAGCAGGATTAGGCAACCGTGCTTTAACAAAATTTATTTCGCCACAGGTGGGTTCGCCTGTGGCGTTTTATTTTTCAGGACACCCGAACTTTGCGGCAAATCAATTAGTTACCATTATGGAAATAATAACATTCGAGTCCAAAGCCTACAAGGAGCTGGACAACAAGATTACCGCCATTGCCGACTACATCTTCAACCACGTGGAAACGGCAAGACAAAGCGAGGAAGATATGTGGGTGGACAGCTACGAGGTCTGCACGTTCCTGAAAATAAGCGAAAAGACCCTGCAACGCCTGCGGGTGTCGGGGACTATCGCCTATTCCAACATCAGGGGACGTTATTTCTACAAGGTCAGCGAGATACGCCGGATGCTGGAAGAACGCCTGATAAGGAGCAACAAGGAGAACATCGACAACCTGATAACCAACCACCAACTGTATGCTAAGGAAAGAGGAAATCTTAGAAAGGACAAGTAACGGGCTGGCGGTGTTCAAACACTACCTGCCCGGTAACTGGCGCATAGGTCGCAACTTCCTTAACCCGCTGTACGAGGACAGCAAGGCTTCCTGCAATATCTATTTCGACCGCCGGGGCGGTATCTACAAGATGAAAGACTTCGGCAACGACAGTTACAGCGGCGATTGTTTCTTCCTCGTGGGACAGTTAAAGGGGCTGGACTGCAACCGGGCGGCTGACTTCGTGGAAATACTGGAAATCATCGACCGGGATTTGGGCTTGGGGCTGGCTTCCGGCACTCCGGTTTCTGTTCCCCCGGCAACCGTCCGCCGGGCAGTGCCGGACAAACCCGAAGAAACACCCGAAAAGCCCGTCAAGCCCTACCAGTTCCGGGAACAGAAGTTTCCGCTTGCCGAACTGGTGTACTGGCAACAGTACGGCATCACGCCCGAACTGCTGGAATATTACAAGGTCTGTTCGCTCCGGGAATACAATAGTGAAACGGCAGAGGGGAAGCCGTACACCTACACTTCATCGGTGGCAGAACCCATGTACGGCTACAAGGGTAAACAGCACATCAAACTGTACCGCCCGTTCTCCACACCCCGCTTCCTCTACGGCGGCAGCTTCGGCGAAAACTACTGTTTCGGGCTGGAGCAACTGCCCGCCAAAGGTGACACGCTATTCATCACAGGCGGCGAGAAAGACGTACTTTCACTGGCGGCGCATGGTTTTCACGCTATCTGCTTCAACAGCGAAACGGTGACGATACCGCCCACGCTGGTTTATCGGCTGACGTTCCGCTTCAAACACATCGTCCTGCTCTTTGACATGGACAAGACGGGCAGGGAAAGTTCACGCAAGCAGGAAAAACTACTGGAAGAATTTGGCGTGAAACGGCTGCTGCTCCCGCTTCCGGGAACGAAAGAGGAAAAGGACATTTCCGACTACTTCAAAGCCGGGAACACCCGTGAAGATTTCCTGAAACTGTTTATCGAATTTTTAGACAACCTGTATAGCGACACATTGATTATGCTAAAATCGTGCGAGATAGATTTCAACAACCCGCCCGCCAAAGCGCAAGAGATTATTTCGGCGGGTGACGTTCCGTTAGGAACACAAGGCAACCTGTTCGGCATCACCGGGGGCGAGGGAACGGGAAAGAGCAATTATGTAGCCGCAATCGTGGCGGGCTGCATCTGCCCCGCTGGTGCGGAAGTAGATACGCTGGGCATACAGATAACCGCCAACGGCAGGCATAAGGCGGTCTTGCTCTATGACACCGAACAGTCGGAAGTGCAATTGTTCAAGAATGTAGGCAACCTGCTGGCACGTGCCAAACAGCCGGACAAACCCGATGAACTGAAAGCATTTTGTCTTACAGGTATGTCACGCAAGGAACGCCTGAACGCCATTGTGCAGAGTATGGATAAGTTCTACTACCAGTACGGCGGCATCCAGTTGGTCGTCATTGACGGCATCGCAGACCTTGTGAAAAGTGCCAACGATGAAGCGGAAAGCGTGGCGGTGATAGATGAACTTTATCGGCTGGCGGGTATCTATAACACCTGTATTCTTTGTGTGCTGCACTTCGTTCCGAATGGCTTGAAGTTACGGGGACATTTGGGTAGTGAGTTGCAGCGTAAGGCGGCTACAATCCTTTCGATAGAGAAAGACGAAGAACCCGCCCAGTCGGTCGTGAAAGCCTTGAAAGTAAGGGACGGAAGCCCGTTGGACGTTCCTTTGATGCTCTTTGCATGGGACAAGGAAGCGGGGATGCACGTGTACAAGGGCGAGAAGCCCCGTGAGGAAAAGGAGAAGCGCAAGGAAAGGGAACTGGTGAATGTCGCACGTGACATCTTCGGGCGGCAGACACGCATCACCTACATAGACCTTTGCGAGCAGTTGCAGCAGGTCTTGGACATCAAGGAGCGCACCGCAAAGAGCTATATCCGCTTCATGCGGGAAAGGGACATCATCACCAAAGACACGGCGAACCAAAGCTGTTTTGTCATAGGTTCATATAATCTTCGATGGAACACAAGTTGTCCATAAGCGTATGGATAAAACTTGTGTAATTCATGTGCTTGTGTCCTGCCTTGTTGTGAAACACGGCAGGATTTTTTCTGTTTGCACGTGAAAATTCAGGGTATTTGCTTAACTTTGCAGAAGTTACACGAAAAAAGTAACGGCAGTTGGACGGCGGTTGCCGGAATATTGCCTTTATATATAACATATACGTTCGCCGAACGTCCCAAAGTAGAAAACTGGCACTTTTCAAAATGTGGGGATATTCAGCGCAGGATATGCTATGCGTTTGTCATAGCGTGGCTGCACTGTTTCCACATTTGGGTATGCCAGTACCTCTACTTTGAAACAGCGTCATGCCACGCTTTCTTTTTAGGTGGCGGCTAACGTGCAAAGACAGTAGGGATTTATATCACTTTAATACCTGACAATATGGAACAAATCAAAGCGCACATCGCCGTATCGCTGGACGGGCATACCGCCACGCCGGACTATGAACTGGACTGGATGCCCCGTGAGGTCAAGGAACTGGCGGCAAGGGAACACGCCGCCGCAAGCTGCCTGCTTATGGGGGCGAACACCTACAACTACATCTTTGAACACTGGGGCGGGTGGCCGCACAAAAGCAAGCGGTCTTTTGTGGTGTCACACTACGACACCAACGTGACGCCGGACTGCGGCGTGGAGTTCCTGACCGAAGAACCGCTGCAAAGAATTTATGAACTGAAACAGGAAACCGACATACTGGTGGTAGGTGGCGGCAAGCTGCTTACTTCATTGATTAAAGCCGGATTGCTGGACAGCCTGACTATCTACACCGTCCCGGTTATGGCGGGCAAAGGCATCGGCTTTATCGGGGAAACATCCGGCTCGCTATGGAAACTTTCGGAAAGCAGGGTGCTGGATAACGGGGTGGTCTGTTCGACCTACCTGTTTGGCGGGAGCGTATAAAAAATGCGCCCGGTTCCCGCCGGGCGCAACCACTAAAATTTCAATTATTATAAGTTGCAAAACCTATCACAATGAAATTTCAGCGGCAAAGATAGGCTATTTCTTCGGTTTCGCTTTCTTTTCGGGGAATGAAAAACCGACATTGAACTGCTCGTCCAGTACCAGCGAAGCATCGAAAACCTTGCCGTTCTTACCCTTGAAGCCCTTGATTAGCCCGGTCTTGCGTTTCGTCACCAGTTCGACAATCTGCTTGTCGGAAAGCTGCTTGTCGCACTTGTTGCGGAATATGGTAAGCGTGCAGTCCACGTTGGAACACTTCGCCACTTTCGGGTAGAACAGGATGCGCCCGCTACCGCATTTCGGGCAGGGGCAGGTTTCACCAGTAGCAACAGATAGCTGCACCGATAGCAGTTCTGTGGTGATTTGCGTTGCGTACACCTCGATACCCTTTCGGAATGTGTCGGCATCCATACTGCCCGCTTCTATCTTGGAAAGGGCGGTTTCCCACATACCCGTCATTTCGACATCGGCAATCTTCTTGTCCTTGACAATCCCATAAACGGCAAGCCCCTTGTCAGTAGGCACAAGGTTCTTCTTCTCACGCACGATGTACTGGCGGGTGAACAGCGTTTCGATAATCGCCGCACGGGTGGCGGGCGTGCCTATCCCGGCATCTTTCAGGCTGGCTTTCAGTTCGGCATCTTCCAGTTCCTTTCCGGCGTTCTCCATTGCCGCAAGCAGGCTGCTTTCCGTGTGCAGCGGTTTCGGCTTGGTCTGCTTCTCCAACAGTTCCACGTTGGAAATCGGCAGGCTTTCGCCCTCTTGAAGTGGTGGCAGACTGGCGGCTTCTTCATCCCCGCCCGTTTCCTGCTCGCCGAACACAGCACGCCAGCCTGCTACTTTCATCACAGACCCTTTCACAGTGAAGTCGGTATCTCCAGCCGACAATATGGCGGTGGTAACGTCTTTCACGCACTTGCCCGAAAAGGCTTCCAGCATACGCCCGGCTACCAGCTCGTAAACCGCCCGCTCGTCTTTGGTGAGTTCGCCGGGCAGGTTCTCGGTAACGATTAAGGCGTGGTGGTCGGTCACTTTGCCGTCATTCACGCTACGGCGGTTCAGGGGTGTGCCGTCCAGCCCGGCGGCATACCCGGCAAAGCGGGAGTATTGCCCTAACAGGGCGATACGCTCCGGCATTTCATCGAAAACGTCCTCCGATATATAGCGGCTTCCGGTTCTCGGGTAGGACATCACTTTCTTTTCATACAGGCTTTGCGCTATGGAAAGCGTCTTGTCAGCCGAAAAGTTCAGCTTCGTGTTCGCTTCCTTTTGCAGCGTGGTAAGGTCGTACAGAAGCGGCGGTTCTTGGCTGGCTTCTTTCCTCTCAACGGATTTCACGGCAAGTTGTCCGGCATCCTTAACCCGTTGCAGGGCGGCTATGGCTTCGGGCTGCTGCTCCCACTTGGCGGTCGTTTGGGCGGTGAAACTTATTTCCCCGCTGGCGGTATGGGCTTTGAGTTGCCAAAACTTGGCGGGTACGAAATTCCTGTTCTCCAAATAGCGGCTGCATATCATCACGAGCGTGGGTGTCTGCACCCTGCCCAGCGAGAACACCCCCTGTCCGGCGGCTACGCTCAACGCTTGGGTGGCGTTTATCCCTATCAGCCAGTCCGCTTCGCTGCGGGACTTGGCAGAGAGGTAGAGGTTATCGTAACATTCTCCCGGCTGCAAGTTATCCAGCCCCTCCCGGATTGCCTTGTCGGTAAGGCTGCTTATCCACAGGCGCACAAATGATTTTCGGCAGTTCAGGTAATGGAAAATATAGCGGAAGATTAACTCACCTTCACGCCCGGCATCGGTGGCGACAATAATCCGGTCGCACTTGTCGAACACTTCTTTTATCACTTTCAACTGTTTCAGCACGCCGGGGTCTGCCTTATAACCTTTCTCCGCTTTCACCTGACGGGGGATTAATTGGAAATCGGGCGGCAGTATGGGCAGGCTCTCCCTGCGGAAGTTCGCCACGCCGTAGGCTTCCGGCATGGCAAGCTGAATTAAGTGGCCGAACGCCCATGTCACCATATACCCGTTGCCGGAAAGATAACCGTCATTACGCTGGGTCGCACCGATGATGCGGGCGATGTCCTTTGCCACGCTGGGCTTCTCTGCTATCAATGCAATCATAATTCTTTACTTTTTAATGGTGGATATTACATTTTTATTCCTTTGGACTTCTTGGGTTTGTCCGCTTTCAGGCTCTTGTCCTGCGCCTTGTCCTGCTTCTCTTTCTGCTTCTCTTTCTGCTTGGCGGTGGGCTTGTCCTGACCCTGTTTCAACGGCTCTTTGCCCCGCTTGGTGGCTTCGTTGGTCTTGCCCTCCGAATTGACCGCTACCTGCGTCCGGCTCTCGGCGGTGGGGGTAACCTCTTTCGGCTGCACCTTGTCGGGGGATTTGCCCTGTGCGCCGGGCTGCACATGACCGTTGAACTCAACGCCCTTGCCGTCCTTTATCCCGGCTACCTGCTGTTCTGCGGGCTGCTGCCCCTGCTGCAAGAACTGGACGGCAGACCTCGGCAGGAACTCCAAGCCACGCTCCACTGCGCTGACCTGTAAATAGGCACTGCGCTTCGTGCCGTCCCTGAATTGCAGGTTTTCCATTTTCACCGCTTGCCCAGCTTCAAAGGCGGCTTTCTGCTCCGGGCTGACTTGCACGCCGCAAATGGTGTCGGGGCATTTCCACTTGTCAGCCCGCATATACTCCAGTTCGTGCGTGTACCTGTCCCGGCTGACGAACACGGGGATTTGCTCGCCGCTTTTCGGGTCTTTGATTTCAGCGATGCCGCCCAAGTTGCCAGTGCCTTGCAAGTTGCCCTGTTCCTGCTTGGTGAACCCGTGTTCATGGAACGGGCGTTGCAACAGTTTCTCGTCCTGCTGCACGCCGTGCAGCTTGGGTACTACCGTGCCGTCCTTAGCCTGATAGAAAGAGAGCTTGACATCGGTAGGTTTGAGGTAGAAGCCGCCCACCGTCCCCGAAACGGTGTAGGTGTTGCGGGACTTGTAGCCACGCATCACCCGGTCGAAGTCCTTCGTGTTTTTCAGGGTGTCGGCGGTAATACCGACTTTTTTCAGGTTCTCCCAGTCGATTTTTGCCGGGTCGAAGCGGTAGCCCTGCTTGAACTCGTGGAAGTCGGGCTTCGGAACTCGAAGCATTTCAGCCCGCTTGTCGCCCTTCGGCGTGGGGTTGCGGTGGTTGTCCTCGATTGCCTTTGCGTCCCGCTCCGCTTGGGAAGCCTTGACGCTGAACAGTTCCAGCCCGGAAGTGTCCTGAAACTTGCGGAAGAAATTGGAAATGAAGTTGCTGAACACATCGCTGTTCTTGTCCACCTGCATGAACTCGCCGCCCTGTGTCGGCGGCACGGTCTGCAAATTGCCCTCCTTGTCGATACCCTTAACGGCACTCACCTTGCCCTGCTGTTTATCCAAGACCAGCAGCACGTCTTTTTCCTGCCCCTCTGCGGGCGGGGTCATTCTGTTTGCCATAAATAATTGAAATTTTAGTGGTTACGGGAATAGTCCCGCCCAAAGGTAGCGACTAAATATGCTATATTTGGATAGGCAGAAAGAGGTGTCCGAATTTGTCCTGAACTGTCCCGATTTGTCCGGTCGGGATTAAAAAAGAGGTGATAAAGTAGGAGCAATCCATTACTTAATCCAAAGAAAAACATAACTTTGTAATCAGTTATTATACATACAGAATATGACAGAGAAAAATAGCTCTATATTATCCCCCGAATATCTCAACTTCAAAAATGAGATAACTGCCCGTATCAGGTCTGCCCAGTATGAAGCATTAAAGGCAGTAAACAAAGAAATGATAGCCTTATATTGGGAAGTCGGCAAACGGATTACCGAGCAACAGACGGCATTAGGTTGGGGAAAATCCGTTGTGGAAAACCTATCGCGGGACATACAGAAAGAGTTTCCGGGAATAAAAGGCTTTAGCGCACGGAATATATGGGATATGGCACGTTTTTATGCTGAATATCAGTCTGATGAAATTCTGCGAACATTGCTCGCAGAAATTAGCTGGTCAAAACATATAGTCATTCTGACGAAGTGCAAGGAAACCCAGCAACGACAATTTTATATATTGGCAACAAAGAAATATGGGTGGACTAATAATGTTCTTCTTAATAAGATAGAAGCCAAAACTTACGAAAACTATCTGCTCGGACAAAGTAATTTCGATAAAACCTTGCCTGATAGCATAAAAAATCAAGCCATACTTGCATTAAAGGATGAATATACTTTTGACCTTGTAGGGCTTGCAGAGGAACATTCGGAATATGAATTGGAACAGGCTATTATTAAGAATATCCGTGCGTTCCTTATGGAGTTCGGTACGGATTTTTCATTTATAGGCAACCAATATCGGCTGGAAGTGGACGGGAAAGAATACTTCATAGATTTACTGTTATACAACAGACGTTTGCAAGCCATGATTGCCATAGAACTGAAAATCGGAGAGTTCCAGCCGGAGTATAAAGGGAAAATGGAATTTTATCTGAACATTTTGAATGATACAGTAAAACTACCGCATGAAAATCCGGCTATCGGTATTATCATCTGCAAGTCCAAAAGCCGCATGATAGTGGAGTATGCCTTGAAAAGTTCCAATATGCCCATCGGGGTGGCAACATACAGCCTTTCTTCCGAATTACCCGAAGCCTACAAAAAACTATTACCGACATCGGAAGAAATAGCCAAGAAAATAGAATTGTTGATAGAACGATAATAAATAGCCAAAGCCGTAGTATAAAAACTACGGCTTTGATGTTCCTATACATTATTATATACGGCTATTCTTCCTCCTTAATCAAGTGGCATAGCTCCGGGTCGTTCTTAATCCGGGTTATCTCGTCCTCGACTATCTGCCGGACTTCCTGACGGATGCGGTCATAGTTGGCTTGTATCTCCTCCTGCATCCGGTCGTTGCCGTCCTTGTCGGTGAAGTCGATTATCTGCGGCAACTTCACGTAACGGGCGGTTTCCCGCTTCACCTTTTCATTGTCCACCACGATTTCGCAGTGGAAAATCTTCTGTTCTATCCGTTCATCGAAGTTGTCTGCTACCGCACCCACGAACATACCTTGCGTGAGGTTGGATATTTTGCTGGCGGGTATCAGGCTGTCCATTTGGGTGCTTATCGAGGTGGACTTCTCCCGCTGGTTGATTGTCATACTCTGCCGTTTCTGCAACACCTTACCGAAACGTTCGGACAGGATTTTCGCCGTTTCACCAACTACCTGACCGCTGAACACGTTACCCACTGTATTTTGTATCACCCGGCTTTCCTTGTCCCCGTAATCACGGGTAAGCTGACTGTAATCCTGAAAGCCTAACAGAACCGCAACCTTGTTGCTTCGGGCGGTGGCAATCAAATTATCAAGCCCACGAAAATATATAGTCGGTAATTCATCTATTATCACCGAACTTTTAAGCTGACCTTTCTTGTTTATCAGCTTCACGATACGGGAATTATATAATCCCAGTGCTGCCGAGTAGATATTTTGGCGGTCAGGATTGTTGCCGATAACCAAGATTTTAGGCTCTTTCGGGTTGTTGATGTCCAGTGAAAAATCATCACCTGTCATAACCCAGTAAAGGGCGGGTGAAATCATCCTTGAAAGCGGGATTTTCGCACTGGCAATCTGCCCCTGCAACTGCTCTTGAGCATCTGATTCCCAAGCATCTACGAATGGAGAAAGATAATTTTCCAGTTCGGGATAACTGCGCAAAATCGTGAATACATCGGCGTATTTCTTGTTCAACAGTTCTATGGCATGGGGGAACGTACAATACTTACCGTCCTGATAGATACGGAGATACCAAATTATAGCCGCCAAAAGAATAATCGGGCTTTCCACGAAGAAGTCGCCCTGCTTGCTTATCCAGCTTCGATTAAGGTTAAGCATAATCGTGTAGCTGGCTTCATAAGCATCCGCAATGTCCGACATGAAGCTGGCGTTTATCGGGTTGCATCGGTGGCTCTTGCGGGGGTCGTCAAAATTGATAACGTAAAACTTAGGCTTTACCTTGTAGCCGTCTAAGTGTGCAAGCAGGTGATTGTAAGCGATTTCCGACAAATCGGGAAACTTATAATCATAGCAGTAAAGCGCAAAACCTTTCTCAATTTGCTGTTTTATGTAACTGTTTACCACCGCATACGACTTACCGCTACCCGGTGTTCCCAATACAAGGCTGGCACGGAACGGGTTCACGACATTTATCCAGCCATTATTCCATTTCTTCTTATAGTAGAACCGGGTAGGCAGATTTACCGAATACTCGTTCTCGATAAGCCTTGTTTCCTGCTGGAAACTTTCGTTCTCGGTATTAAAGACATCATCCATGAGGTTGTTCTTCAACAACCGGGACATCCACGTACCCGCCATGAGCATACAGATATAGCCCGCCGATAGCGTAACGATATAAAACACGGCATCCGCCGTATGTGGCAACGGCAGTTCCAGCATCCACCAGTTCAGGAAAAACAACACGACACCAGCCGCAAGGCTGCAATGTATCTTCGTCCACGTTATCTTTTCCTCTTTCACGCCCTTAGTGCCGATGCACGACAGGGCGAGGAACACCACCGCAAAAAGTTTCGTCCAAAGGGCGGACGAGAACAGCCCGGTGGTACGCTGGAAGTTCCACAGTATCTTGTCTATCACTTCAAAGGTCACTCCCCATTCTTTCAGGGTGGAGTAACAGAACCAGTACACGTTTATTCCCACGAATAGAATACTGACAGCCCGCATAAAGTCCATGACCCGTGCAAGCCCTCTCAAATCATCTTCCTGTTGCATGATTGTAATGTTTTTTAAGTTAGTCGATGCGCCTTGTGCGCTTCTTTTTCTTCTTTCTCTTTTGGCGGGCGGTGTCCTGCGGCTCGTCACCGCCTGATGCACCGCCGCCCAGCAAACCGCCGAAAGCTCCCAGCACGGAAGCCACCTCCGGAACGATATCGGATTTCGGCGTAAAACCCGGCTGTTCCTGATGCGTGGATTGTTCCTGCCGTATGTCCGCTTTTCTTTCATCGGAATACAAATCGTTGAACACGTTCGCCGAATACTCCTTGCCCAAGCGGGAGCCGTTCAGCACCACCCGGCTGTCGTGGTCGATGAACGTAACGCCATAGATGCGCCCGCTGTCGTTCTGACGGAATACCACGTCAATGCCCTGCTTCTTTAGCTGTTGTTCCAGTTCCTTGCGGCTGCGGGCGGTCTGCATGGCAGTGGCGACAATCTTTCGTGTGCGCTCTTTCAGCTTGCCGTTCTTGATTGCTTCGCCCGATTTCTCCATTCTGCGCTGTACCGCTTCATAACCTACCGACTTGCCGATGCGGGAAGCCTTTACCGGGTTGCCTGTCTTTTCGCCCTTGTCGTTCGTGGCAGAATAGACAATGCCCTGATAGGGTTTGCCGTTCACTTCACCTTTGACTTCTTCGGCGCACACGTTGTAAGCGGCAAGCAAAGCATTGTACTCCCCGAACGACTGGAAGCGGTAGCCATAGCAAGCCGCTTTCACGGTATTGCCGATTTGGTGCTTCACGTCCCCGGCGGCATAGTCCACCTTTTTAAGTTCCGGGCGTTCGGCACGTTCCTTTCGTTCTGCCGGGTGCAGGTTGTATTTCTTTTCCAGTTCACGGGTGATTTGCTTGCTGCGCCGATGCTCGAACCTGTCATTCAGCGGCTTGCCGTTCTCGTCCACCCGCAAGCCCACGATGTGGATATGGTGGCGGTCGATGTCGGTATGCTTGTACACCAAATAAGGCTGGTCGCCATAGCCCAACTTCCGCATATACTCCCGTGCGATGTCGGAAAGCTGCTGGTCGGTCAGCACGTCTTCCGGGTGCGGGTTTATGGAAATATGAAGTATCGGCTTCTTGGTGGATAGCTGGACGGGCATCTGCATTTCAAAGCTGCGCATACACTCGCCGATAGAGAAATTCCCGTCCTCGCCCAACAGCATCCGGTTGGAAAAAAGCACCTTTGCTTCCTCGCTGTCCACCTTGTTTTGGTTATAAGCCAGTGCGCCGAACATATTGCCGCCCGTGCTTATTTTGGCAACCATAGTTCCTTGCATTCATTGGTTAATGCAATAACTTGGCGGTTCAGTGCCGCCAGTTCGGTGGTCGCTTTCTCCAGTTTATAGAGAAAAGCCAATGCCTTTTTCTCCGAAAAGTTGCCGTGCAACGCCTTTACGACTTGGTTGTAATTGACCGCCACGGCTCTGAATTGTGCATAAAATTCGGTCAGCTTGGCGCAATACTCGACCGCCGACTTATCCACTTTCACCACCCGGAACGGCTCGCCGAACAACCGGGCGGCGATGAACCGGGACTTGCTCGTAACGCCCGACTGCTCCCACTGCGAGAGGAAGCGGGCGTTCTCCCGGTCGTTCAGGTAAAGGACATGGCGGTGCTTCGCCGGGTCTGCGAGGGCGGGGCGACCGCCCTTGTTGGTTCTTCTTGTTTCCATACTTCTTTGAATTAAAAAATTACGACTTCGGAGTGATTTTTACCCCCGCAAGGGGCAAGGCGTTTTCAGGCACGGAAAACGGTTTTGTAGCATACAAAACACACCTTGCTATTTTCTATAAATTCCTCACGCTCGGCAAAACAAGCAAGCTCGCTTTGCTCTCACTTAATCGGAATTTTCTGACGAAAATCGAAATCCGTCCGTGACGGATTGGGGTTAGCGTAAAGCGGTAAGCCCTGCCGTTAACCAGCCCTGTTTTACCCCTCTGCCCCCAGCGGTTCGTTACTCCGCTGCAAAGTAACAGTGATTTATAATGCTGTAAAACAGTCGGTTGGTGGACAAAACGGGACAGCGCAGGACAAATCGGGACAAGGTTTTCAGTGGACGTTTTTTCTCCCTTTTTTTGCATCGGATTTCAAGATTGAAAGCAAGATTGAAAGAAATATTCCAATCAGGAAAGAATGATTGAAAGCATGATTTCAAGAAAGCATGATTGCATTATTTCAATATTCCAAGAAAGAATGAAAGCAGGAAAACAAGATTGAAATAAAACAGTCTTTCAATATTTCAAGATTACAACATGGAAAGAATGAATGATTGAAAGCAATAAATAAATCAACCAATAATGAACGAAAGCAATATGGAAAACGAGAAAACACCCCTGTATGTCGCCTTTTCCACCCAAAAGGGCGGGGTCGGCAAAACAACCTTTACCGTGCTGGCGGCGAGTTACCTCTACTATCTCAAAGGCTACGATGTGGCGGTGGTCGATTGCGACTACCCGCAACACTCCATTGCCGGGATGCGAAAGCGGGATGCCGAGCAGGTCGGGGCGGATGAAGATTACAAGCGAATGGCGTATGAACAGTTTACCCGGCTGGGGAAGAAAGCCTACCCGGTACTGTGCAGTTCGCCTGAAAAGGCGATTGCAACGGCTGACGAATACATAGCCGCCGGACACGTGCCGGATATTGTCTTTTTCGACCTGCCCGGCACGGTGAACAGCGAGGGCGTGATAAACTCCCTTGCGGGCATGGACTACATCTTCACCCCCATTTCAGCCGACAAGGTGGTGCTGGAAAGCAGCCTGTCGTTCGCAATGGCTATCCAAAAGCTATTGGTGAAGAATGAAGCCTGCCGACTTGCCGGGCTGTACCTCTTTTGGAACATGGTGGACGGGCGGGAGAAAACAGACCTTTACACCGCCTACGACAAGACGATTAAGGAACTGGAACTGCCACTGATGAAAACCTTTATCCCCGATACCAAACGCTACAAAAAGGAACTGGTGGCGGATAAAAAAGCGGTGTTCCGCTCCACGCTCTTTCCCGCCAGCCGCCCGCTGGTAAGGGGAAGCAACTTGGAAGAACTGATAACCGAAATAGTATACTACATCAAATTAAAATGATATGGCAAAGCAAAGCGGCGGGATGCCGAAGATAGACGAGGATTTCATGAAAGAACTTATCTCGCAGGGCGTACCCGCCAAGCGGGAGAGCCAGCCGGATGATGCACCGCAACCCGGCGGCGAAACGGAAACCGCCCACGAGGGACGGCAGACTGAAACGGTGCGAGTGGAGAAACCGACACCCCGCAAGCGCAAGGGCGGTTCGGGTGACTACCGGGAAACCTACTTTCAGAAAGTGGAACTGGCAGACCGACAGCCCTTGTACGTGAGCCGTACCACGCACGAGAAGCTGATGCGTATCGTGACGGTGATAGGCGGGCGCAAGGTAACGGTAAGCAGCTACGTGGAAAACATTCTGCTGCGCCACTTCGAGCAGTACCAAGACGAGATAAACGCCTTGTACGAAAGCCACTTCCAAAAGCCTGTCTGACTATGGTTATCTATTGCATACTTACCGGGCTTTTGGTGTACTATATCGCCTTGTGCCTGTGGTATCGCTACACGGACAGCCGGACATCAGCGGGCAGAACGGATGATGCGCCGCTTCCACGAAACGAAGTTTCAGGCTACACGCTGATAGGCGAAAGCCGATACAAGGGTGGACTAATCGGGACAGCGCAGGACAAATCGGGACACCTCCCGCAAGCGGCTGAAAATGATACTATTTTTGCGCCGAAAGCTGACGAACAGCCGGAAGAAACGCCCAGTTACGAGAATGACGAACCCGACTACGAGGACGAGGAAATAGCCGGGTACATGGACGGTGACGATGATACCGGGCGAGCTACGGGCGTGAGCTTTGACGAACTGGGCGAAGCGGTACGCACGGCGAACGCCGACAACCCCACCGAAGCGGAACAGCGGCAAGCCGCCGGGACGCTGGCAAGCATTGAGGGGACGAACCTCTACGATGCGGTGGTGGAGAACATCAACGGCGGGCTGGCAAAGGTGGCGGAACTGCTGGGACGCAACGAAGCGGAACTGGCTACGGTTGCTCCTGCCGAAGCTGGCGGTACAAGCAAGGAACACGAAGCGTTCGACATGAACGATTTCCTATAATATAATAATGTGTAACAATATGAAGCAACGTGACTACGGTTGATTGGCAACCTGAAAACCAAACAGACAAATGGGACTGCTCCCGACCACTAAAATTTCAAATTATTCACCAGCCGGGAAAGGCGGACTTCCCACCCGCCGCCCGGCATTAAAAACAAATCACAATGAGAAAGAAAATCTTTTTGTCGGCGGCTATCCTTGCCGCTGCGGTAAGTGCCTACGCACAGGGCAACGGGCAGGCGGGCATCACCGAAGCCACGAACCTAATCACAGGGTATTTCGACCCCGGAACAAAACTGGTGTACGCAATCGGGGCGGTCTGCGGCTTGATTGGCGGGGTAAAAGTATATAACAAATTTTCAAGCGGCGACCCCGACACCTCAAAGACCGCCGCCAGTTGGTTCGGGGCGTGCATCTTCCTGATTGTCGCCGCCACTATCCTGCGGTCGTTCTTCCTCTAAACCAGCGGCTATGTCTGAATATCCGGTAAACAGGGGTATCGGGAAGCCAGTGGAGTTCAAGGGGCTGAAAAGCCAGTACCTCTTTATCTTTTGCGGCGGCTTGCTCGCCGTCTTCGTGGTGTTCATCGTCCTGTTCATGGCAGGCGTGAACCAATGGCTATGTATCGGTTTTATCGTGTCGGCTTCGCTGCTGCTCGTGTGGCAGACGTTCCGGCTCAACGCACGGTACGGCACGCACGGGCTGATGAAAGCAGCCGCACGCAAAAGACACCCACGCTTCATTATCAGCCGAAAGGCGATACCCCGGCTGTTCAACTACAAAAGAAGAAAGGAAGAAAGAACATGAGGAATACATTAAAGGCTACCACGCTGGAGAGGAAATTTCCACTTTTGGCGGTGGAGAACGGCTGCATCATTTCAAAGGATGCGGACATAACGGTGGCTTTCAGGGTGGAACTGCCCGAACTGTTCACCGTCACCAGTGCCGAGTACGAAGCCATACATTCGGCGTGGTACAAGGCAATCAAGGTGCTGCCCGACTACTCCATAGTACACAAGCAGGACTTCTTCATCAAGGAGAACTACCAGCCCGACACCGAAAGGGACGAACTTAGTTTTTTAAGCCGCTCCTTTGAACGGCATTTCAATGAACGCCCGTTCCTGAACCATTACTGTTACCTGTTCCTGACAAAGACGACAAGGGAGAGAAGTCGCCGACAGAGCGACTTCTCCACCCTCTGCCGGGGCAGGATTGTGCCGCAGGAGATAGCCGACAAGGAAGCGGCGGCAAAGTTCATCGAAGCGGTCGGGCAGTTTGAAAGGATTATGAACGACAGCGGTTTTGTCACCCTTACCCGGCTGGCGGCATCGGAAATCACCGGGCAGGACGGAAAGGCTGGCATCATCGAGAAATACTTCTCGCTCTCGCAAACCGACACTACTTGCCTGAAAGACATCGGGCTGTACCCGGAAGAAATGCGTGTCGGGGACGATATTCTGTGCCTGCACACGCTTTCGGACGTGGAAGATTTGCCCGGAAAGGTCGGGACGGACTGCCGATTTGAGAAGCTGTCCACAGACAGAAGCGATTGCAGGTTAAGTTTTGCCGCCCCGGTGGGCGTACTGTTGTCATGTAACCACGTCTATAACCAGTTCATCTTCATAGACGACCACGCCGAAAACCTGAAGAACTTCGAGCAGACCGCCCGGAATATGCAATCGCTCTCCCGCTACTCCCGTGCCAACCAAGTGAACAAGGAGTGGATAGACGAGTACCTGAACGAAGCGCATAGCAAAGGGCTTATCTCGGTGCGCTGCCACTGCAACGTCATGGCATGGAGTGACGACCGGGACGAACTCAAACGCATACGCAACGATGTGGGAAGCCAGCTTGCGCTAATGGAGTGCAAGCCACGCCACAACACCACCGACACGCCCACGCTCTTTTGGGCGGGCATACCCGGCAACGAGGCGGACTTCCCCGCAGAGGAAAGTTTCTACACGTTCTTGGGGCAGGCTCTCTGCCTGTTCGTGGAAGAAACGAACTACAAGAGTTCGCTTTCCCCGTTCGGCATCAAAATGGTGGACAGGGTAAGCGGGCGACCGCTGCACATCGACATATCGGATTTGCCCATGAAGAAAGGCATCACGACGAACAGAAACAAGTTCATACTTGGGCCGAGCGGTAGCGGGAAGTCTTTCTTCACCAACCACATGGTGCGCCAGTATTACGAGCAAGGGGCGCACGTGCTATTAGTAGATACGGGTAACAGCTACTTGGGGCTGTCCCAACTTATCCACAACCGCACGCACGGCGAGGACGGGATTTATTTCACCTACACCAACGAGAACCCGATAGCGTTCAACCCGTTCTATGTCGAGGACGGGGTATTTGACATCGAGAAAAAAGAGAGTATAAAAACCCTTATACTCACCCTGTGGAAGCGGGACGATGAAGCCCCCAAGCGGTCGGAAGAAGTGGCGTTGTCCAATGCGGTAAGTGCCTATATCGAACGTATCACGGGCGACAGGTCGGTAACGCCCTGCTTCAACACGTTCTACGAGTTTGTCCGGGATGATTACCGCCGACAGCTTGAACAGAAGAACGTCAGGGAAAAGGATTTTGACATAGACAACTTCCTGAACGTGCTTGAACCGTATTATCGTGGTGGTGAGTACGACTACCTGCTGAACTCCGACAAGGAGCTGGATTTGCTGCATAAACGCTTCATTGTCTTTGAATTGGACAACATCAAAGGTGCGCCCGTCAAGGCTGCGTAAGTAACAATCCCATTAGCAAGGGATTAGGTAAGTGTACAT
>NZ_JBKEIT010000010.1:0-263688 GCF_046365375.1 Butyricimonas muris | reverse complement strand
TATAATGAAAGAAAACATGGAAAACAAGAATACCTGTTGATTTTTAAATGCACGATAAAAGGAAGATGATTTATCACCCTCCTTTTTCTAATCTAATATTTCACATTAATTCACTGCAAGGTGGTATATAAATACCTTAATTTATACTCTCTACTTTAGAATTTCACCCAAGAAACAAGTTTTTTCCGCGTATTATATATAATTTTACAAAAAACTAAAATAATGGATCGGAATAATGTTTTTATAGAGTCATTATACGGGTATAAATACACGTATAGAAATATCATTTTCAGGATATTCGCTTTTTTAGCAATTATAGGACTTGCCATTTTCCAGTACACTCCGCTGAGTCAAATAAATGATTACGATTCTATCAATGATTTGTTCCGTTATCCCATGGATTGGACATCCATAGCGTTACCTTCATCAATAGCATTCAAAAGTGCTTACTATTTCAATATTATTCAGCTGATTTTTATTATCGGATTTATCCCGAATGATCTGAAAACATCTAAATGGAAAGCCATGGATGTTTTTCATGCCCGACCACAAAGTAATAGTGAAATTGTAACCGGCAATTTTATTGGCAAACTGCTCGTTTTTGTCATGATAAATTGTTTGTGGTTTCTTTTCTCAATCATTATTAATATTGCATTTTATCCCGGGTCTTTTAAATTATCTTATTATCTCTTCTATCTAATAACTCTTACTTTCCCTTCGTTAGTTTATTTCTTGGGACTTTCTTATCTTGTAACTCGTTTTATTCACAATCAAGGTTTATGCGCCATCGTTTTATTCTTATTATTAGGGGGCATCTCCATTTGGGGAGGCGAAATTTTTAATGGTTTACTTGATCCCTATGCTCGTGAGTTTCCAAATATGTTTTCAGATTTTATAGGACACGTGGGTTTACGAAATTATTTATTACAAAGATCTTGCATCTTGTTAACGGGGATCATTTGCCTTTCATTATCCATAATTTATTATCCTAGAATCCCGAATAATAAAGCCACTGCCAGAAATTGTTTATTTATCGTTGGCATCTTATTCAGCGTGGTCGGCGGCATGATGCTATTTTATCATAGCGAATATAAAACAACAGATACAAGTAGAAAACTTTTTGTGCAAAGTTACTACAAAAAAGTGAAATGCGGAAAGATATAGTGATAGAATTGAGTTACAAGGGTTTTGGTTGAAGTGGCGATAATCCGTGAAGCCATTACAATCCCTGCCGAAGCCAAATCCTGACGCCGCTACGTTACTTGTTCGTAACCATGCCCGAAAATGCGACAAACGGGTACGAATAGCGAAACAAGGCTCTAAGGAATAGTGAGTTATCCATAACTCATGCGAAAAATCAGGTTACGGAAAAAGATTGCGCCGTTCCTCCCCGTTTTGCGTACCAACACCGGACTCTTCACCAACTAATTTTGAAACCCAAAAATTAAGGACAATGAAGAGTACATTTTCAGTAATCTACTACCTCAAGCGTCAGGTAGTGAAAAAGGACGGGACAGTTCCCGTCATGGGACGCATCACGGTGGACGGCAGCCAGACACAGTTCAGCTGCAAACTGACTGTCGATCCGAAACTGTGGGACACCAAAGGTGGACGTGTCACGGGCAGAAGCACGGCGGCACTCGAAACGAACCGTATGCTTGACAAGATGCGGGTACGCATCAACAGGCATTATCAGGAAATCATGGAGCGTGACAACTTCGTCACGGCGGAGAAGGTGAAGAACGCCTTTCTCGGACTGGAACACCGCTACCACACGCTGATGCAGGTGTTCCGCCAGCACAACGAGGACTACGAGAAGCAGGTGGAGGCAGGCATGAAAGCCAAAGGCACGCTGCTGAAGTACCGCACCGTTTACAAGCACATGCAAGAGTTCCTCGACATCCGCTACCATGTGAAGGACATCGCCCTAAAAGAGCTTACCCCGGCTTTCATCTCCGACTTCGAGATGTTCCTGCGCACGGACAAGCACTGCTGCACCAATACCGTGTGGCTGTACGTCTGCCCGTTACGGACGATGGTATTCATCGCCATCAACAACGAGTGGCTGACGCGCGACCCGTTCCGCGAGTATGAAATCAAGAAGGAGGAAACAACACGCAGTTTCCTGACCAAAGATGAGATCCGCCTGCTGATGGAGGGGAAACTGAAAAACGCCAAACAGGAATTGTACCGCGACCTCTACCTGTTCTGCGCCTTCACGGGGCTGTCGTTCGCGGATATGCGCAACCTTACGGAAGAGAATATCCGCACCTACTTCGACGAACACGAGTGGATAAACATCAACCGCCAGAAAACGGGCGTGGTGTCCAACATCCGCCTGCTCGACATCGCCAACCGCATAATCGGCAAATACCGGGGACTGTGCGGGGACGGCAGGATATTTCCCGTTCCGCATTATAACACGTGCCTTGCCGGTATCCGTGCCGTCGCCAAGCGTTGCGGCATCACCAAGCATATCACGTGGCATCAGAGCCGCCACACGGCAGCCACGACGATATTCCTCTCCAACGGTGTTCCCATCGAAACGGTCAGCTCCATGCTCGGACACAAGAGCATAAAGACGACGCAGATTTACGCAAAGATAACCAAAGAGAAGCTCAATCAGGACATGGAGAACCTTGCCGCAAGATTGAACGGCGTCGAGGAATTTGCAGGTTGCACCATCTAAAAAGAAAAGCCATGAAACGTGACACAATCATCATCGAGGACAAGGCAGTCAGCGTAACCGGTAACGACGTGTGGATGACCGCCACCGAAATAGCCGGATTGTTCCATACGACCGTCCCGGCAGTGAACGCCGCCATCAGAGCCGTCCGCAAGTCGGACGTGCTGAACGACTACGAGGTGTGCCGCTACATGCAGCTTGAAAACGGGCTGCACGCGGACGTGTACGCCCTTGAAATCATCATCCCGGTCGCTTTCAGGGTGAATACCTACAACACCCACCTGTTCCGCACATGGCTGGTGGGAAAGGCACTCTCACAAGAGAAACGGCAGACATACGTGATGTTCATACAGAACGGAAAAGCCGGGTATTGCTGATTGCACATACCCCATAAGACAAGTAAACGGGTAGCACCACAAAAGGTGTCACCCGTTTACTTTTTCATGAAACCGCCTCACTCCAGCGGCTTGCGGTAGTTCGCTTCCAGTACCCCGCGCAGCCCCGTTTCCGGGTAAAGCACCTTCCCTCCCAAAAGTATGAAGGGCAACACGCGGTTGTTGCGGTATTCCTGCAAGGTGCGCCGGCTCACACGGAGCAGTTCCGACACCTCGCCGTCCGTCAGGTAACGTTCCCCGTCCAGCGGAGGACGGTAGCTTTCCAGAAATGCGGACAGCCATTTCGAGCCTTTGCGCATATCCTGCACCACAGAGGCTATCGGCTCGTCTTCCATCGTAAAAACATCGTTGTTCTCGTTCATCATAACTTCGGATTCAGTGGGTGAATAAATCAAATCATCTGCCGTGCGGATAGAGCGTGCCGACAAGCGGTATCAGCCGCTTCACCTCCTCTGGCTTGTAATAGAACCTGCGGTTTATCTGCGAGTAGCCGATAAGCCGCCTGTCACGCAGCGTCTGCAACGTGCGCGGGCTTATTCTCAACTGCCCGCAGACCTCCTCGCCCGTGAGCCATCTTTCCATGCGCCCCGTGTCGCTTTTGCGCCTCAGGGCGGCGACCTTCTCCGAGAGTGCGCCGAATGCCGCCACCATCATCTCGAAAGTCTTTTTCTCGATAGATACTATTTCCATATTCATGTCATTTAGAGTTTGCCGCAAAGGTAACGAAACGGCATACAAGACGTATCGTTTTCCGCTGAAAGGCTGCCTGTTGCGCCGTTTGACCGGGTTACGGAGCCATCTTCCGCAAAAATCTTACGTGAGTCACGTAGTGAGTTGTTAAAGCCCCTTTTGTTTATTGCCGAATTTTGTCGCAGAAACAAAAAGAAAGGACTGAACATGAAAGTGATAACAATGGAAAGTTCCGCCTACAAGGAGATGATGGCGCAGATTGCGAACATCGCAGGGTACATCCGCGAGGCAAGGGACGAGAAGAAACGGAAGCGGGAAACCGAAGACAAGCTGCTTGACACGGCACAGGCGGCGAAGATGCTCAACGTGAGCAAGCGCACCATGCAGCGTATGCGCACCGACCACCGTATCGAGTATGTGGTGGTACGCGGAAGCTGCCGCTACCGCCTTTCCGAGATACTGCGGCTATTGGAGGACAACACAGTAAGGAACGAGGAAGGGACAATAGACACCCTGTTCCACAACCACACGCTGCGCACGGGCGGCAAACCAAAAGGAAGGAGGACATAGGTCATGGAACTGCTCACACGAAACAACTTCGAGGGCTGGATGCAGAAGCTGATGGAACGGCTCGACCGTCAGGACGAACTGCTGCTGGCGATGAAGGCTGAGGGGAAACAGCCCACTATCACGGAAAGCATCCGCCTTTTCGACAATCAGGATTTGTGCATGTTGCTCCAGATAAGCAAACGCACCCTCCAACGCTACCGCAGCGTAGGCGCATTGCCCTACAAGACGCTGGGCAAGAAGACCTATTACAGCGAGGAGGACGTGCTGACATTCCTTTCCAACCATATCAAGGACTTCAAAAAGGAAGATATAGCCTTCTACAAGGCTCGTATCCATAATTTCTTTCATAAATAACCCATTAAAACATTTTTCAGATGGCAAAGAAAAAAGACGAAAAGGACGTGCTGGTAGTCCGTGACGAGAAGACAGGCGAGATCAGCGTGGTAGCCGGGCTGAACGCGGACGGCACACCCAAGCGCACCCCCGCAAAAGCGGAGAACGCGCAGAGTTTCCTGCAATTCGACCGACATGGCGACGTGCTGGACAACTTCTTCAAGAACTTCTTCCGGCAGTGCAAGGAACCCAGCCGCTTCGGTTTCTACCGCATTGCGGCAGACCAAGCTGAAAATCTCTTAGAGGTGATGAAGCAACTGCTGAAAGACCCCGAAGCGAACAAGGAGCTGCTCGCCCCTCACAAGGTGGACACCTCCGACTATGAGAAGAAGGTGCAGGAAGAGATGGCAGCACAACAGACAGAGAAACAAGAACCTCAAAAACAGGAGAACATGGAACAACGGAAAGAACAGCAACAGGACAAATCCGAACAGATGCAGGGCAAACGTGGCTACCAGCCCATCGACGAGAGTAAAATCAACTGGCAGGAGCTGGAGGACAGATGGGGCGTAAAGCGGGACAACCTTGAAAAGTCCGGCGACCTTACGAAGATGCTCAACTATGGCAAGTCCGACTTGGTAAAGGTCAAACCGACCTTCGGCGGCGAATCATTCGAGCTGGACGCCCGCCTCTCCTTCAAGAAGGACGGTGAGGGAAACATCAGCCTCGTGCCGCACTTCATCCGCAAGGAGCAGAAGCTGGATGAGTACAAGGAACACAAATTCTCCGACAATGACCGGAAGAACCTCCGCGAAACGGGCAATCTCGGTAGGGTCGTGGACATTGTGGACAGGGAAACGGGCGAGATCATCCCCTCCTACATCAGCATCGACCGCAAGACGAATGAAATCACGGACATTCCGGCAAGCAGGGTGCGCATCCCGGAGCGCATCGGCAAGACGGAAATCACCACGCAGGAGCGGGACATGCTCCGCGCCGGACTGCCCGTACGCGACAAGCTCATCGAGCGCAACGACGGCAGAAAGTTCGTCACCACCCTGCAAGTGAACGTGGAGCAGCGCGGCGTGGAGTTCGTGCCGGGAACCGGCAAGTCGCCCCGTACCGCACAGACACAGGAAACCAAAGGCGACACATCGAAAAGTCAGGCGCAGGGCGGGGAAAATGCCGCACAGACCAAGAAGGAGCAACGCCGCAACACGTGGACGAACGAGGACGGCAGCATCCGCCCCATCAGCAAATGGAGCGGCGTGAGCTTCACCGACCAGCAGAAAGCCGACTATGTGGCGGGTAAAGCCGTGAAGCTGGAGAACGTGACCGACAAGCAGGGCTTCCATGCCACGATGTATATCAAGTTCAACCCGGAGAAGGGACGCCCGTACCGCTACGACACGAACCCTGACAATGCACAGCAGGTTGCTCCGTCCAACGAGAGCCGCACGCAGGTGGCGGTGAACAACGATGGCAAGACCAACGAGGCTACAAAGAATCTGAGAGAGCCGTTGCAGAAAGGTCAGACCAACCCGAAGGACGCCCGCCAGCAACAGCAGCAGGAGAAGCCGCAGAAGAAAACGGGCAAGGGCATGAAAATGTAATCCCGTGTCCGCCACTGAATCCAAAATAAAATCCAAAGTATCAACAAAAAAGAAGAAGACATGAAGACAATCATTGCAGAAAAGCCCTCCGTGGCACGTGAAATCGCCCGCATCGTGGGCGCGACAAAGAGAGAGGAAGGATATTTCGAGGGAGGCGGTTATGCCGTGACATGGGCATTCGGACACCTCGTTCAGCTTGCCATGCCCGACGGCTACGGCGTGCGCGGATTTGTCCGTGACAACCTCCCGATTATTCCCGACACATTCACGCTCGTCCCCCGTCAGGTCAGGACGGAGAAAGGTTACAAGCCCGACAGCGGCGTGGTGTCGCAGATAAAAGTCATCAAAAGACTGTTCGACACAAGCGAACATATCATCGTGGCGACCGATGCCGGACGCGAGGGAGAGCTTATCTTCCGCTACCTCTACCACTATACGGGTTGCACCACTCCTTTCGTGCGCCTGTGGATCAGCTCTCTCACCGACAAAGCTATCCGCGAGGGACTGCGGAAACTCGAAGACGGCAGCAAATACGACAACCTCTACCTCGCCGCCAAAGCGCGGAGCGAATCCGACTGGCTCGTGGGCATCAACGGCACACAGGCGTTATCCATCGCCGCCGGACACGGCACGTATTCCGTGGGGCGGGTGCAGACACCAACGTTGGCTATGGTATGTGAACGCTACTGGGAGAACCGCCGCTTTACGTCCGAAGCATTCTGGCAGCTCCATATCGCAACGGACGGTTGCGACGGCGAAGTCGTGAAATTCTCATCCTCCGAGAAATGGAAAGAGAAAGAACCGGCGATGGAACTATATAATAAGGTAAAGGCGGCAGGTTGCGCCACTGTCACGAAAGCCGAGCGCAAGGAGAAGACGGAGGAAACTCCCTTGCTCTACGACCTGACCACGCTCCAGAAAGAAGCCAACGCCAAGCACGGCTTCACGGCGGAACAGACGCTTGAAATCGCGCAGAAACTCTACGAAAAGAAGTTGATAACCTATCCGAGAACGGGAAGCCGCTACATCCCCGAAGACGTGTTTGCCGAAATTCCCAAACTGCTCGCTTTCATCGGCACACAGCCCGAATGGAAAGACAAGGTGCGGGCAAAAGCCGCCCCGACACGCCGCAGCGTGGACGACGGCAAGGTGACAGACCACCATGCCCTGCTCGTCACGGGTGAGAAACCGCTCTTCCTCTCCAAAGAGGACAATACCATCTATCAGATGATTGCCGGGCGCATGGTCGAGGCATTCTCTGAGAAATGCGTCAAGGATGTGACCACTGTCACGGCGGAATGTGCCGGAGTGGAGTTTACCGTAAAAGGCAGCGTCGTGAAGCAAACCGGATGGCGTGCCGTCTATGGCGAGGAAAAAGAGGAAATTACCATCCCCGGCTGGCAGGAAGGCGACACGCTGACACCGAAAGGCTCGTCCATTACCGAAGGAAAGACCAAACCCAAGCCGCTGCATACCGAAGCCACCCTGCTCTCGGCAATGGAAACGGCGGGCAAGGAAATTGAGGACGACGCACTGCGGCAGGCGATGAAGGACTGTGGCATCGGTACTCCCGCCACACGCGCCTCCATCATCGAAACGCTTTTCAAGCGCGGTTACATGGAACGCTGCAAGAAGTCGCTTGTTCCCACCGAAAAAGGACTTGCCCTCAATTCCGTCGTCAAGACGATGCGCATCGCCGATGTTGCCATGACGGGCGAATGGGAAAAGGAGCTGGCGCGTATCGAGCGCGGGGAACTGTCCGACGACACCTTCCGCAAGGAGATAGAGGCGTACACACGTGAGATAACCTCCGAACTGATCTCGTGCGACAAGCTCTTCGGCAGCCGTGACTCCGGCTGCGCGTGTCCCAAGTGTGGCACGGGCAGGATGCGGTTCTACGGCAAGGTGGTACGCTGCGACAACACGGAGTGCGGACTGCCCGTGTTCCGGCTGAAAGCGGGACGCACCCTGTCCGACGATGAAATCAAAGACCTGCTCACCGAAGGGCATACCAAGCTGCTCAAAGGGTTCAAGAGCAAACAGGGCAAGAGTTTCGATGCTGTTGTCGCCTTTGACGGGGAATATAACACGACTTTTGTGTTCCCGGAGGCTAAAAAGGACAAGAAATTTTCAGGACGGAAGAAATAGTATTAACTTTGCCACTTGTTCAGAGTAATGAATTGTTCTTCGATACCGGATTACACTCATACTTTGGATTTAGTGGTGGCACTCGGAGGGATACCGAGTGCCTTTTTCTTCCTTTTTCCAACCGATTATCCCGTTAATTATCAATCCGCTAAATCCAAAGTAATGAACAACAAGAAGAAAAACGAGGGTCAGACCGACTTTTCCTATTACGGTCTGTACCTGCTGGACTATCTCCGCACGAACAAGTTTGAACAGGCTGACGACACCGCTTTCATACGGGAACGGGCCGACCGTGCCGCCGAAACGTATGAGAGGGCACGGCTTGAAGGCTATCCCGCCGATGGTGCGCAGGAACTGGCGATGGACACGCTGCTGCGCGGGCTGCATTATTCCCGTTACGCCATCCTCCGCGAAGTCGTGGAAAACGAGTTTGCCGATGAAGTGCCGGAAGAGAAGCGTGAAGCCTTTGTCCTGAAACTGCTGCCGCTTGTCGGCAACGTGTTCTCCGTCTATGACCTCTCGGATGACAATTTCGCCCTGTCTTCCGATTACGACCTGCTCTACACGGAGCTGACGGGAGCAACCGTCCTTTACTTAGACGAATATGGCGTTTAACCGCAAACAGAAACTGCGGGACAACATCGAGGCGATACGGACGGCATTCATCCTTGACAGGGAAAATAGGACAGCGACAACCGAAGAGCGTGCCATACTTCAAAGGTACTGCGGTTTCGGCGGTCTGAAATGTATCCTCAACCCTGCAAAGGAACTGACGGATGCCGTCCGGTGGGCGAAATCCGACCTCGAACTGTTCGCCCCGACGGTGGAGCTGCACAGGCTTATCCGTGAGAACAGCAAGGACGAAACAGAGTACAAGCGGTTTGTGGATTCGCTGAAAGCGTCCGTGCTGACCGCTTTCTACACCCCCAAAGAGATAACCGACACCATCGCGGACGTGCTGGCAGATTACAGCGTCCGCCCCGCCCGTATGCTCGAACCGTCGGCAGGTGTCGGCGTGTTCGTGGATTCCATGCTGCGGCACAGCCCCAATGCGGATGTGATGGCTTTCGAGAAGGATCTGCTCACGGGTACAATCTTGAGGCATCTCTATCCCGACCAGAAAATGCGCACCTGCGGTTTTGAGAAAATCGAAAGACCGTTCAACAATTATTTCGACTTGGCGGTGTCCAACATTCCGTTCGGTGACATTGCCGTGTTCGACGCGGAGTTTCAGCGGAGCGACTCTTTCGGCAGACGCTCCGCCCAGAAAACCATCCACAACTATTTCTTTCTCAAAGGACTGGATGCCGTGCGTGACGGCGGTATCGTGGCGTTCATCACCTCGCAAGGGGTATTGAATAGCACCAAGACCTCCGTGCGTAACGAGCTGTTCAGTCAGGCCAATCTGGTATCCGCGATACGCCTGCCCAACAACCTGTTCACGGACAACGCGGGCACGGAGGTGGGCAGTGACCTGATTGTCCTGCAAAAGAACCTCAGCAAGAAGGAAATGTCGCAGGACGAGCGGCTGATGACCGTGATACAGACGGACACGAAAACCGCCCTGACCGACAACGCCTATTTCATCCACCACCCGGAACGCATCGTGCATACGATGGCGAAACTTGACACAGACCCCTACGGGAAGCCCGCTATGGTTTATCTGCACGAGGGCAAGGCAGCAGGCATCGCCGGGGATTTGCGCCGTATGCTCGACGAGGATTTCCATTACAGGCTTGCCATGCGCTTGTATTCGGGTTCAATCCGGCAGGCAGGAACGGAAGAAAAAGTTGCCGTTCAAAATAAAGTAGAGCGTCCTGCCATAAAATTGGAAACAGTATCCTCGGCGCAGACGGTGGAAACTCCGACAGAAAAGCCGCAACCCGCAGATGAAAAGCCGGAGATAGAACCGCGCCCGCAATATTCCGCAGGCGTGCAGCTCACCCTGCTTGACCTCTGGGGGATGACGGAAGAGGTCAGCCAACCGAAAACCTCCAAAAAGAAAAAGACGGTGAAAAAGGCAGTTACGGCAAAGTCCACTCCGCCCAAACCGAAAGTCACGGTTACACCGACAGCTCCAACTGCAAAACCCGCAATGGAGAATAAGGAGGTGAAAGCGGAGAACACCGCCAAGCCTGCCGACCCGGACGACATCTATGCCACACTGGACTGGGATACCAATCCTCCCATCAACGGTTTCTATGAAATGATGATGGGTTTGACGCCGGAGCGTAGGAAAGAACTTCGGGAACTGGCAAGGCAGCATAACGAGAAACAAGTGGCGGAAAAGACGGAAGTGAAAGCCGTGCCGGAAACTTCCCGTGAGCAGCCACGACAGGAGGAAACACAGCCGGAGGCAGTCGCCGCACCTGCCGTTACAGATACCCCATCGGAAGCGGTGGGGACTTTCCTTTTCCCCGACATCGAAGCGGAAAAGCCGAAGGAGGAAGTCGTGGACCTTTCTCCGCGTGCCTACCACCGCACGCCGGAGATGCACCTGCGCGAAGGGTCGCTGGTGGCTGACCGGGGGCGTCATAACATCGGCTACCTGAAAGACATCACGCCATACGGGGCGACATTCCAGCCGCTCGACCTGAAAGGATACCAGAAGGAAAAGGCGTTGTTGTATGTGTCGCTGCGTGACGCCTACGAGCGTCTGTACCGTTATGAATCGCTCCGGCGCGAGGCAAATGTTCCGTGGCGAGAGCATCTGAATACCTGTTACGATGAGTTTGTCATGCGCTACGGCAACCTCAACGCCAAGCAGAACGTGAAGTTAGTGATGATGGATGCGGGCGGGCGCGACATCCTTTCGCTGGAACGGATGGAAAACGGAAAGTTCGTCAAGGCGGACATCTTCGAGCATCCTGTTTCCTTCGCGGTGGAGAGCCATGCCAACGTAGGCTCTCCCGAAGAAGCCCTGTCTGCGTCGCTCAACAAATATGGTACGGTCAATCTCGACTATATGCGGGAGATAACCGACAGCACGGCGGAGGATTTGCTCACTGCCCTGCAAGGGCGCATCTACTACAATCCGCTCGTGACCGGTTACGAAATCAAAGACCGTTTCATCGCCGGAAATGTCATAGAGAAAGCGGAACGCATAGAGGCATGGATGGGTGACAATCCCGAAAATGAGCGTATGCCGGAGGTGAAGCAGGCGTTGGAGGCTCTGAAAGATGCCGAGCCGCAGCGCATCGCCTTCGAGGATCTGGACTTCAATTTCGGGGAACGCTGGATTCCGACGGGTGTCTATGCCGCCTACATGAGCCGGCTGTTCGACACGGAGGTGAAAATCGCCTATTCCGCAAGCATGGACGAGTTTTCGGTGGTGTGCGGCTACCGCACCATGAAAATCACGGACGAGTTTCTGGTGAAGGGGTATTACCGGAACTATGACGGTATGCACCTCCTAAAACACGCCCTGCACAACACCTGCCCTGACATGATGAAGTCCATCGGCAAGGACGAGCATGGCAACGACATCAAGATGCGCGACAGCGAGGGAATACAACTCGCCAACGCCAAGATTGACGAGATACGAAACGGCTTCTCCGAATGGCTCGAAGAGCAGTCGCCGCAGTTCAAGGAGCGGCTTGTGACGATGTATAACCGCAAGTTCAACTGTTTCGTGCGCCCGCGCTACGACGGCTCCCATCAGACCTTTCCCGACCTCAACCTGAAAGGGCTGGCAAGCCGGGGTATCAAGAGCGTCTATCCCTCACAGATGGATTGCGTCTGGATGTTGAAACAGAACGGCGGCGGAATTTGCGACCACGAGGTGGGAACCGGTAAGACGCTGATAATGTGCATCGCCGCGCATGAGATGAAGCGTCTGAATTTGGCACACAAGCCGATGATTATCGGGCTGAAAGCCAACGTTGCGGAGATTGCAGCCACCTATCAGGCGGCATATCCCAACGCACGTATTCTGTACGCTTCGGAGAAGGACTTTTCGACCGCCAACCGTGTGCGCTTCTTCAATAATATAAAGAACAACGACTACGATTGCGTCATCATGTCGCACGACCAGTTCGGCAAGATACCGCAGTCGCCGGAATTGCAGCAGCGCATCCTGCAAGCAGAGCTTGACACGGTGGAGGAAAACCTCGAAGTGCTACGGCAGCAGGGAAAGAACGTGTCGCGGGCGATGCTGAAAGGATTGGAGAAGCGCAAGCACAACCTTGAAGCGAAGCTGGAGAAGGTGGAACACGCCATAAAGTCACGCACGGACGACGTGGTGGATTTCAAGCAGATGGGCATCGACCACATCTTCATAGATGAGAGCCACCAGTTCAAGAATCTGACTTTCAACACGCGCCACGACCGTGTGGCGGGATTGGGAAACAGCGAGGGAAGCCAGAAGGCACTTAACATGCTCTTTGCCATACGCACCATACAGGAGCGCACAGGAAAAGACTTGGGTGCGACCTTCCTCTCCGGCACGACTATCAGCAACTCACTGACTGAATTGTACCTGCTGTTCAAGTACCTGCGCCCGAAGGAGCTGGAACGGCAGGACATAAGGTGTTTCGACGCTTGGGCGGCGATATTTGCCAAGAAGACGACGGATTTTGAATTTAACGTGACGAACAATGTGGTCCAGAAGGAGCGTTTCCGCTACTTCATCAAAGTGCCGGAGCTTGCCGCCTTCTATAATGAAATCACGGACTACCGCACGGCGGAGGATGTGGGCGTTGACCGTCCTGCCAAGAACGAGATACTGCACCATATACCGCCCACGCCGGAACAGGAGGACTTCATACAGAAACTGATGCAGTTCGCCAAGACGGGCGATGCCACCTTGTTGGGCAGGCTGCCGCTTTCGGAAACGGAAGAAAAGGCGAAGATGCTCATCGCCACGGACTATGCCCGGAAAATGGCACTCGACATGCGCATGATAGACCCGAATTACGAAGATCATCCCGACAACAAAGCGAGTCACTGTGCCAAGATGATCGCGGAGTATTATCAAAAATACGACGCCCAGAAAGGCACGCAGTTCGTTTTCTCTGATTTGGGGACATACCAGCCGGGCGACGGGTGGAACGTCTATTCGGAAATCAAGCGCAAACTGACGGAGGACTACGGTATACCGCCAAGCGAGGTGCGCTTCATTCAGGAGTGCAAGACCGACAAGGCGCGGAAGGCGGTGATAGACGCCATGAACGCCGGGACGGTGCGTGTGCTGTTCGGCTCTACCTCTATGCTCGGAACGGGTGTGAACGCCCAGAAACGGTGTGTGGCTATCCATCATCTCGATACGCCGTGGCGACCGTCCGACTTGCAACAGCGTGACGGACGCGGAGTTAGGGCAGGTAATGAGATTGCCAAACATTTCGCCGGGAACAACGTGGATGTAATCATCTACGCGGTGGAGAAGTCACTGGACAGCTACAAGTTCAACCTCCTGCACTGCAAGCAGACTTTCATAAGCCAGCTCAAAAGCGGTGCGATGGGTGCGCGTACCATCGACGAGGGGGCAATGGACGAAAAATCGGGCATGAATTTCTCGGAATACATGGCGTTGCTCTCCGGCAATACCGACCTGTTGGACAAGGCGAAACTGGAAAAGCGGATCGCATCGCTCGAAGGGGAACGCAAGTCGTTCAACAAGGGCAAGCGTGATTCGGAGTTCAAGCTGGAGTCAAAGACCGGCGAGTTGCGCAACAACACGGCTTTCATAGATGCCATGACGGAGGACTGGAACCGCTTCCTGTCGGTGGTGCAGACCGACAAGGAGGGCAACCGCCTTAATATAATAAAGGTGGACGGAGTGGATTCCGCCGATGAGAAGGTCATCGGAAAGCGTTTGCAGGAGATAGCCAAGAATGCCACGACCGGAGGGTTGTACACGCAGGTCGGTGAACTTTACGGTTTTCCGATAAAGGTGGTGAGCGAAAGGATACTCAAAGAGGGATTGGAGTTCACCGACAACCGCTTCGTGGTCGAGGGGAACTACAAGTACACCTACAACAACGGGCATCTGGCGATGGCTGACCCGTTGGCCGCCGCCCGCAACTTCCTCAACGCGATGGAGAGGATACCCTCCATCATCGACCAGTACAAGGCGAAGAACGAGGTGCTGGAGATGGAGATACCGCAGTTACAGGAGATAGCGGGTAAGGTGTGGAAGAAGGAGGACGAGCTGAAGCAGTTGAAGTCCGAACTTGCCGCCCTTGACCGAAAAATTCAGCTGGAGCTTGCGCCACCCACGCCCGAAGTCGCAGAAAAGGAGAATGAAGGGCAACAGCTCAAGCCGGAAGCGGAAGATGTGAGGAACAGGCAGGCGCAATATCCCGAAAATGCACCGCCGCAGATACGCAGTCCGGCGGATAGTATCGTTGCCAACCATGTCATAATCGGGCGTCCGGGACTGTATGCCAAGGAGGAAACCCGGTCCAAAGGATTGAAAATATAACCTAAGGAATTTTATCTGAAGTATTAATAAGGGCTATCCCAAAAGGTCTAAAAGTAAATTTTATCCTTTCTGCAAGTATCTATAGGATGGCAACTGCATTTTTTTCTTTTTGGGCAGCCCTTATTAAAATTTATTCTTATTTTAGGTTATATACATTCATGTCCATTTATGTAAAAAATTCCTGCTGACCTTGTTTATGTCTTGTCAGTCACCATTTGCAAAACCATATTTGACCCTCAAAGAGGCTGAATTTGATAAGTAACTTGCTACATACTCATAATAAGGAGCTAAATAGAACACGAATGGGAAATACACAAATGCTAAACTAAAGAAGATATTGGCCAAAATAAACGCTATACCGAGAGAGAAACTTGATTTTTCAACTTCCTAAAACGGTGTTGTTCAAACATTTCTACTTATTTGTACTTGCCAGTTGAACCTACGCTTCCCTAATAAAATGTCTATGGTAAAAAGTTAAAAAATCCTCCCACTTTTGTTAGATATATTTTTTTGTGTAATTTTGTAATCGTTATGCGGCAGTAATAATATACATATTAATACGAGTTAGTAATCCTGTAGTTCTCATATGCTACGAGGAGGTATTAAAAGGTGCGTTTCGACAATGCATCTACTGTAGTATATTATTGCTTAATCCAAATGAATATTATAAATTTAGGAATTCTTGCTCACATTGATGCAGGAAAAACTTCCGTAACCGAGAATCTGCTGTTTGCCAGTGGAGCAACGGAAAAGTGCGGCCGTGTGGATAATGGTGACACCATAACGGACTCTATGGATATAGAGAAACGTAGAGGAATTACTGTCCGGGCTTCTACGACATCTATTATCTGGAATGGAGTGAAATGCAATATCATTGACACTCCGGGACACATGGATTTTATTGCGGAAGTGGAGCGGACATTCAAAATGCTTGATGGAGCAGTCCTCATCTTATCCGCAAAGGAAGGCATACAAGCGCAGACAAAGTTGCTGTTCAGTACTTTACAAAAGCTGCAAATCCCGACAATTATATTTATCAATAAGATTGACCGTGCCGGTGTGAATTTGGAGCGTTTGTATATGGATATAAAAACAAATCTGTCGCAAGATGTCCTGTTTATGCAAACTGTTGTCGATGGATCGGTTTATCCGGTTTGCTCCCAAACATATATAAAGGAAGAATACAAAGAATTTGTATGCAACCATGACGACGATATATTAGAACGATATTTGGCGGATAGCGAAATTTCACCGGCTGATTATTGGAATACGATAATCGCTCTTGTGGCAAAAGCCAAAGTCTATCCGGTGCTACATGGATCAGCAATGTTCAATATCGGTATCAATGAGTTGTTGGACGCCATTTCTTCTTTTATACTTCCTCCGGCATCAGTCTCAAACAGACTTTCAGCTTATCTCTATAAGATAGAGCATGACCCCAAAGGGCATAAAAGAAGTTTTCTTAAAATAATTGACGGAAGTCTGAGACTTCGAGACGTTGTAAGAATCAACGATTCGGAAAAATTCATCAAGATTAAAAATCTAAAGACTATTTATCAGGGCAGAGAGATAAATGTTGATGAAGTGGGTGCCAATGATATCGCGATTGTAGAAGATATAGAAGATTTTCGAATCGGAGATTATTTAGGTGCTAAACCTTGTTTGATTCAAGGATTATCTCATCAGCATCCCGCTCTCAAATCCTCCGTCCGGCCAAATAAGCCCGAAGAGAGAAGCAAGGTGATATCCGCTCTGAATACATTGTGGATTGAAGACCCGTCTTTGTCCTTTTCCATAAACTCATATAGTGATGAATTGGAAATCTCGTTATATGGTTTGACCCAAAAGGAAATCATACAGACATTGCTGGAAGAACGATTTTCCGTAAAGGTCCATTTTGATGAGATCAAGACTATCTACAAAGAACGACCTATAAAAAAGGTCAATAAGATTATTCAGATCGAAGTACCACCCAACCCTTACTGGGCCACAATAGGGCTGACTCTTGAACCCTTACCGTTAGGGGCAGGGTTGCAAATCGAAAGTGACATCTCCTATGGTTATCTGAACCATTCTTTTCAAAATGCCGTTTTTGAAGGGATTCGTATGTCTTGCCAATCTGGTTTACATGGATGGGAAGTGACAGATCTGAAAGTAACTTTTACTCAAGCCGAGTATTATAGCCCGGTAAGTACACCTGCTGATTTCAGACAGCTGACCCCTTATGTCTTCAGGCTGGCTTTGCAACAGTCAGGTGTGGACATTCTCGAACCGATGCTCTGTTTTGAGTTGCAGATACCCCAAGTAGCGAGTTCCAAAGCTATTACAGATTTGCAAAAACTGATGTCTGAGATTGAAGACATCAGTTGTAATAATGAGTGGTGTCATATTAAAGGGAAAGTTCCATTAAATACAAGTAAAGACTATGCCTCAGAAGTAAGTTCGTACACTAAGGGCTTAGGCATTTTTATGGTTAAGCCATGTGGGTATCAAATAACAAAAGACGGTTATTCTGATAATATCCGCATGAACGAAAAAGATAAACTTTTATTCATGTTCCAAAAATCAATGTCATTAAAATAATGGAGCGGTCAGGAAATTTCTATAAGGCAATACGGTTGGGATATATACTTATCTCCATTCTTATCGGATGTATGGCATATAATAGCCTCTATGAATGGCAGGAGATAGAAGCATTAGAACTTGGCAATAAAAAAATAGACGAGCTCCGAAAAGAAATAAACAATATCAATATTCAAATGATAAAATTTTCTCTATTGGGTGAAACAATACTGGAATGGAACGATAAAGATATCGAGCATTACCATGCACGGCGTATGGCAATGGACAGTATGCTCTGCCGTTTCAAGGCCACCTATCCAGCAGAGCGCATCGATAGTGTGCGCAGTCTTTTAGAGGATAAGGAACGACAGATGTTCCAGATAGTCCGGTTAATGGATGAACAACAATCTATTAACAAGAAGATAGCCAATCAAATTCCGGTTATTGTACAGAAAAGTGTGCAGGAACAGTCCAAAAAGCCAAAACGAAAAGGTTTCTTAGGCATATTCGGCAAAAAAAAGGAAGTAACTCCAGCAGTATCAACCACTATCCTTCATTCGGTCAATAGAAACGTAATCAGCGAACAGAAAGTGCAGGATCGCCAATTGTCGGAACAAGCCGACAGCCTTGCAGCTCGTAATGCAGAACTTAACAGACAACTGCAAGAATTGATTTGCCAAATAGAAGAAAAGGTACAAACCGAACTGCAAAGCCGGGAAAACGAAATAGTTGCCATGCGTGAAAAGTCATTTATGCAAGTAGGCGGTTTAATGGGATTCGTTCTTCTATTGTTGTTAATTTCCTACATCATCATACATCGTGATGCAAAAAGCATTAAACAATACAAGCACAAGACAACTGATTTGATAAGGCAACTGGAACAATCCGTACAACGGAACGAGGCACTGATAACGTCAAGGAAGAAGGCGGTACATACTATCACCCATGAACTGCGCACACCGCTGACAGCAATAACAGGCTATGCCGGACTGATACGGAAAGAACAGTGTGAGGATAAGTCCGGGCAGTATATCCAAAACATACTGCAATCCTCCGACCGTATGCGGGATATGCTTAACACTTTGCTTGACTTCTTCCGCCTGGACAACGGCAAGGAACAGCCCCGTCTGTCACCCTGCCGGATTTCAGCAATCACGCACACACTTGAAACGGAGTTCATGCCTGTTGCCGTGAACAAAGGGCTGTCCTTGTCCGTGAAGACTGGACACGATGCCATTGTATTGACCGACAAAGAGCGAATAATACAAATCGGGAATAACCTGCTGTCAAACGCTGTCAAGTTCACAGAAGAAGGCGGTGTTTCTTTGATTACTGAATATGATAATGGAGTTCTGACACTGGTCGTTGAAGATACAGGTACAGGCATGACAGAAGAGGAACAGAAACAAGCGTTCGGTGCGTTTGAACGTCTATCAAATGCCGCCGCAAAGGAGGGTTTCGGGCTTGGGCTTGCCATAATGCGTAATATTGTGTCGATGCTTGGCGGAACAATCCGTTTAGACAGCAAGAAAGGGAAAGGCAGTCGTTTCACAGTTGAAATTTCTATGCAGGAAGCTGAAGAACAGCTTGGATATACAAGCAATACACCTGTTTATCATAACAATAAATTCCATGATGTTGTCGCCATTGACAATGATGAGGTATTACTTCTGATGCTGAAAGAGATGTATTCCCAAGAAGGAATACACTGCGACACTTGCACCGATGCTGCGGCACTGATGGAAATGATACGCCAGAAAGAATACAGCCTGTTGCTGACAGACTTGAATATGCCCGATATAAACGGTTTCGAATTGCTGGAACTGTTGCGTTCGTCCAACGTGGGCAATTCACCAACAATCCCGGTGGTTGTGGCAACCGCTTCGGGCAGTTGTAACAAAGGGGAACTATTGGCAAAAGGCTTTGCCGGATGCCTGTTCAAACCGTTCTCCATATCGGAACTGATGGAGGTTTCCGACAGGTGTGCCATAAAAGCGACACCGGACGGGAAACCGGACTTTTCCGCCTTATTGTCCTATGGCAATGAAGCCGTCATGCTGGAAAAGTTGATAACTGAAACAGAAAAGGAAATGCAGGCGGTACGGGATGCAGCAAAAGAAAAAGACCTGCAAAAGCTGGATTCCCTGATCCACCACCTGCGCAGTTCGTGGGAGGTGCTCCGTGCCGACCAACCGCTGAATGTACTTTACGGATTGCTTCGTGGCGATGCTCTCCCGGATGGTGAAGCGTTAAGCCATGCCGTGACTGCCGTGCTGGATAAGGGAGTGGAAATAATACGGTTGGCAGAAGAGGAAAGGAGAAAATACGAAGATGAATAAGACAAAAATAATTGTGGTGGAAGACAACATCGTGTATTGCGAATATGTCTGCAATATGCTGTCACGGGAGGGCTACCGCAATATGAAGGCTTACCACCTCTCAACCGCGAAGAAACATCTGCAACAGGCAACAGATAATGATATCGTGGTTGCCGACCTGCGTCTGCCTGACGGCAGTGGCATAGACCTTTTGTGCTGGATGCGAAAGGAGGGAAAGATGCAGCCCTTCATCATTATGACCGACTACGCCGAAGTTAATACCGCCGTGGAAAGCATGAAACTCGGCTCGATAGACTATATTCCCAAACAGCTTGTGGAGGATAAACTTGTCCCCCTGATCCGTTCCATACTGAAAGAACGTCAGGCAGGACAACGCCGTATGCCTATATTCGCCCGTGAAGGTTCCGCCTTTCAGAAAATCATGCACCGCATAAGGCTGGTAGCCGCCACCGATATGAGCGTGATGATATTTGGTGAGAACGGCACGGGCAAGGAGCATATTGCCCACCTGTTGCATGACAAGAGCAAACGTGCAGGCAAGCCATTTGTGGCGGTGGACTGCGGTTCACTCTCCAAAGAGCTTGCACCGTCGGCTTTCTTCGGACACGTCAAAGGTGCATTTACAGGTGCGGACAATGCCAAGAAAGGATATTTCCATGAGGCGGAAGGCGGCACGTTGTTTCTGGACGAGGTAGGAAACCTCGCGTTGGAAACCCAACAGATGTTGCTCCGTGCCATATAGGAGAGGCGGTATCGCCCGGTCGGAGACAAGGCAGACCGGAATTTCAATGTCCGCATCATCGCTGCTACCAATGAAGATTTGGAGGTATCGGTGAATGAAAAGCGTTTTCGGCAGGATCTTCTGTACCGCCTGCACGACTTCGGGATAACCGTTCCTCCGTTGCGTGACTGTCAAGAAGACATTATGCCGCTGGCAGAGTTCTTCCGTGATATGGCAAACAGAGAGCTGGAGTGTAGCGTGAGCGGGTTCAGTTCCGAAGCACGTAAAGCGTTGCTGACACACGCATGGCCGGGCAACGTGCGGGAACTTCGGCAGAAAGTTATGGGTGCTGTATTGCAGGCGCAGGAAGGTGTTGTCATGAAAGAGCATCTGGAACTTGCCGTGACGAAACCGACCTCTACTGTCAGCTTCGCCTTGCGCAATGACGCGGAGGATAAGGAGCGGATATTGCGTGCGTTGAAACAGGCAAACGGCAACCGGAGTGTCGCCGCAGAACTGCTCGGCATAGGCAGGACAACACTATACAGCAAACTTGAAGAGTATGGACTTAAATATAAATTCAAGCAATCATAGCCCGTAATTCACTGAATTTGGCTATCTTTGCATAACATTTGAGAAAAACGGCGATTGGCAGGAGCTTTTCGCCGCCAACATATAGGATAAGACCGCAAGGCGTTTCAAGCGAAAATCTGGTAAATTGGAACTACGGAGACGATTGCGTGATGCTTATGCTATGCTTACGCATAGCGTGCATTCACGTACTCTCCGTAAAGGCTTTACCAGAGCCATCGCTTGAAGGTAGTGTGAATTGCACGCTACTTTTTTACCCTTGCCTAACGAAAGGAAACGATTATGGGTAAAGTTCAGATTCTCGCCGTACTGACGATGGACGGATGTCTTTCTTCAGAGTTATATGATAAAGCACATCAGGATTTGTGCCTTGACCGTTGCGGTCTTGATGAAATCAGGAAGAAAGCCTTTTACCGTGTGACACCGGACTATTCCATTTCAATGCTGCACGAATGGAGAAAAGACTGCACAAACATCCGTTACCTCGCGGAAGCCACACCGGACACGGCAGACTATATAAACGGACTGCTGCGGATGCACGCTGTGGATGAAATCATACTATACACCGTTCCTTTCATATCCGGAAGCGGACGACATTTTTTTAAGTCGGCTCTGCCAGAGCAACACTGGACGCTTTCCTCTTTGAAAAGCTATCCCAACGGTGTATGTCGCATTATCTATATCCTTGATAAAAAAGCAAGATAGCCAAAATGTGCGGCAAGCATACATTTCTATTTTCAGGAATAGAATAAATGTTCCGATTACAAACAATTTAAGTCGGAGATAATTTGTCCTTGTGAAAAAATACTGAATTTTATACCTCTGAAATCCAGCACTTTGTAAAATTGAGTGTTGGATTTTTTATTTTCTGCCGCGTTTTTTGCCAATTATATTCATGTGCGCACGCAGAAAACAAAGTGTAATTTTCAAAATTGACAGAACCATGAATTATTTCTTGCTGGCGGAAACCGACTTTTTCCGCCTGATAAACGAAGCCGGCGACTGCAATATGGAAACGGCATACACGGCTTTCGCCACCCAAGTGATCGAACTGTGCAACGGCGGCATGGACATGAACCTTACCGTCATCGCGCTTGCCTACATCGAAATCGAGTTGCAGCACCATCCCGTACGTAATCTGTCAGAAGAAAAAAGAGAGATTGCCGCCTACGTCAGCAAGGCTCTGTCTTTCGTAAGAAAGATGCAGAAATTCCTTGCCACGCCCCAAGTGCCACCACTAATATCCGCCAACAACGCAACAGAAACCACCGCCAGCCTTCTTCAATGGACGGGCAATGCCATCGACCTCGTGGAACTTATCTACGGCATAGACGTGATGGGCTGCATCAACAACGGCAATATGCCGCTCAAACAGCTCGCCCCACTTCTCTATAAGATATTCGGGGTTGATTCTAAAGACTGCTACCGCTTCTACACTGATATCAAACGCCGGAAGAACGAAAGCCGCACCTATTTCATTGACAGGATGCAGGAAAAACTGAACGAGAGAATGTTGCGTGATGAGGAGTTGGAGCGGATGAGAAAATAAAAAAATATCCATTACATATGAGAAGACAGGAATACTCGTATCCTGTCTTTTTATTTTCATTTAATTATATATTAATTAGCACAATATATGTGAGTTTTTCATTCCTATAAGGACAAATTTCAGAAACGTATGTCTGGTAAATTATTGAGTCATCATAGTATGAACATATATCATTACTAAAAACAATGAAACAACTTCCATAAGATTGTGGTTGTAAAAATCGCCATTTAATAGCCCGTTTTTTTTGTAAAATTCGCCAATTAAAAAAATATGATTATCTTTGCATTATATTTTATAAGGTATGGAAACAGTAAATAGAATACTTCAAGAGAAGATTACAGCACGAATCGCGCCCAATAAAGCAGTACTGATTTTTGGTGCTCGCCGTGTTGGTAAAACGGTAATGATGCGTAAAATTGTGGACAACTATTCAGGTAGGACGATGATGCTCAACGGCGAAGACTACGACACATTAGCACTATTGGAGAATCGCTCAATAGCCAATTATCGGCATTTATTGGATGGTATTGATTTGCTGGCTATTGATGAGGCACAGAACATACCACAAATCGGTAGTATTCTGAAGTTGATAGTTGATGAAATACCGGGAATAAGTGTCTTGGCAAGTGGTTCTTCGTCATTCGATTTGCTGAATAAGACTGGTGAACCGTTGGTCGGCCGCAGTACGCAATTTCTCCTTACACCATTCTCGCAACGGGAAATCGCACAGACGGAAACGGCACTTGAAACCCGCCAGAACCTCGAAGCGCGCTTGATTTACGGTTCCTATCCCGAAGTAGTAATGATGGAGAACTATGAACGTAAAACAGACTACCTACGTGATATTGTCGGTGCATACCTGCTTAAAGATATCTTAGCAATTGACGGCTTAAAAAATTCGAGCAAGATGCGCGATCTACTGCGATTGATAGCTTTTCAGTTGGGCAGCGAAGTTTCTTACGAAGAGTTAGGTAAACAACTCGGCATGAGCAAGACGACCGTTGAAAAATACCTCGACCTATTGGAAAAGGTCTTCGTTATCTATCGTCTGGGGGCTTATTCGCGTAACCTACGCAAGGAGGTTACAAAAGCTGGCAAGTGGTACTTCTACGACAACGGCATTCGCAATGCCATTATCGGGGCTTTCTCACCGCTGGCCATTCGGCAGGATGTCGGTGCGCTGTGGGAGAACTACATCATCGGAGAGCGGCGCAAAGCGAACTTCAATGAGGGACTGCACAGGGAGTTCTATTTCTGGCGCACCTACGACAAACAGGAAATCGACCTGATTGAGGAGAGTGCCGACAGTCTTACCGCCTTGGAGTTCAAGTGGGGAAATAAAATGCCGGCCGCACCGAAAGCCTTCCAAGAAGCCTATCCCTATGCCGAGTTTCATGTGGTAAATCGGGAGAATTATTTGGAGTTCGTATAATCAATAAATTACGTATATGGAAACAAAACTACAATCCAAACAGCAATATCCGCGGTTTATCCAAAATAAACCGTGTGGTATTGACAAATTCGATGGAGGTTCGCAAGAAAGGTTGGCAAAAACTATTGCTCGCCATTTTTGTCAGAATGATTCATTGGATGAGGAATGTACTTTACCTCGAATTATCGGCATCGAAGGTATTTGGGGATCTGGAAAATCCAACGTGGTTAAAATGTTGGAACGTGAATTATCAGACGACTATTACTTTTTTGAGTATGACGCATGGGGACATCAAGAGGACTTGCAACGCCGCTCTATATTGGAATTGCTTACAAGCAAACTTATTGATGATGGTATCCTATCTGGAAATGCAACAATAAAAGTCAAAGGTGGAGGTACGAAAACCGTATCATGGTCTGAAAAGCTGAAATATTTATTAGCCCGTAAAACGGAGACCGTAACCGAAAAATATCCCCTTATCAGTAATGGTATGGTTGCGGCATTTTTGGTTGCAGTTTTAACTCCGATATTTACATTTATTGCGTATGCAGTAAAACCTACACCCACAACATGGTGGTTTTCTTTATTGTCTATTATCATAGCTGCACTGCCAGTTCTTATTGCATTGTGCGTTTGGAAATGGGCATATAGCAAAGATCATAAATATGGATGGAGTTATATGTTAGCTATTTATCAAGATAAAGTCGAAAAGGACGTTTGCTATGAGACTTTGAGCGAAGACGAACCAACGGTTTACGAGTTCAAAACATGGATGCAAGACATTTCTGATTTTATCAAGGAAAAAGGACAACGTAAATTAGTCCTTGTTTTTGACAACATGGATCGTCTCCCCGCTGAAAAAGTAAAAGAATTATGGTCTTCTATCCATACGTTCTTCGCCGATAGCGGTTTTGAAAATGTTTGGGCTGTTATTCCTTTCGATGAAACACATTTAGCTTGTGCATTCGGAGATGAGACCGACGAACAAACGAAACAACTGACCAAGTATTTTATCAATAAAACTTTCCCTATTGTTTATCGTGTTGCTCCTCCTGTTATTACCGACTATCGAAGTATATTCAACAAACTGTTTGTTGAAGCATTTGGAGAAACAGAAAATGAAGCGAAAGAAACTATAAATCGGATATTCAGATTGGTAAATCCTAATGCCAATGTTAGGGAAATTATATCATATATCAATGAGATGGTCGCTCTTAAACAAGAGTGGTGTAACGAAATTTTGATGATAAACATAGCATTGTTCTGTTTGAAGAAGACGGATATTCTGGCAAATCCAGTAGAACAAATATTGTCCGGCGACTATCTGAATGGCATTCAAACAATAATTAACAATGATCTGCAAACACAACGCGAAATTGCAGCTTTGGTATATGGTGTCGATGTTGAAGATGCTCGACAAATTCCATTGAAAAAATATATTGAAGGCTGCATCAACGGAGAAGAAGACCACGACATAAATCAATATGCAGAGACTAATAAACAATTTGACACTGTATTAGAAGAAGTTATACAATGTATGGACAATGCGCTTATCGATAAGATTATACATTGTTTGCATAAATTAACTCGAAAGAGCGATGTTATTCTGCGTGTATGGCAAAGAATAGCACAATTGAAATTAAAAGAATCCATAGAGAAGCAGGTGTTCCCTGTCGAATACCAAGAACTGCTGTTGCATTTAGACACGGAAAGCCAAAACCATGTGATTGCTCAATTATATAAGAAGATAGTTCGGTTCAATGACTTCAATGGCGGCGACTATTTCAAAACGTTAGATGCAATAGACAGGTTTATTGCGCAAAATAAGTTGGCGTGCGATTTTACGTCATTGATTGAAGCAAAAACAGTCAAGCCAAATACATTTATCGATTATATTCAAGCTGCAAATGCAACAGATGCTGCCTATCGGGATAACGCGACAACTAAAGCATATAAATATTATCAAGTAGCAACAAATTCGGAGGCGCTCGATAATTATTTGGCAAACTTACTACCCGATAATTTCGACCATGCAGATATTGTAAAAACGTTAAAAGATAATTCTACCTATACGTTTCCAACGCTTTTGCAAGCGATCACGAATTGCATTGATGAACAGAATGTAAATAAAGATAATATAGGGGCTATATTTACAACCTATCGTTTATTGGCATCTGACGAAGAAAGACCTTTACCTGTAACGTTAGATTCAACCTACATAAATCAGTTGCATTCTGAATTAGAAACTGATGGCCGAAACATTAAAGAGTCTGGATATTACGATTTAGTCGCCATGCAATTGGCACATGGTCATTCCGTTTCCTTAATAGAGGGTGGAGATATAAAATATGTTGCAGAACTCATGGACTATTATGTGGATCATGGAGACTTATTAGTAAATAGTGTGGGATGGAATATACCGCTATTAAATGAAACACTACAATACATGGTAAATCATAAACTTGGCTATAAATTATTGCTCTCAGACATATTGCCCCAATTTGAAGATATTAAGAACAGAATAGGTGTAACGGATGAGGTATTTATCGAGCATTTAGCAGAGTGGAATACCGATTTGGATAAGTATATCACTAAGAACAATATTAAAGATGTAATTCCTGACGCATCTTTTTACGATTTGACCACTAAAATAAGCAATGTCCTGACCGATCATATCAATAAAATAGCGTTCGAAGCGTTGTCTGAAATAAGTGTTGATACATTATACGCCCAAAGAACAGCACATACATCATATTATTGGTTTGTCGCAATAAAACATTTACTGGCTAAAATCAAATCCTTGCCAGATAACTTGACTGAATTTGGCAAAAAGATTCTGATGGATATTGCTTCTGGAACTCAAAGTTTGAATCCTTTCCCTAATTGTTTCAAGAATATAGTTGAAAGATTGGATAAACGAAAAATTAAATCGACAGTTACCGATATAAGAAATGATTTCTGCATCGGTAAAAAGACTATCAATGCAATAAAGTTTCAATTTTTCGAAACATGGCTTAGATCGCATGGTAATTTGAAAAGTCAAGCTGGAGACGTTATTGATAAAATAGTGAAACCTGTAATTTCCGATGGGGCATGCCGTTCATTGATTCTGCAAAACAAAGATTTTTATATGGATTTAATAAATACAGCAGGGGATGATGCTTATGAATTGAAAAAGAGTCTCCGAAACCTCATACAAAAAGATTCAGATCCGCAATTGGTTAAATTTGTCAATTCGATAGATTCAGTACCTGAGGTTGAAACCGCGTAAGTATTTGTCTAACAAGTCCGAATTTTACGATTTTACCCGTCAGAACTGAAGTGCCCCCCAAAAAAATTGTATCCAACTTTTGGGGGTCACTTCAAACTTCGATAGGGATAATTTTCAATTTTGGGGACTTGTTAGACAGTCTCATTATCTGGTAGCAGTTTACACAGCACCGGATCGTTTTTGATACGCTCCAGTTCCTCCTGCACAATCTGCTTCACCTCTTCCTTGATGCGCCGGTAGTTCGCCTGCACCGTTTCCTTCATGCGGTCGTTGCCGTCCTCGTCCGTGAAGTTTGTAATGACGGGAATTTTCTTGTAGGCACTTTCTTCCCGTTTCACCTTTTCGGCATCCACCACAATCTCGCAATGAAAAATCTTCTGCTCGATACGCTCGTTGAAGTTGTCGGATACAGAACCGACAAACATTCCCTGCGTAAGCCCGGAAATCTTACTCGGTGGAATGAGCGCGTCCATCTGCGTGTTGATGGAGGTGGAAACATCCTGCCGGTTGATGGAGATGGACTGCCGTTTCTGCAACACCTTACCGAACCGCTCGGAGAGCGTCTTGGCTGTTTCCCCCACCACCTGACCGGAGAAAATATTGCCGACAGTGTTCATCACCACTTTCGCCTCTTTGTCCCCGTAGTCACGCACTAACTGGCTGAAATCCTGAAAGCCCAGACACACGGCAACCTTGTTGCTTCGGGCGGTAGCTATAAGATTGTCCAACCCTTTGAAGTATATTGTGGGCAACTCGTCGATGATGACCGATGACTTCAGCATCCCCTTCTTGTTGATGAGCTTCACGATACGGGAATTATACAGACCGAGTGCCGCACCGTAGATATTCTGACGGTCGGGATTGTTACCCACGCAGAGGATTTTCGGCTCTTCGGGATTGTTGATGTCCAGCGTAAACTCGCTGTCTGACATCACCCAGTAGAGCTGCGGTGAAATCATCCTCGAAAGCGGGATTTTTGCCGACGCTATCTGACCCATGAGCTGCTCCGCAGCCCCTCCAAGCCACGCATCCATGAACGGCGAAAGGTAGTTCTCCAGCTCCGGATAAGAGGTCAGTATCGGAAATATATCCTCGTAACGGCGGTTCAGAAACTCGATAGCATGGGGAAACGTGCAAAACTTCCCGTTCTGATAGATTTTGAGATACCAGATAATACTGGCAAACAGAATGATAGGTGACTCCACGAAGAAGTCGCCCTGCTTTTGCACCCACGTTTTATTGAGGTTGAGCATTATTGTGTAGGCACTCTCATAGGCATCCGTAATATCTTCCATAAAATCCGGGTGAATGGGATTGCACCGATGAGAGCGTCGCGGGTCGTCGAAGTTGATCACATAGAACTTCGGCTTTACCTTGTAGCCGTCCGGGTGGTTCAGCAAATGGTTGTAGGCAATAGTAGATAGGTCGGGATACTTGAAATCGTAGATGTATTGACTAAAGCCCTTTTCAATCTGTTGCTTGATAAAATTGTTTACCACGGCATAGGACTTGCCGCTGCCCGGCGTACCCAACACGATGGACGCACGGAAGGGATTAACTACATTGATCCAACCGTTGTTCCAGCGTTTCCTGTAATAGAAACGTGTCGGCAGATTGACCGAATACTCGCTTTCGATAAGCCTCGTTTCCTGCATGAAACTCTCGTTCTCGTTGTTGAAAACATCCTCCATCAAATTGTGTTTCAACAGGCGGCTCATCCACAGACCACCCATCAACAGGCAGACATAGCCCGTTCCAATGGTAAGGACATACAGTCCCGTCACCGCTTCAAGCGGCAGCGGCAGGGGCAGCAACCACCAGTTCAGGAAAAACAGCACGAACCCGACGGCAAATGCTGTCCAGATTCTCCCCCAAGTGATTTTCTCACCCTTGACACCCTTCGTACCCAGACAGGACAAGGCAAGCAAAAGGACGGAAAACAGCTTCGTGTAGAGAATGGAATGGAACAGCCCCGCCGTGCGGTCGAAGTTCAGAAGGATTTTGTCCACCACGCCGATGTTCACGCCCCACAGCCGGATGGCTTCGTAGCAGAACCAGTACACGTTCATGACCACTAAAATGATACTCACGGCACGCAGAAAATCCATGATTTTCGCCAATGCCCTCAAATCGTCTTCTTGTTGTGACATACATTGATTTTTTAATTGTTGATACTCTGATTACATACCCAAGCCCTTGCGTTTTTTCTTCTTTTTGCGCTTCATCGCCCGGATGAAAGCCTCTTCCTCGGCATCTACCGCCGGACCTTCGGGAGTGAGCAAGCCCATACCGCCCGATATATCTTCACTGTCGTAGGCGGTCTGCCCGTGTGCCTTGTCCGCAGCATCCACAGGGATGGATAGCGGTATCGGCGGTTGTCCGGCGTATGGCAGGGTGAAGTGTTCCTGCAAGGCATTCGCCGAAAGCTCCTTACCCATGCGCGAACCGTTCAGCACGCATCCCGTGCGGTGGTCGATGAAGGTAGCCCCATAGATGCGCCCTTCCTCTGTGTAGCGCAGTACGGTGTCGATGCCCTTCTCTTTGAGTTGGGATACAAATTTGTCCTTGTCATAAGTGCCTTGCAGCACGGAAAGGACGGTGCGTTTCGTCATGTCTGCCAGTTTCCTATCCTTGATTTCCGATTTGGAACGGACAAACTTCTTCTGTACGGCTTCATAGCCTGCGGACTTCCCGAAAAGCGAGGATTTGAACGGGTTGCCCACCTTGTTACCCTTGTCGTCCGTGACGGAATAGACCAGCCCGTGATACTCCCGTCCGCGCACGTTGCCCCTCGCTTCCTCCACCGTCATATTATATAAGGAAAGGAGCGCACGGTATTCGCCCATCGTCTGGAAACGGTACTGCCCATTCAGAGCCTTCACGGTGTTGCCTACCTGCTTCTTCACATCACCTGCCGATGCGGCCACCTTGCGCAACGGATTATCCAATCTCTGATTTTTACGTTCTGCCGGATGCAATCCGTACTTCTGTTCCAGTTCCCTGCGGATACGGTCGCTGCGGCGGTAGAGAAAATCCCGGTTGAGCCTTTTCCCGTTCTCGTCCACGTTGACCGTCACGATGTGCAGGTGGTGGCGGTCGATGTCCTCGTGCTTGAATACAAGATAAGGCTGGTTTCCGAAACCGAGTTTTTCCAGATACTCGCGGGCGATATTCTGCAACTCAATATCGGTCAGCACATCCTCCGGGTGCGGGTTGAGAGAGATATGCACCACCGGCTTCTCGATCTTCATCTGCGGTGGCAGGAAGGTGAGAAAACCCTCCATCGCCTTGCCTATGTCCACCGTTCCCGAACCGTCATTGTAGATGCGGTTGGTGGTGAGAAGCCGCCCCTGCGCCTCGTTAATCTTCTCCCCGTTGTAGGCAATCGCGCCGTACAACGAACTTCCTACACTGATTTTTGCGACCATTTTGCCTCCATTTCCCTTGAAAGTTCCACAATCCGGCGGCTCAGTTTCACGAGTTCGACGGTGTGTTGCTCTAATTTGTAGAGCAACGCCATCGCCTTTTTCTCTGAAAAATGCAGCCTCAGTTCCTTCACGACTTGGTTGTAATTCGTACCCACGGCACGGAATTGTGCATGAAAATCCGACAGTTTGGTGTAATAGTCCACCAACGTCTTGTCCACCTTCAGCACCTTGAACGGTTGCCCGAAGAAGTGCGCTTTGAGGAAAACAGACCGTGCATAGACACCCGATTTTCCGAACATGGCGAGGAAACGGTTGTGTTCCTCCTCGTTGAAACGGACGGTGTACCGGTACACCGCCGGATCAAGTTTGGGATTTCTCCCTGATTTGCTTTTCCTTTTCTCTTTCATATTACTTTGGATTTAGCGGATTGACGGCATAAGCCGCCGCTTCGGATTACAGCACCGCAGTTCTGAAAGGCTTCCCGACTTCGGAGGGAAAGCCCGCCCCCTGCAAGGGCAAGTGCTTTTCGTGGCTGCTCAAAATATTTTGAGCGGCTGAAAAGACATCTTGCTATGTTCAGGTGAACATAAAAATCCGTCAGGGGACGGATTGGGAAAATACCTTTCAGGACTCCGGGCCGCGCGTCATCGGCGAACCCTGCTGTCCGGGTGCAAAGTTACGCCCTTAAAGCGGTATCGGACAGATGCTTGACCCGGTCAATGACTGCCAACCGGCGCAACGTGCCGCCACTTGCCGGAGAAGTGATACAGGTTCCAAAATATACTTGTTTATTTGCAGCATGATTCAAGAAACGAACGATTTGAAGATATGATAAACGGAACATTCAAATACCCGGAAATCCGCTTCTTCGGATACTTGCCGAAACGGATACCCGAACCGTCGGAAACCCGGTTCTCCGACAATTCGGTGACGTATGGATTCAATGACTTCATGACGCAATGTCGTCAATCACCATTTGTCCGACGCACCGCTTCACCACAGAACCGGATACGCGACGACCCGCCTGCGTGTGTAGTCACGGAAGCGGATGGTGCGACAGCCAAATCCGTATGGAAACAGAAAAACAAATCATCAACAATTAAAATAAATGGAACTATGAGTAAGGAAATCTTCGTTGCATTCGCAACACAGAAAGGTGGCATCGGCAAATCCACTGTCACGGCACTTGCCGCCAGCTACCTGCACAACGTGAAAGGCTACAATGTCGCCGTCGTGGACTGCGACGACCCGCAGCACAGCATCCACGGGCTGCGCGAACACGAAATGGGGCTTATCGACAGCAGCACCTACTTCAAGGCTCTCGCTTGCGACCATTTCCGCCGGATCAAAAAGAACGCCTACACCATCGTCAAAAGCAATGCGGTGAACGCCCTCGACGATGCCGAGAGGATGATTGCCACTGAGGACGTGAAACCCGACGTGGTGTTCTTCGACATGCCCGGCACACTCCGAAGCAACGGCGTGATAAAGACGCTCTCGCAGATGGACTACATTTTCACTCCGCTGAGTGCCGACCGCTTTGTCGTGGAGAGTACCCTGAAATTCGTCACGATGTTCCGCGACAGGCTGATGACTACCGGACAGGCGAAAACAAAGGGGCTGCATCTGTTCTGGACGATGGTGGACGGCAGGGAGAGGAACGACTTGTACGGCATCTACGAGGAAGTGATAGCCGAAATGGGCTTTCCGGTACTTTCCACCCGCTTGCCCGACAGCAAGAAGTTCCGCCGTGACCTTTCGGAAGAGCGCAAGAGCGTTTTCCGCTCCACCATCTTCCCGATGGACACGGCACTGCTGAAAGGGAGTGGCATCCGGGAGTTTTCCGAAGAGATAAGCGACATCATCAGACCGCAGTGAGCATGGGCAGCAGGAAAGTGAACACGGAAGGCATCGACGAGGAACTGCTGTTAGCCTCCATCGGGCGGCGCACACAGGACGGGACACTGCGCCCCGCACAGGAAGTACCCGCAGCTGCACCGACCGAAGAGGACACCGCCGCACCGGAACCATCTCCTGTGCAACCCGTAACACGGGAAAAAGCGCAGAGGGAAAGTGGACGCCGGAAAAGGCAGGACGAGGACTACAACGAGCTATTCCTGCGCCGCAACGAGATAAAGACCCGCCAATGTGTCTATATCAGCCGTGACGTCCACGGCAAGATCCTCAGAATCGTGAACGACATCGCCGGAGGGGAAATCTCAGTAGGCGGATATGTGGATACCGTGCTGCGCCAGCATCTGGAACAGCACAAGGAGAGAATCAACGAACTGTACAAGAAACAACGTGAAGATCTGATTTGAAAATGGAAAAAGAAATGACACCGAATGAAAAAAGACCACAGCAAGACTGCGGAGGTATGTTTACCCAAGTGCAGGCGAGTGTGGAAATACTGTCGCCTGTCCCGGTAAGCGGCAAATGCAGTGAGAAGGACTATGAACGCCTGTTCATCCGCGACCCGGAAGTAAAGGCACGTGAGGGGAAGATGGCGTATGTGCGCCCGGAGTACCACGAGCGTATCATGCGTATCACCCGTGTAATCGGGCATGACCGGCTTACGCTGTCCGCTTACATCGACCATGTGCTGACGCACCACTTCAACCAGTGCGAAGATGCGATAAAGAGCCTTTATGCCCGAAATTACAATTCAGTATTCTAACCAAAAACGGAAGGATATGAATTACACAATCAGCATGACAGACATTCTGCTGGCGGTATCGGTCGGCTGCAACCTCTGGTTCCTGTTCCTGCTCCTTTACGAGCGCATCATGGACACGCGGATTGTCCGCTTCTTCAAGGGCATTGTCGGATTATGGCGGTCACTGGACGGGAATGAGGCTAAACGCATAGCGGCACACGAGGAAGTCCCTGCGGAAAAGGCGGACATCATCGGCAAGAGCCGTTTCAGGATGGCATCCACCCGGACAACCGCTGCCATACCGACGCAAGAAGCCGCCACTATTGAAAAAGGCATTGAGCTGTCGGAGGAAGAGGCTACTTTTGACGACGGAAAAACGGGAAACGCATCCCGCCCGGCACAAGTCCCGGAGGAAAAACTCGATGAGACCTTCACGAGCATACCGCCGGAGGAACTGGGATACGGGGACGACGAACCGGAAGAGGACGCCTCGGACACGCCACGGGCTTCGGGCAGCAGCTTTGACGAGATTGACGACGCCTGCAAGACCGCCAAAAACCCGGACGCGACACAGGCGGAACGTGAAAAGGCGGCTAAGGTGTTCACCGACATGGAGGGCACGGAGTTGTACGAGAAAATGATGGAAGGCTCTTCGGAGATAGGCATCCGCATCAAGGGGCTTATCGAGATTCGGCTGAAGAAATCTGAAAAGGAGTTCGTCGTGCCGGACAACATCGAGGAGTTCGACATTCGCAACTATGTATGACAACAATAAAAGAAATGAACATGAAAGAATGACATCAACCCACGCGGCGAGGAAACGCAAGGCGCATCCCCATCCGCAACGGACACGCCCACGTCCGTGGAAACAAACGGGCATCCACTAAAACCAAAGTAAAGAAACAAAGTATCAACCGCCCGACAAAGGACCATCCACCCTTTTGACGGCAAAAAACAAGAACAGTTTATGAACAAGAACATCTTGAAAAACAGAAAAGCAATCCTCTCCGCGGCACTTGTCATCGCCGCAACCGCCTCCGCTTTCGCGCAGGGAAACGGCATCGCGGGCATCAACGAAGCCACCTCTATGGTGAGTTCTTATTTCGACCCCGGAACTAAACTGATATACGCCATCGGTGCAGTCGTCGGGCTTATCGGGGGCGTAAAAGTGTACGGCAAGTTTTCATCGGGCGACCCCGACACCAGCAAGACAGCCGCCTCGTGGTTCGGCGCGTGCATCTTCCTGATTGTTGCCGCCACCATCCTGCGCTCATTCTTCCTTTAATAAATAATGTATGGCTGAATACCCAATCAACAAGGGTATCGGCCGTCCGGTAGAGTTCAAGGGCTTGAAGGCACAGTACCTCTTCATCTTCTGCGGAGGTCTGCTGGCTCTCTTCGTCCTGTTCGTCATCCTCTACATGGTCGGTATCGACCAGTGGATATGTATCGGCTTCGGCGCGGCATCGTCCTCCCTCCTTGTATGGCAGACCTTCGCGCTGAACGCCCGGTACGGTGAACACGGGCTGATGAAATTAGGAGCGGCACGGAGCCATCCCCGATACCTTATCAACCGGCGGCGGATAACCCGTCTGTTCAAACGACAACGAAAGGAAGAAAGACAATGAGGAATACATCGAAAATGACAACACTGGAAAACAGGTTCCCACTTTTAGCGGTGGAGCATGGCTGCATCATCTCAAAGGACGCCGACATCACGGTGGCTTTCGAGGTGGAACTACCGGAACTTTACACCGTGACGGGTGCGGAGTACGAGGCGATACACAGTTGCTGGTGCAAGGCTATCAAGGTGCTGCCGGACTACTCCGTCGTCCACAAACAGGACTGGTTCATCAAGGAACGCTACAAACCGGAGCTTCAGAAGGACGACATGAGCTTTTTAAGCCGCTCTTTCGAGCGTCACTTCAACGAGCGTCCGTACCTGAAACACACCTGCTACCTCTACCTGACCAAGACAACAAAGGAGCGTAACCGGATGCAGAGCAATTTCAGCACGCTGTGCCGGGGACATATCATCCCGAAGGAGCTGGACAGGGAAACCACGACCAAGTTCTTGGAAGCCTGCGAACAGTTCGAGCGCATCATGAACGACAGCGGGCTTGTCAGGCTGCGCCGCCTCTCCACCGATGAGATTGTGGGTACTGAGGGAAAGACGGGACTTATTGAACGCTACTTCTCGCTCATGCCGGAAGGTGACACCACCTTGCAGGACATCGAGCTTTCGGCAAGGGAGATGCGCATCGGCGACAACCGCCTGTGTCTGCACACCCTCTCCGACGCGGAAGACCTGCCGGGCAAGGTGGCTACCGACACCCGTTACGAGAAGCTCTCCACCGACCGGAGTGACTGCCGACTGTCATTCGCCTCCCCGGTGGGGCTTCTGCTCTCCTGCAACCATATCTACAACCAGTATGTGCTGATAGACAACAGTGAGGAAACCTTGCAGAAGTTCGAGAAGTCCGCCCGTAACATGCAGTCGCTATCTCGCTATTCAAGGAGCAACAGCATCAACCGCGAGTGGATAGACCAATACCTGAACGAAGCCCATTCCTACGGACTGACCTCGGTACGGGCACACTTCAACGTCATGGCGTGGAGCGACGATGCGGAGGAACTGAAGCATATCAAGAACGACGTGGGCAGCCAGTTGGCAAGCATGGAATGCGTGCCGCGCCACAACACCATCGACTGCCCGACACTCTACTGGGCGGCGATACCCGGCAATGCGGCGGACTTCCCGGCGGAAGAGAGTTTCCACACCTTCATCGAACAGGCGGTGTGCCTGTTCACAGAGGAAACCAACTACCGCAGCTCGCTCTCGCCCTTCGGCATCAAGATGGTGGACAGGCTCACGGGAAAACCGCTGCACCTTGACATCTCCGACCTGCCCATGAAGCGAGGTATCACGACCAACCGCAACAAGTTCGTGCTGGGTCCTTCGGGCAGCGGCAAGTCTTTCTTCATGAACCACCTCGTGCGCCAATATTATGAGCAAGGCGCACATGTGGTATTGGTGGACACGGGAAACTCCTATCAGGGCTTGTGCGGCATGATCCGACGCAAGACAGGCGGAGCGGACGGTGTGTATTTCACCTACACGGAAGATAAGCCCATCAGCTTCAACCCGTTCTACACCGACGATTACATCTTCGACGTGGAGAAGAAGGACAGCATCAAGACCCTGTTGCTGACGCTCTGGAAGTCGGAGGACGACAAGGTGACAAAGACGGAGAGCGGCGAGCTGGGCAGTGCCGTGAGTGCCTATATTGAGCGCATCCAATCCGACCGTAGCATCGTGCCGTCGTTCAACACCTTCTACGAGTATATGCGTGACGACTACCGCAAGGAACTGGCACAGCGTGACATCAAGGTGGAGAAGTCCGACTTCAACATCGACAACATGCTCACCACCATGCGGCAGTATTACCGGGGCGGGCGTTACGATTTCCTGCTCAACTCCACGGAGAACATCGACCTGCTCGGCAAGCGGTTCATCGTCTTCGAGATAGATTCGATTAAAGAAAACCGCGAACTGTTCCCCGTCGTGACCATCATCATCATGGAAGCCTTCATCAACAAGATGCGGCGGCTGAAAGGCGTGCGGAAACAGCTTATCGTGGAAGAGGCTTGGAAGGCCCTCTCATCGGCGAACATGGCTGAATATCTGCGCTATATGTATAAGACGGTCAGAAAATATTACGGCGAGGCAATCGTGGTGACGCAGGAGGTGGACGACATTATCAGTTCTCCGGTGGTCAAAGAGAGCATTATCAACAACTCGGATTGTAAAATCCTGCTTGACCAAAGGAAATATATGAACAAGTTCGACCAGATACAGGCGTTGCTCGGACTGACGGAAAAGGAGAAGTCGCAGATACTCTCCATCAACATGGCGAACAACCCTTCACGGCTCTACAAGGAGGTGTGGATAGGCTTGGGCGGCACGCAGTCGGCGGTCTATGCCACGGAGGTCAGCGCGGAAGAGTATCTGGCGTACACCACCGAGGAAACGGAAAAAGTGGAGGTTTACCGTCTGGCGGAGAAGCTGGGCGACGACATCGAAGCCGCCATCCGGCAGCTTGCCGAAAGGCGGAGAAACAAGGAATAACTAAAAAACAGAATGTATCAACCAAAAAAGAAAAACGCGTATGAATTTACCAAAAGTGAAAATGCTGCAAGTCAGCAAGTGCCTTATCGGATTGGCGGTCATGATGCTGCAATCCTGCGACGTGGCCGACAACCGCCGCGACATGCTGTGCGGGAACTGGGAGAGCGTGGAGGGAAAACCTGACGTGCTTATCTACAAGGAGGGCGAAGCCTACAAAGTGACGGTGTTCCGTCGTAGCGGTCTGCGCCGCAAGCTCAAGCCGGAAACCTATCTCTTGCAGGAGGAGAACGGCAACCTGTTCATGAACACCGGCTTCCGCATCGACGTGTCCTACAACGAGGCCACGGATGTGCTGACTTTCTCGCCAAACGGGGACTATGTGCGGGTGAAGCCGCAGCCGGGACATCCGACCGAAGAATAACAACCACTAAAATCCAAAGTAACATGAGAACAAGAATAACAATGATTATCTGCCTGTGCCTGCTTTTCGCGGGCAGGGCAAGCGCACAGTGGGTCGTAAGCGATCCGGGCAATCTAGCGCAGGGCATCATCAATGCCTCCAAAAACATCATCCATACCTCCAAGACCGCCACGAACATGGTGAGCAACTTTCAGGAGACGGTGAAAATCTATCAGCAGGGCAAGAAGTATTACGATGCCCTCAAATCGGTGAACAATCTGGTCAAGGACGCCCGCAAGGTGCAGCAGACCATCCTGATGGTGGGCGACATCACAGACATCTATGTGAACAGTTTCCAACGGATGCTCCGTGACGGGAATTTCAGACCCGAAGAGCTTTCCGCAATCGCTTTCGGCTACACGAAACTGCTGGAGGAAAGCAACGAAGTGTTGACGGAACTCAGGAACGTGGTGAACATCACCACGCTCTCCATGACCGACAAGGAGCGCATGGACGTGGTGGAACGCTGCCACTCGAAGATGAAGCGTTACCGCAACCTCGTGAGCTACTACACGAACAAGAACATCTCCGTGAGTTACCTGCGTGCGAAAAAGAAGAACGACCTCGACCGCATCATGGGGCTGTACGGGAACATGAACGAAAGATACTGGTAGCCTATGAAGTTCGACAACCTTCATCAGATTTTACGTTCACTTTATGAGCAGATGATGCCGCTGTGTGGGGACATGGCTGGTGTGGCGAAAGGCATCGCCGGGCTGGGTGCGCTGTTCTACGTCGCCTACCGGGTATGGCAGTCGCTGGCGAGAGCTGAACCGATAGACGTATTCCCGATGCTCCGTCCTTTTGCCATCGGTCTGTGCATCATGTTCTTCCCGACTGTGGTGCTGGGCACGATAAACAGCATCCTCTCACCCGTCGTACAGGGCACGGCAAAGATGCTGGAGGCGGAAACGCTGGACATGAACCGATACCGGGAGCAGAAGGACAAACTGGAATACGAGGCGATGGTACGCAACCCCGAAACCGCCTACCTCGTGTCCAACGAGGAATTTGACAAGCAACTGGAGGAACTCGGCTGGTCGCCCTCCGACATGGTGACGATGGCGGGAATGTATATCGACCGGGGAATGTACAACATGAAGAAGAGCATCCGCGACTTCTTCCGCGAGATACTCGAACTGCTGTTCCAAGCCGCCGCCCTCGTGATAGACACCGTCCGCACCTTCTTTCTCGTGGTGCTGGCGATTCTCGGTCCGATAGCCTTCGCCCTGTCGGTATGGGACGGTTTCCAAAACACGCTCACGCAGTGGATATGCCGCTATATACAGGTCTATCTGTGGCTACCGGTATCGGACATGTTCAGCACCATACTGGCGAAGATACAGGTTCTGATGCTGCAAAACGACATCGAGCGGATGCAGGCAGACCCGAACTTCTCGCTGGATTCGAGCGACGGGGTGTATATCGTATTCCTCTGCATCGGCATCATCGGCTACTTTACCATTCCCACCGTTGCGGGCTGGATTATCCAAGCCGGAGGCATGGGCGGTTACGGTCGCAACGTGAACCAGATGGCGGGACGAGCCGGAAGCATGGCGGGCAGCGTGGCGGGTGCAGCCGCAGGAAACGCAGTCGGACGTGTCGGCAAATTGCTGAAATAATCAATGTGCAATCATAAATTGGAAAATATAAATGGAATTCAAATCACTTAGAAACATCGAATCGTCGTTCAGGCAGATACGCCTGTTCGGTATCGTCTTCCTCTCGCTGTGCGCCGTGGTGACGGTGTGGAGCGTGTGGAACTCCTACCGTTTCGCAGAGAAGCAACGGGAGAAAATCTATGTGCTGGACAACGGCAAGAGCCTGATGCTCGCCTTGTCTCAGGATTTGTCGCAGAACCGCCCGGCGGAGGCACGGGAACATGTGCGCCGTTTCCACGAGATGTTCTTCACGCTATCACCTGAAAAAAGCGCGATTGAACACAACGTGAAACGTGCCTTGCTGCTGGCGGACAAGAGCGTGTACCACTATTATTCGGACTTCGCGGAGAAGGGGTACTACAACCGCATCATCGCCGGGAACATCAACCAAGTGCTGAAGGTGGACAGCGTGGTGTGCGACTTCAACGCCTATCCCTACCGTGCCGTGACCTACGCCACACAGAAAATCATCCGGCAGAGCAACGTCACCGAGCGCAGCCTCGTGACCACCTGCCGCCTGCTGAACGCATCGCGGTCGGATGACAACCCGAACGGTTTTACCATCGAGGGTTTCACCATCATTGAGAACAAGGATTTACAGACTATCAAACGGTAACAGGACATGAAAAGTATCAGAAAATCAATGTGGGGCATGTATTGGAAACTCCACGACAAACGGAAACGCTTGGCGGCAAGTCTCAAAGGGTATCTGGACGGCTTGCCGCCGGAAACACGCCGCCGCATCGTGCTGGGGATGTTCGCCGCCTTCGCGGTGCTTGCCCTTTACACCTTCGGCAGAGCCGTCTATGACATCGGCAGGAACGACGGCTCACATATGGAAACGGGACACGCCGGACGGGTGGAACTGCCGACCCCGGCGGAAACAGGCAATCACTTAACACCTTATTTATATGGAACAGACAAAGAATGAACCGACGAAAGAGAACAAAGCTGCTCCCGAAACGGGGAAACCGAAAAAGGAGCGCGAACCGCTGACAGAGGCGCAACGGCTGAAACGGCAGAAGATGATCGTGCTGCCCGCTATGGTGTTGGTGTTCATCGGGGCGATGTGGCTGATATTCGCCCCGTCCTCCGGCAAGGAGCAACCGCCGGGAACGGACGGATACAACACCGAGATGCCCGACGCTGACAAGGCGAACCGGCAGATTATCGGCGACAAGCTGAAAGCCTACGAGCATGGGGAGATGGAAGAGCGTCAGGAGAGCCGCAACCGTGCCATCGGGCAGCTGGGCGACATGTTCGACCGCGAGATAGCGGGAACGGAGAACGGAGTGGACTTCGACCTCGCCAATCCGGGCGGCAAGGAAGAAAGGGCAAAGCCAGCCACGCCGCAGACCATCCAGTCCTCCGCAGCCGCCTACCGTGACCTGAACGCCACGCTCGGAAACTTCTACGACCAGCCGAAAAACGACAATGCGGAGATGGACGAATTGTTGGAGCGCATCGCATCGCTGGAGTCGGAACTGGAAAGCGAGAGGGGCAAGGCTTCCTCTATGGACGAGCAGGTGGCTCTTATGGAGAAGTCCTACGAGCTGGCGGCAAAGTACATGGGCGGTCAGAACGGAGGACAGCCATCGGCGGAACAGAGGGCAGAGCCAACTACCGTGCAGAAAGGGAAGAAGAACAAGGCAATGCCTATCAGACAGGTGGAGCATCAAGTAGTTTCTTCACTCTCACAGCCTATGAGTAACGCGGAGTTTGTCGCCGCCTTATCGCAGGAACGCAACCGGGGTTTCAACACGGCTGTCGGCACGGCGGAGGTATTGGACAGGAACACCATACCGGCGTGCGTGCATGGGGCGCAGAGCGTGACGGACGGGCAGACGGTAAGGCTGCGCCTGCTGGAGCCTATGGCGGTGGCAGGCAGGACAATACCCCGGGGTGCGGTGGTGGTCGGCACGGGCAAGATACAGGGTGAGCGGCTCGACATCGAGATTACCTCGCTGGAATACGACGGCACGATTATCCCCGTGGAGCTTGCGGTCTATGACACGGACGGACAGCCCGGCATCTTCATCCCGAACTCGATGGAGATGAACGCCGTCCGGGAGGTCGCCGCCAACATGGGCGGCTCGCTGGGAAGCAGCATCAACATCTCCACCAATGCCGGGGCGCAGCTCGCCTCCGACTTGGGCAAGGGGCTGATACAAGGCACGAGCCAGTACATCGCCAAAAAGATGCGAACCGTCAAGGTGCATCTGAAAGCCGGGTACAGGGTCATGCTTTACCAAGAAAAATATTGAAAACAATAAAAATTACCACTAAAATCCAAAAGTAATGAGAAAAGTAATCATCATGTTTGCCCTCGCTATGGGCATCATAACTGCCAACGCGCAGGAGAATGTAACCGTTGAAACGACCAACGGAAGTGAACAACCGACCTTGACGAAGGAGGTCTATCCGCAGAAGGAGGCGGACGGCGACCTATATCACGGGCTGTCACGCAAGCTGACCTTCGACCGCATGATACCGCCGCACGGTCTGGAAGTGACCTACGACAAGACCGTCCACGTCATTTTTCCGGCGGAGGTGCGCTATGTCGATTTAGGCTCGCCCGACCTGATTGCCGGGAAAGCCGACGGAGCGGAGAACATCATCCGTGTGAAGGCTACCGTAAGGAATTTTCCCAACGAAACGAATATGTCCGTCATCACGGAGGACGGCAGTTTCTACACCTTCAACGTGAAGTACGCCGCCGAACCGCTGTTGCTCAACGTGGAGATGTGCGACTTCATCCATGACGGCAGCACGGTGAACCGCCCGAACAACGCGCAGGAAATCTATCTGAAAGAGCTGGGCAGCGAAAGCCCGATGCTGGTGCGCCTTATCATGAAGTCCATCCACAAACAGAACAAGCGCGAGGTGAAGCATATCGGCTGCAAGCGTTTCGGCATCCAATACCTGTTGAAAGGCATCTACACGCACAACGGCTTGCTTTATTTCCACACGGAGATAAAGAACCAGAGCAACGTGCCTTTCGATGTGGACTACATCACTTGGAAAATCGTGGACAAGAAGGTTGCGAAGCGTACTGCCGTGCAGGAGCAGATTATTCTGCCGCTCCGCGCGCAGAACTACGCCACCCTCGTGCCGGGCAAAAAGAGCGAGCGCACGGTCTTCACGATGGCGAAGTTCACCATCCCCGATGACAAGTGCCTCGTGGTGGAATTGAACGAGAAGAACGGCGGCCGTCACCAGTCCTTCGTGATTGAGAACGAGGATTTGGTACGCGCGGGTACCATCAACGAACTTCAAGTACGCTGACCATGAGAAAGTACATCGCAATAATCATCGCGTCGCTTGCCCTTTTTACAGGGCAGGCGCACGCCCAGCGGTGTCTGCCGAAGATGCAGGGCATCGAGGTGAGGGCGGACATGGCGGACGGCTTCAATCTCGGCGGCAAGGACGGCGGGTACAGCTTCGGGGCGGCTCTCTCCACCTACACGAAGAAGGGGAACAAGTGGGTGTTCGGTGGCGAATACCTGTTGAAGAACAATCCCTACAAGGACACCAAGATACCCGTGGCGCAGTTCACGGCGGAGGGCGGCTATTACTTCAAGATACTGTCGGACGCCCGAAAGATTGTTTTCGTCTATGCCGGGGCTTCGGCTCTCGCCGGATATGAGGCGGTAAATTGGGGGAAGAAGGTGCTGCATGACGGCTCCACGCTGCACGACCGGGACGCCTTCATCTACGGCGGTGCGCTGACGCTCGATGTGGAGTGTTACGTGGCAGACCGTATCGCCCTGCTTGCCAACCTGCGGGAGCGTTGCCTTTGGGGTGGCGACACACGGAAGTTCCACACGCAGTTCGGGGTCGGTATCAAGTTCATCATCAACTGACACGGGCATGGAAAGGACGGAAATAGATGCTGTCAGAAGGATGCCGCTTGCGGATTTTCTCGCACGGCTGGGGCATGAGCCTGTCAGAAGGAGCGGTAACGAGCTGTGGTATCTTGCCCCGTACAGGGGCGAGCGCACATCCTCTTTCCGTGTGAACGTGGCGAAACAGCTCTGGTACGACTTCGGTTTGGGCAAGGGCGGCGACATCTTCACGCTTGCCGGGGAGTTTCTGCAAAGCGATGACTTCATGAAGCAAGCGAAGTTCATAGCGGAAGCCGCCAATATGACGGTTGCCGGATGGGAAAAGCCCGTCTATCTCTCGAAGCCGACCGAATCCGTTTTTGAGGATGTGGAGGTCGCTCCGCTGCTCCGCTCACTGCTGACGGAGTATTTAGAGGAACGGGGCATCCCTTACGCCATCGCATCCCGTCACTGCTGCCGCTTGAACTACGGTGTGCGTGGGAAACGGTATTTTGCCGTTGGCTTTCCGAACATGGCAGGTGGCTATGAAGTCAGAAGCCGATATTTCAAGGGTTGCATACCTCCGAAGTCTGTATCACTGGTAAAGGCGAATGACATCCCGGCTGACGAGTGCCTCGTGTTCGAGGGCTTCATGGACTTTCTCTCTGCCGTGACGCTTGGTGTAACCGGTAACGCTGACTGTCTTGTGCTGAACTCAGTCGCCAACGTGGAGAAGGCGGCGGGATTGCTGGACGGATACGGGCGCATCGGCTGCTTCCTCGACCGTGACGAAGCCGGACGGCGGACGCTTGCCGCACTTACCATGCGATACGGGGAACGTGTCACCGACCGTTCCTCCCTCTATGACGGTTGCAAGGACTTGAACGAGTACCTGCAACTGACAACGAAAAAACAGAAAAACAACCATCTAAAAATCGAAGAACAATGAACATACTGAACAACAGAAACAAGAGAACATCAATATTCAAGGCAGTGGCGTTATGCCTGATAGCCGCCATGTCATTCACCCTCGTGTCATGTGACGATGACATGGACATCCAGCAGTCCTATCCCTTCACGGTGGAGGTCATGCCCGTGCCGAACAAGGTAGTAAAGGGGCAGACAGTGGAAATCCGCTGTGAACTGAAAAAGGAGGGCGACTTTTCGGGTACGCTCTATACCATCCGCTATTTCCAGTTCGAGGGGGAAGGCTCGCTCAAAATGGATAACGGCATCACCTTCCTGCCTAACGACCGCTACCTGCTGGAGAACGAAAAATTCCGCCTGTACTACACGGCGGCGGGTGATGAGGCGCATAATTTCATCGTGGTGGTGGAGGATAACTTTAGCAACTCCTACGAACTGGAATTTGACTTCAACAACAGGAATGTAAAGGACGACGATCTTACCATCGTTCCCATCGGCAACTTCAGCCCCTTGTTGAAATGATGCGTGTATTCATGACAATGCTCTGTTCACTTCTGACGGTCTGTTCTGTGTCCGCGCAGATCAGCCGCCAAGAGGGAACGGACGGGCAGGCGGCAATCTACCGACTGCCGCTTATGGAACGTGCTTTTTTATGCTGCCGCTACTTTGAAGGCTGGCACTCAGAAAAACACTACCCATACGTCGGTTGGGGTCACAAACTTTTGCCAAACGAGAAGTATTCGGCACGAACCATGACAAAACGGGATGCGGATGAACTTTTGCGGAAAGACCTGCGCAAATTTGTCGCCATGTTCCGTAAATTCGGGGTTGATTCGATTTTGCTTGGCACGTTAGCTTACAATGTGGGACCGGCGAAGCTGTTAGGCAGCAAAACAATCCCCAAAAGCACCTTAATCAAGAAGCTGGAAGCTGGTGACAGGAACATCTACCGTGAGTATATAGCCTTCTGCAACTACAAAGGAAAACGCCACGCCATGCTGCTCAAACGGAGAAAGGCGGAGTTTGCGCTGTTGTATATCCCATAAAAGGACTGACAAAACTGGCAAAAGACGTGCCATATTTAACTTGGCACGTCTTTTGCTCTATCACTTGATAGATTATCGTAGGATTTTCTCGTTAATTGACATCGTTGAGCCATTTTTGCCTATCGGTTTCCAAATAACACTTCAAGTTGTAAGTGTTGTGAGAGCAATACAAAACATAGTTATTAACCATAAAAAGTATAGCGAAATTATGAAGAAAGTATTTAGGAAAATTCAGAAAGGAACAACAAAAATGATTGAACGTATCAAATCGTTGGGGGAAATGGAGACGAAGCAGAAATGTGTAGTTCAACGGTTCGAGATTATCATTCCCCTCCACCAAAAAATAACGACCCAATATATAGCCTCCGCAAGTTTTACTTGCGGATTTTTTAGTTATCGCAGATTGGACAAAGGTTTCTTTGCTACTTTCTTTGTCCGCCATCATGCTCACTGAAAGAAAGTAGGGCGGCTCTCGCCGCCCCGCCACTCAAAAGCGTGTGTAAAGTCCCGTCACCATCGTGAACATTTCCTCCAGCATATCAAAATAGATACCCTCGTGTACGGCAATGTCCTTTGTCTTGCACTCAAAGGTCTTTTTGCTGAACGTCCTGCGGTAGAAGCGCATATTGTAGAGGTCTGCCCCTTCGTCATAGATGATGTCAAGGCGGTTGGCACTTGTTTTGTTCCTTGCAAGGCTCATCCGTAAGCCGTTGCCCATATCTATGAAATCACGGCTACCTGTCATGGCGGTGAAGCGTTTTCCGCCTATCTGCTGTAATATCGTCTTGGCTATCATATCTTTTGTTTTTAGGGTTTTAAGTATTGGCGGTGCGGACACCGCCATCCCGTTCAAAATTCTCGCATTTCGGAAATGGGGGTCTGCCGTTGTAGCCACTCTTTCACACATTCCATATTGTACTCGCTCGTGATGACTGCCGTATGGCTGTCGGTGGCGGTGAAACGTGTGCTTTCGTAATCATCTATCCACCCCTTGAGGGTGTCCGTTCCCCACGCTCCGGTATCGTCAAAGATACCGTCCAATGCCGTGATAGGTTCGCTGAACTTGACTATCAGCGTTTGATAGGTCGTGTTCATAGTCTGTCCTCCTTTCCCTTCTTTGCGTTCAGCCACTTGTCCCGTGCGGCTCGGCACTCGTCCAACGTGGGTTTGACACAAGAGAACAATTCTCTGTCTATGGGGTGGCGGTAGTCGTACTGCACAAGTGTCCGCCTGCGTCTTCCGATACCCGATTGGAAACGCTCGTATTTCTCCGTACCTGCTTCCGCGCAGGTGCTTACTCCGTTGATGGTCATTCGTGTTGTCATAATGTTGCTTTTTAGATGGTTAAAAATGTACTGACAGAACTCTGTTCTTCATCACCATTTCGGGGTTGCTTGTGTAGCGTTGGTGCAGGTAGAAATGGTGTGAGCCGAAGCCGTAAAGGAAAAACTTGTCAAGTTCGTGCTTCTCGGCAAACTCCTTTACGCTCTTTCTCAATTCCCCCTCACTCGTTGTGAGAGTGAGGAGGTTCACAAATTCAAGGAACATCGTGGGGATTGCATCATCCCACACACAAATCATACTTTCAATTCTTACTTCCATATCAATGTTGTTTTAGGGGTTATGCTATGCCGCTTTCATCCGCTCACGGATAAGGTTGGCGTTCTTGTTCACAAGGTCTATGATGCGCTCGTGATATTCGGTGTCCTGGTTGTGCTTGCCGTGGCACTGCACCACTTCGAGGGTTCGCAAGTCCACCTCTACGGTTTCAATAATCTCATCGCCAATCCTTGCCGATAGTATGAGGGTGTCGGCTTTCTTGTAGTATCCACTGCCAAACACGCAGATGCCCTGCGTCTTGCCCTCGTTGTAATACTCGTCTATGCTTTCAAGCACCTTGACGATTATTTCCTCGTCCGTGATTACCAAGCCGAAGAATTTGGATTTGTTGGCGATGAAATCCTCCGCATCTTTCTTTCGTTGGAGTTGTCGCTGTTGCTCACGCTCACGCCTTTCAATCTCCCAACGGCGTTGCTCTGCGGCTCTTTCCTTCTCGTGTATGGCTTCAATTTTTCGGGTTGCGTTGTCGTGTGCCGCCATGAAATCTTCGGGACAGATGTTCTTCGGGTTACGGAGGTCTTGACCGAGTTTTTTGAGCATACGCAGATAGTCGCACCACATTGAGAGGTTGTCTATCTGATACTTGTGACGCTTGGCAATCAGATATGATGCCCAACATTCATCGGCAGTACGGGTATTGAAAAGAAAGTGTTTCATGACCTCAATCTCACCGCCTTTCATAAGGGTTTCAATTCTTGGGTCTGAAAGCAAGGCTTTGAAAAGACGCACGGGGGAGATGCCGTGGAAATCGCCCTTGAAGCCGTTACGTCTGAGTTGGGGCAATATCCTCATCTTTGGATATGCACAGCTTCTTGCCACCACATCATCGTATAGGCTGTTGTGCGGTCTTACCTCCATATCGCTGCCTAATGCCCACACATCGCAATAGCAGAAAAGGAAGCCACGGAGCAACGCCATGTCCGTAACCTTGCCGTCGGGTGAAATCCAACGCTGCACGACCTCGTGGCAGTAGAAACGCATCGGTTCGCCTTTCCTGCTCTCGCATCTGACCTGCGCCACGCGGATTACCTGATACCCTTTGCAGGTGGTTATCACGCTGAAATTCTGCGTTTCCTTGTAGATGCGTCTGCGTGTGTCCTGCACTTTGAGTTCGGCATGGCATTTGGGGCAGGTGCAGCCTTCAAGGGTGTCGCATAGTCCGCTGTCGCTGTGCCACTCGTGACCGCAGTCGGAACAGGTGATGTTCCCTTTCTTGGTGCGGTAGCCGATATGCTCAACGCAGTGGCGGTATGCCCAATCTATTTGTGTCGCTGATATGGGGCGAAGGTTGGCGGAAAGTCTTGCCACCTCTTTCTGTATCTTGGTCTTCGGTTTCATAAGCCTAAATCAAATAATGAGGGTTGGGGTTGGTTTTCTTTTCTCGCTGACGGTCTGTGGCGGTTCTGCAACTTGCGGAGTTCCTCCTCTTGGTATTTGCGGACAGCGTTCTGACGTGCCTCCGCCTTTTCCTCTGCCGTGAGTTTCACAACGTGGTTCACAACCACTTGGCAGTCCATCGGTTTGCCCACCTCTATCTCGTTTTCCTCATAGTAGTGGATGGCTTGCCCGAATATCTCTCCGTCCGTGAAACCGTTGCAACCGCTTTTCTGCACATAGTTCAGAATGTGGGTCACGCACTCGTCCATGTTCTTGGCAGGGTTGCGGTACTTCTTTGCAAATAGCGCATCTTCCTCCGCACGCTGTTCCAAGTACATATATATCGTTCTCTTGAAATGGTCTGTTCCTTTCATATCGCTGTCATTTTTAGATTATCTGTTTCAGTATCTCTCTCCAATAGGTCGGCTCTACCTCGCTGAGAAGGAAGTCCATGAAATCCCTCCGTGCGTCCTTGTTCAGTTCGTGGTACAATCTTCGGAAAGTTTCAAAATTGCCGTTGATGTACGTTTCCACCATATACACGAAGATGTTGTCCACCTCGTAATATCTGCACTGCTGCGCTGCCGTCTTGCTGTTTCTTTTTGCCATGTCGGTAAGGGTTAAAGGGTGAATAACCAAAGGATGAAGCCAAAGAAGGCAATGGTGGAAAGGATAGCCACGATTACACCTATCGCCACTCGGAACACTCCGTTTACAATCTCTCTGATGATGCCCCAAAGGATGCCGAACACCCCGAAGGCGGTGCGCATCATCAAGCCGCATATCGCCAACCCGATGTGTTGCGCCATTTGTCTGAAATTTGCCGTTGCCGTCATATCTTCGCTGTTTTTGATTTTTTTGTTTTTAATGCGGATTCAAGAGCTGAGGGAGTTGAGTTTCAAACTATCTTATCTGCCTCTCGTTTATCCGACATTTTTTTTATGCGTCTTTCTGTCGCATCGGTCGTTTTCGTTTCGGGTGCTTGAAAAGGTAGGGATTAGGGAATGCAAGGTTTTTCGGTCAAAATACTACCCGCAGGGCTGGAGATTTTTACCGAAAACAGGAGGCTTGACCTTGCTTTCCCGTCCAATCCCGGAATTACCTTTGCGCCCAGAACGAAAATGACTGACTGATGCGGCTTACTGAAAGGCGCAAAATGGAGGTAAACGAAAACAGAGGCAGATTGTGTAGAAAAAAACTTCAGGGGAAAATCCGTAAAAAAAAGAATCACCAAAAGGAAAAAGACATCACCGGAAGCGTGAAAAGGGCAAACCACAACAAAGGAAGTATGATTGTTTCCGATCCGACGGAACTTGTTCAGCCGGGTGGCAACAATCATTCTTCCCGGTTTGTCCGGCTGTGTGTGGGCGCCTGTTTCATTCATGGGGCAGGCTGACACACTCTGCATTCACTTTCCGCTTCCGGCAAAAGAGACAGCGAAAAAAGAAAAATCATTTGAAAACCCGTAAAAGCACCTCTTGGCATAGGCGCAAAAGAAAGGGGCATTGCTTCATCTGTCTAAACATCGTTTAGGCGTGAGGCAATGCCCTTTTCTCCAGCTATGCGGTAGTCGGCACACGTTTGTTCCAAACTCGTTTTGGGCAATGGTGTGCCGACGGACAATACCGCTTTTACGGAAAATTCTTATGAATGAGGGGATAAAAAACGGGAGTTTATATCAAAATCTCGAATTAAATAGCTACTTTTGCATACGAAGAGTTCTTTGAAGGTTACGCAACGCGCAGAAGGATAATGCAGTAGATAACTAACTAAATCGTAACCTATTACTATCAAGAGCAATTAACCTACGCTCATTTCCAATAAATTACACTCTTTTCGTAACTTCACGCAGCAAGTTTACGAGGATTGTCGAGATTGTCCAAAAGCCAAGATCACGAAACACAATTTGCACGTGAAAAACTCGACAAATAATAGTATTTCAGTTCATAGTCAAATGAATTTGGTAAATAGAAATGCTTGCCCGATTCCCATCATCCTATTCTTGAATCCCGGACTAAAAATCAATTCAGTTGAGATTAATGGAGAACCGGTTAATTTCCGAAGAACACAGCAAGCGATATTTTTAAATAAAGAATTAATTGCAGGGGAAACTTGCAATATTTCAATTGACTACGAGGGAAAGATAGATAATAATATATGTTTTTTGGATGTGAGCCCTGAAAGATACCATCCCACGGATGCTAATAATTATGGAATATACCATTTTGGATACATGCCGACTTTTTGTGAAAAAGAATACAAATTGCTTACCCCGGAGTGTTTATGGTATCCCGTGTGCGACGCTCCCTATAGTCTGTTCGGATGTAGAAATGTCTGTTTTACTCGATACTCTTTAAAAGTCGAACATGATCCACATCTTGTGGCTATTTCACAAGGGGAGATCAATGAAAATGTACCAGGAGAAACATCCTTTATTCTAGATCATGATATACCGGGTATTACTTTGTGTATCGGGAAGTATGAAAAGCGAATTCTCATGATTGATTCGACTCGCCTGCAATTTTATTATTTTCCTGGTCACGAACACATTGTAGACAAGTACGACCTTCAAGAAGAGGAGTTGCAGGGTAAGTTATCATTTACAAAAATGAGATTAGAAATGCAGGAATGCATAAAGGACGGGAAATATACATCTAATTTTTTTGAGAATAGAAGCATTGTTGATCCTGTACATCAATACCCTTATCGTTGGCTCACGCTTTTGGAAGTGCCATGCAATTTTTACAGTTTCCCGAGCCTAACGCAATTGACCGGGGAGAGAGAGCAAGGAGGAATTTTCTTTATTCCGGAAAAAATATACCCGCTAAAGGAATATGCTTGTCAAATAAGAACGGATATAGAAGGCTATGGTTCTATCGATTGCCTGGATAGTGATTTCGAAATGTTGATGGGAGAAGGAGGATGTGATATAAAGCCAGTTTTACGGGGCAAAACGAGTTTTATTTTCTCAAAGGAGTATCCTATTATAAATAATGTATTGGGTTATATCTCTAGCGAGGGATTTAGTCAGCGCTCATTCTCGAATAAAGATTATCACATTATTGAATATTTAAAAAACAAGAGTTTAAAAGATGCACTGAATGACCATTCATTAACGTACGATGATGTTAAAAATATCATCCGCAAAAAAAGTATAGAATTACAAATGCGTATCATATTGCACATTAGAAAAAAAGAGTTTTTCGATCAATTCTATAGTGATTTTCTATCAGCTAATCTCTTTAAAGAAACAAACTGGGATGAATTTTGCAAACAGTTTCAACAAACACTCCATGTAAACTTGGATTCTCTTGTTAGAAATTGGTATTATACAGATCAATTACCACTCTTTGAAATAAAGGATGCCCGAATGATAAAAGTGCATCAAGAAGAAAATGCACCATCGGATATATTATACAGTTTCAAAGTATTCAACAAGAGTGATGTATCGGGAATCATAATAACTGGAGATTATCAGAAATGGATAATTCCCCCTCACGAGGGAAAAGAAATCAGAACCTATTGCCAAAGTGAATATGCTCCTGATTATATAGGAATGCCTTTAGCTCAAAATTTGCCGGGTACAATACGAATGAAAACAGAAAATATCGAGAATGTACACATAGATACAGGTACAGGTATTTTCGATCTGGATTCGTCGGCTTTTTTCCAAGGAGAAAATATCCATGAAATTATCGTTGACAACGAAGATTTAGGCTTTAGAGTCGTAAAAGCAGAAGATTTCCATATTTCATCTCTTTTCCGAAAAGAAAAGAGTATCTCTGAAAAATATCAGGACTTTTTTAGAGAAGATAAATGGCAGCCCACGATCAACGAAGGCTTCTATGGTTTCCCGATACGTAGCGCCCTGTACAAACTAGCGGGATCAGGCTTACAAAAAGTAGAATGGAATGTTCAGCTACCACGTGCTGGAGAGTACGAAGTATATTTTTATTATGCACCTCTTTTTAATATGGACCCGAAACTGGAATTTCATTATACGGTTTTCGACGGGAAAAAAGAGCATGAGGTTATTGCAGAAGTAAATAAAGGAGAAGAGGGTTGGATTTCTTTAGGAATTTTTGAATTTTCAAAAAATGCAAAAGTGATTTTGAGTGATAGGGATAGAAAAAATAATCCTAACGGGACACCGCAAGAACTTATAGCAGATGCCATAAAATGGGTTAAATTATAATATCATGAACCTCCATTTCCTATCTTACAAGCTATGAGCAAGGAAAGAATTATTGAACCTAGATATTATTTTTGTTAGATTGTTTAAATAAAAAAAATTAAAGTTATGAGAAAAAATTTATTAATAGTCTTAGCTTTTCTCTCTCTTACAGCTTTTGATATTAAGAAGGTAGAAGCTCCGAAAGTTGAGAATGTAACAGAGAATAAATCTTTCTATATAAAACCTATACCTAAAATTTTAACCCCAACAGAAGGTAAAATTGTCGCCAAGAAAGGACAGACCATTCAAATTAGAACAACGGCAGCGGGAGAACCAACTCCGACATCTATAGTATGGTTTCGTTATGGAATGAATACAAATGCTTATGAATTAAAAGATACAGATAGAATCAGTATAGATAAACTTGGCGCTAACGTAACAATTACAATTAAAGATGCAAAAAAATCAGATAGCGGGATATATGAAATATCCTATATGAATGTAGCAGGCTCCGCTTCAGTATGGGTTACTGTAGAGGTAAAAGAGAAACCAGCACAACTTTAAGAATAAAATTATTCTTGAGTAGGTCTATCCTAGATTTTGTATAAATAGAAAACAGAATTCAGATAAATATTTTTTATATCTTTATTCTGTTTTCAAATACAGACATATCGGATATTCTTGCAATAAAAAAATATGTACAGAAGTTTATTATAATCGTCATCAAAAAAATAATCTTCCAACAATGGTTGTATTTTCTCTCCGTTTTTCATTTATAATTGTCAACCGTTTTTCATTTTCAATTGTTTTACGTAAGTTTGCACCCTAATTTTAGGACGAACTGCTTGAAAAAGCGATAACTCTGCTTCCGTGGGAAGCGAAAAGTAAAAGAGAATCGTGTATGATTGAAAATTTAGTAATTGTCGAGTCTCCGGCGAAAGCCAAGACGATTGAACGTTTTTTAGGAAAAGATTATGTTGTAAAGTCCAGCTTCGGACATATCCGGGATCTTGAAAAAAAAGATTTAGGGATAGATATAGAACATAATTTCCAACCCCAATACGAAATATCTCCCGATAAAAAAGCGATTGTAAAAGAGTTGAAGCAACTTGCGAAAGAGGCCAAGACCGTGTGGCTGGCTTCCGATGAGGACCGCGAGGGAGAAGCCATTGCCTGGCACTTGTTTGAAGTACTCGGCTTAAAAAAGGAAAACACGAAACGGATTGTTTTTCACGAGATCACGAAAGATGCCATACTGCATGCCATCAATAACCCGCGGGATATTGACGGTAACTTGGTGAACGCCCAACAAGCCCGTCGGGTACTCGACCGACTGGTGGGATTTGAAGTTTCTCCGGTTCTCTGGAAGAAGGTAAAACCATCGCTTTCTGCCGGACGGGTTCAATCCGTGGCGGTAAAACTCATCGTGGAGAGAGAGCGGGAAATCAATCATTTCGAGGAACAAAAGTACTATAAAGTAATCGGTACATTCGAAACGAAAGATGCTAACGGGAATATCACACCCCTGAAAGCGGAATTATCCGAGCGTTTCTCCACGCGGGAAGAAACACTCAAGTTCTTGGAAGCTTGTAAAGAAGCATCCTTCTCGGTCAGCGATGTGGTAACAAGACCGACCAGTCGTAAACCGGCTCCGCCTTTCACGACTTCCACGTTACAACAGGAAGCATCCCGGAAACTCGGTTTCTCCGTTTCCCAAACCATGTCCGTGGCACAAAAGCTTTACGAGCAGGGATCGATCACTTACATGAGAACGGACTCCGTGAACCTGTCCCAACTGGCCATCGGTGCAGCCAAAGCAGTGATCACGAATGCCCTTGGAGAAAAATATTCCAAGCCCCGGAATTACGCGACCAAAACCAAAGGGGCACAGGAAGCCCACGAGGCTATCCGCCCGACTTACATGGACAAAGAATCCATTAGCGGGGATCGTAACGAGCAGCAACTTTACGCCTTGATCCGTAAACGGACACTGGCATCCCAAATGGCAGATGCGGAACTGGAAAAAACTACCATAACCATTGCCATTTCGGGACAAAAATATAAATTCGAGGCCGAGGGAGAAGTCATCATCTTCGACGGTTTCTTGAAAGTTTACATGGAATCGTTCGATGACGAGAAAGAAGATGACGAGGCAGCATTACTACCCGCCATTCGCAAGGGCGACCAACTGGAACGCTCGCTTGTGCAGGCTCAGGAACAATACACGCTGCACCCGCCCCGTTACACGGAAGCAAGCCTCGTGAAAAAAATGGAGGCCTTGGGTATCGGGCGTCCCTCTACCTATGCGCCGACAATTACCACGATTCAAAACAGAGGCTATATTCTCCGGGAAAGCCGGGACGGGGTTGACCGGGAACTGACGCAAATCGATTTAAAAGGACAAAATATCAAAATAAACAAGATCAAGAAGACTTTCGGGGCAGAAAAGAAGAAACTTTTCCCCTCGGATATCGGGATGGTCGTTACTGATTTCCTGTCCCAGTATTTTACCAACATCATGGATTACAATTTCACTGCCAAAGCAGAAACCGCACTCGATCATATCGCTGAAGGAGAAATCGAATGGCAATCCATGATCGGCTCTTTCTACCGTCCTTTCCACGCGAACGTGGAGAAAACGCTGAAAGAGTCGGAGCGTAACAGGGGAGAACGCGTACTGGGAACGGAACCTCAAACGGGTGAAACGGTGAGCGTCCGTATCGGACGTTTCGGACCTATGGCTCAAATCGGCGAGGGTGAAAATGTACGGTATGCCGGGCTGCTTAAAGGGCAATTAATGGAAACCATCACGCTGGAAGAAGCTCTTGATTTGTTTAAATTTCCTCGCCAGTTAGGCGAATATGAAGACAAACCCGTCAGCGTGGGTATCGGTCGTTTCGGACCGTACATCAAACATAATCAGCTCTTCGTTTCTTTGAAAAAAGGAGTTGACGAGCCGGGTACAATCACGCTGGAAACCGCTATCGAGCGTATCGAGGAAAAGCGGGAAATCGAGAGAAACCGGAAGATCAAAGAATTTGATAATGGTGTTCAAATCCTTAACGGACGTTTCGGACCTTATATTACTTTCAATAAAGAAAACTATAAAATCCCGAAAGGACAAGAGGCCGATAAATTGACGTTCGAGGAAACCATGGCTATCATAGCGAAAGGTAACGACACCAAAAAGAAAACGACGAAAAAAACAACAAAGAAGACAGCAGAAAAAACAACAGAAAAAACGAAAAAAACAACCACAAAAAAGAAGAGTAAAAAGAGTGAGTAAGTGAATATATAGAAGGGGATAAAATTTATTTGCATAAAACCAATCCATTTTATATATTCGTACCCTCGAAAATAGATTATTTCGTGTGGAAAACATAAAATTTTAATATAAATGGCAACATTACAAAAAATTAGAAATCGCGGCGGACTACTTGTTAGTATCGTGATTGGTTTGGCCCTTGTGGCTTTCATTGTTGGAGATGCGCTTAGTTCTGGAGCCAGCCTTCTTAACCGCTCTAAAAATCAAGTCGGAGAGATCGCTGGAGAAGCTATCAGCATTCAGGATTATCAGCAAAAGGTAGCGGAGAACGAGGAAACGATCAAATCAATGAACAATTTACCTTCTCTAAACGAAGAGCAACAACGAATGATTCGCGAAAACACGTGGAATCAAATCGTGTCCGAAAACATCATGCAAAAAGAATATGAAAGTCTTGGGCTAGGTGTCAGCGGAGATGAGTTGTTCGATTTCACTTTAGGGGAAAATATGCATCCCAGTATCAAACAATTGTTCACCGATCCGCAAACCGGTGCTTTCGATAAAAATCTTGCCAGAGAAAGAATACAAATGATCTTAAACGCTCCCGCCAATAATATGCAAGCTCAAGCAAGCAAACAATACTGGTTGAACATGGAAGATCAGGTAGAAGCAGCACGCAAGCAAGAGAAATACAATTCATTGTTGATGAAAGGTATGTTTATCCCGAACGAAGTTGCAAAAGAATACGCTGAGAATGCTTTAACGACTGTTGACATCAGCTTCATCTCGAAGAGCTATAACACAGTAAGCGATTCAGCCGTAAGCGTGACGAACAACGAAATAAAAGATTATTACAATTCACACAAATACCTGTTCGAACAACAGGAAATGCGGCAAATCGTTTACGTGAACTTTGACGTTTCCGCTTCAGCCGAAGATATTCAAGAAACAGAAGAATGGGTAAAAGAGTCCATTCCGGAATTTACCAATGCAAGTAACGTGATTGAATTCGCTAATCTTTCATCCGAAAAAAGATTCCAACCCAAATACTACAAAAAAGGAGAAATCGGGAATGAAGAATTGGATGAATTTCTTTTCACTGAAAAAGGTAACGGCGTGTACGGACCTTACTTGCAAGACAACGCGTACAATATTGCACGCGTAGCCGACCGTAAAGTAATGCCCGACTCTGTAAAAGCCCGCCATATCTTGATTTCAACCCAAACGATGGAGGCTTCCCGCGCTGAGAAATTAGCGGACAGTCTGGCTGGATTAATCCGTAAAGGAGGCGACTTCGACGAACTTGCCAGAAAATATTCCGCGGATCAAAATTCAGCTATCAACGGGGGTGACTTGGGATGGTTTACACAGGAGATGATGATTCCTTCATTCAGTGACACTGCATTTATTGCCAAGAAAAATGAAGTTAAAATCACGAAAACTCCTTACGGCTACCACGTTCTTCAAGTAATGGACATGACAAAACCGGTAGAAAAAGTATTACTCGGAATCATTGCCAAAGAGATTACCCCGTCACAACAGACGGTCAACAAAATCTACAATGATGCCCGTACTTTCGCTAACAATATCAACACGCTTGCCGATTTCGACGCGGCTGTTACCGCCAACAATCAAACCAAGCGTATCGCGAATTTAGGTAAAAACGACGCTACTATCCCGGGTATCGAAAGTGCCAGAGAGATTATCCGTCAGGCTTACTTAACGGATAAACCGGGATTCATCCTTATGGACAAGGAGAAATCTCCGATTTTCGAAACAGGGGATAAATTCACGGTTGCCGTGTTAACCAACATTCAAGAAGAAGGTATCGCACCGTTAAACAGTGTAGCCCCCATGATTCGTACCGAACTTATCAGAAAGAAAAAAGGTGAAATCATCGCGAAAGAATTGACCGGTGCTATCTCCGGTAGCGAAAGTTTGCTTTCTGTCGCTCAAAAGGCAAACGCGCAAGTTATGGACGCGACAGATGTCAGCTTCAGTTCATTCCAAATCCCCGGAGCCGGAATCGAACCCAAGTTAATCTCTGAAGTGATGACCTTGCAGGAAAATCAAATCTCCAAACCGATTATCGGTAACCAAGGAGTATATGTAGTAGTAGTTAATTCCAAAACCGTTGAAACGGCTACCCCCGAACAAATCGAGGCTGCAAAGAATTCAGCACTACAAATGAACATGACCAAAATTTATTATCAGACTCTTCCCGCCTTGATTAAGAAAGCAGGAGTTACCGATGCCAGATATAAATTTTACTAATAGCCTAAACCACAAACCAAGAAAACCGTCCGATACACCGGGCGGTTTTCTTTTGTCAAAAAAAGCGCTATTTTTGTTTTGAAAAATAAATACGACATGGAAGAATATTTCGCACACGAAACAGCCGTCATTGACGAAGGCGCAATCATAGGAAAAGGAACTAAAATATGGCATTTCTCACATATCATGAGCAATTGCCGCATCGGGGAAAACTGTAATATCGGACAGAATGTAGTAATCTCTCCCGACGTCATTCTGGGAAATCAAGTGAAGGTACAAAACAATGTATCGGTCTACACGGGCGTGACCTGCGATGACGACGTATTTTTGGGTCCTTCCTGCGTGTTCACGAATGTAACGAACCCGCGGAGTGCCGTGAATCGCAAAAGCCAGTACGCCCGGACGCACGTGGGTAAAGGTGCGACAATCGGGGCAAACGCGACCATCGTTTGCGGGCATGACATCGGGGCTTACGCCTTCATCGGTGCCGGGGCTGTCGTGACCAAAACCGTCCCCGCCTACGCCTTGCTGGTCGGGAATCCGGCACGCCAACTGGGATGGATGAGCGAATACGGGCATAGGCTGCATTTCGACAAAGACGGCATCGCCGAATGTCCCGAAAGCAAACAACGGTATCGCTTGCAAAACGGTATTGTAGAAAAGATTACAGAATAATAATATAAAATATTCCATCATGAATATAGCCATGGTAGACCTTCACGGGCAATACGAACGTATTCGGGAAGAGATAAACCACGCCATACAGGAAGTCCTCGACTCCGCGGCATTTATCAACGGACCGCAAGTAAAACAATTTGAACAACACCTCGCGGAATACAATCAAGTGGAGCACGCGATAACTTGCGCGAACGGAACCGATGCCCTGCAAATTGCCTTGATGGCCTTAGGCTTACAACCGGGAGACGAAGTAATTGTACCCGTGCATACCTACGTGGCAACGGCGGAAGTGATAGCCTTATTACATCTGGAACCCGTGTTCGCGGATTGTGTGGCAGACCGCTTCACAATAGACGTTACCCGGATTGAAGAAAAAATCACCCCCCGCACGAAAGCTATCGTACCCGTTCACCTGTACGGTCAATGTGCCGACATGGAGCCTTTGATGGAAATTGCCAAACGCCACAACCTCTTCGTGGTGGAGGATGCCGCACAATCCATCGGGGCGGAGTACACTTTCAGCGACGGACGGAAACTGAAATCCGGGTGTATCGGCGATATCGGTACCACTTCATTTTTCCCGTCCAAGAACTTGGGATGCTACGGGGACGGCGGAGCCTTATTTATCCGGGACGCCCGACTGGCAGAACGTGCCCGCATGATTGCCAATCACGGGCAAAAGATTAAATACCACCACGATATCGTGGGTTGCAATTCCCGGCTAGACACGTTACAAGCCGCCATTCTCGACGTGAAATTACGTCATCTCCGCGAATACACTGCCGCCCGTAACCGGGTTGCCGACAAATACGACGAGGGACTGGCTTCCGTCAAAGACATTATACTTCCCGCCCGGGCTACCAACAGCACGCACGCGTTCCACCAGTACACGATACGAGTGGGAGGCAAACGCAGGGATGAGCTGAAGACTTTCCTGCAATCCCAAGGCATCCCGAGCATGATATATTACCCGGTTCCTTTACACCTGCAACAAGCCTACCTCCGGGAAGGACAAGGGAAAGGCTCGTATCCCGTGTCGGAACAACTGAGCGAAGAGGTACTATCCCTGCCCATCCACACGGAAATGAAACCGGAGGTTCAAGAATATATCATACAACAAATACACGCGTTTTTTAATCAATAATACCCGTTCCATGAACATTATCACCATCGTAGGGGCAAGACCTCAATTCGTGAAAGCGGCAGTAGTCAGCCGGGAAATCAGCACTCACGACGATATTCACGAAACCATCATACACACGGGGCAACACTTCGACCCCAATATGAGTGATTTGTTTTTCGAGGAAATGCGGATTCCCGCTCCCGGTTATAACCTCAATATCAACAGCCTGAGTCACGGTGCCATGACGGGCAAGATGCTTGAAGAAATCGAAAAAGTACTTCTGGACAAGAAACCGGACTGGGTGCTTGTGTACGGGGACACGAACTCCACCCTCGCCGGGGCTCTTGCCGCGAAGAAATTACATATCCGGGTGGCACACGTGGAAGCCGGGTTGCGTTCTTTCAACATGACCATGCCGGAAGAAATCAACCGGATTCTGACAGACCGCATTTCCGATATCCTTTTCTGCCCGACGGAAACGGCTACCCGAAACCTGCAAAACGAAGGCTTCGACCATTTCGACTCCCGTGTCGTGCTATCGGGAGATGTCATGCTGGACGCCGCCCTTTTCTACCGGCAATACAGCCGTCCGCCACAAATCGAACTGAAGCGGGATTTTGTACTCGCCACCCTGCATCGGGCTGAAAACACGGATACTCCCGAATACTTGTCGGAAATCATCCGGGCACTGGAAACGATTTCACGGGAGCAAGACGTCCTTCTCCCCCTTCATCCCCGTACCCGGGCTAAACTGGAGGCTTCGGGCTATAATACCCGACTCTCCCCCATTCGTTTCATCGACCCGGTGGGATACCTTGAAATGATTCACTTACTGGACAAATGCTCGCTCGTTATGACAGATAGCGGGGGCTTACAAAAAGAGGCTTTCTTCTTCCGGAAATATTGTATCACGCTCCGGAACGAAACGGAATGGACGGAACTCGTTGACCACGGTTACAATGCCTTGGCGGGAAATTCATACGACAAAATTATCCAAGCCTACCGGGAGCAACCGCACCCTGACTTTTCTACCCCCCTGTACGGTGACGGACATGCCGCGAAAGCGATTGTCGATACTTTAATCGAGGCGTAAGATGAAAAAGAAAGTTCTGATTATTACCTACTATTGGCCGCCAAGCGGGGGACCGGGAGTGCAACGGGTGCTAAACTTCGCGAAATACCTGCCCAAGTACGGGTGGGAACCCGTGATACTGACCGTTAGAAAAGGCGAGTATCCCGCTAAAGACCCCTCGTTGGAAAAAGAAATCCCGTCGCACCTAAAGGTGTACAAGACAAAAACTTTCGAACCGTTCTCCATTTTCAAACTGGTTTCCGGCAAAAAGAAAGAGGACGCCATCGGTACCTATATTCTCTCCGAGAAAAGCCCGAACCTCGTCACCCGCCTCTCCAAATGGATTCGGCTCAACCTCTTCATCCCCGATGCCCGTGTCGGCTGGAAACGTTACGCCGTGAGGGAAGGAAAGAAAATCATCCGGTCGGAAAACATTGATTTGATTCTCACCTCCTCTCCTCCCCATTCGTTGCAACTAATCGGTCAAGCCCTTGCCCGAGAAACAGGGAAACCGTGGATTGCCGACTATCGCGACCCGTGGAAAGAGGTCGTTTACAACCAAAACTTGAAAAGGAGTGCCCGTGCCGAGCGTAAAGACCGTCGTCTGGAACACGACGCCTTGAATGCCGCCGATGGCATCGTGTCCATCAGCAAGGACATCCTGCAATTGCTCGAAAGCAAACGCGAAAAACCGCGAAACGGTTGTCTGGTCTTCAACGGTTACGACAACCGTCCGGCTCCCCTCCCGCGTAACGACTGCCCCGTGATTACTTACACGGGAGTACTTTCAGTCACCCGTATCCCGACACCCTTACTCCCCGCCCTTCGGGAATTGCGGGAAGAAAATATACGGTTCCGGCTGAAATTCATCGGGAACACCTGCCCCGAACTGCGACAACTCGTGGAGGAAAACGGGCTGACAGCCGACACGGAATACATATCCTATCTCCCTCACGACGAATCGATACGCCATATCAACTCGTCCGACGCCCTGTTACTTGTCATTGATAACGTACCGAACAACAAGGGCATCCTTACCGGAAAATTGTTCGAGTACATCGGGGCTCAACGTTCCATCCTCGCCATCGGCAATACCGAGGGTGAAGCCCGCCATATTATCGACGAATGTCAATGCGGGGAAATGGTCGACTACAATGACACGGAAGGTGCCAAAAGAATATTACGCAAGCTCCACGAGGCATGGCAATGTCAAACACCCGCCTACTCGTTCTCGAACAGTTCCCGTTATTCCCGGGAGGCAACCACCGGGGAGCTGGCTCACTTCATGAATCACGTGCTTTCCCGGCACACGAAATAAACAAGCCTATGAAACTGAAAAATGCCCTATTCTTCGGAAAAAGATTGTTGACCGATTTCAACGAGAACAAGCATCTGGCTATTTGCACGGACAACAAAAGCACTGAACTGACTTATTATTATTTTCTTTTTGAAGAGGACAAAATCAACACGCGGGGCGGCAACCACCCGTTCCAATTTGATGAAGCGGGTATTCCCCTCGTGCACTCCTACATCGACGTGGTTGACGGAAAAGGATATTACTATTACCCAATCACCATCGGGCAATACGCTTTGGCCGTGTTTCATAGCTGGCTCAAAACACATGATAGCGAAAAGAAAGCCTATTTCCTCCGTTTTGCCGATTGGTTCATGCAACAACGGGAGGAATCGCCCGAATTGGGTTGCTACTGGCTGACCGAAACCGCCAAACCGGAATACCGCGTCACCACCCCGTGGAAATCGGCATTCACCCAAAGCCGGGCTATCTCTATCCTCTTGCGGGCATGGCAAATGACACGAAACACGGAATACCTGCACGCGGCAACACTTGCCCTTATCCCTTTCACGAAAGATATATCCGAAGGCGGTGTTTCCGTTGACCGGGCAATCGGCGAAACGTTCTATGAAGAGTACACGGCCACCTGCCCTACCCGCGTGTTGGACGGGCATATATTCTCGCTCTTCGGTCTACACGATTACATTCGTGCCGTCCCGGAAGAAGTGAATCCCGACGGGCATGCCCTCGCCCTCCATCTATTCAAGGAAGGTGTGGAAGGACTTATCCACCAACTACCTAAATTCGACATGGGCTACTGGTCCCGCTTCAACCGCTGCGACCTGCCCGGTTACCCGCAAAACGACCCCTGTACTATCGGCTATCTCCGGCTGGTACGCCATCAATTGCTGGTACTCCACCAAATCACGGGTAAAGAAGAATTACACGCGTACAGTGAAAAATTCCGCCGGTACGACAATATCCGGAATATCCTGAAAATGTATCGCCATAAATTCAAGGCTCTGAAAAAACTGAACAGGTTATAGCCCTATCCCTTACTACCACTACATAACCCTTGCCCTACCTTATAAGTAGTGCATGAACGGAGCATATACACAGCATAAACACTGATTTACGTTTATGCTACGTTCATGCTACGTCCATGATACGTTCATGAGGTAGATCAAGGGTTAAGAATAGGCTGCCCAACCATAAAATAAGTATAGATATTCCGTATCTCTCTTTTTTGTGTTACTTTTGTAAAAAATGCAACCGATGTCCAATTAATTAACAAAGAATATGTGCGGAATAGCCGGAATATTTGAACGCAACAAGGATAACAAAGAATTGATGTCGGAAATGCTGACCGCCATAAAACACCGCGGTCCGGATGACCAAGCCGTCTATGTCCACCAGGATTTTACTCTCGGGCATCGGCGCTTGTCCATTATCGACGTGACAACTTGCGGGAATCAACCCATATTCAACGAGGATAAAACGGTTTGCGTTATTTTCAACGGGGAAATATACAATTACGAGGAGATACGGGAAGAATTAAAAAATAAAGGACACGTGTTTTACACGGCTACCGACACGGAGGTGCTGGTTCACTTGTACGAGGAACACGGTACCGGGTTCTTCAACAAACTGAACGGTATTTTCGCTTTTGCCCTGCTGGACATGAAGAACGAGCGCTTGATTCTCGCACGGGATCATTTCGGGGTGAAACCGCTTCACTATTTTTTGAAAGACGGCGTACTGGTATTCGGCTCGGAGCAAAAATCCATTATCCTTCATCCCAAGTACGAGCGACAACTCAACCTGAAGGCCTTACACGTTCACTTAAACTTGCGGTACACGCAAGGCAACGAAACCCTGTTCGAGGGAATCAAACGTATCCCGCCGGCACATTATGCCGTGTTCGAGAAAGGGTTGTTCACGGTAAAACGTTACTGGCAATTGTCTGTCGATGTCGATCGCTCCATCACGGAAGACGAAGCAAAGGAGCGGATGAACGCGTTGATCAAACAGGCCGTGAAACGCCAGCTGGTGAGTGACGTCCCCGTGGGAGTATATCTTTCGGGAGGGTTGGATTCTTCCGCTATCGTGCAAAAGATGCATGAATTGGGAGTACCGGAAATCAACACGTTTACCATGGGATTCAACGAACCCACGGACGAATTTCCCGACGCGCAACAGATAGCGGATTACTTTCATACGAATCATCACACGTTGAGTCTGTCGATGAACCCGATGCAACAAATGCCACAAGTTATATGGCACGCGGAAGAACCGAAAATCAATTTGTTGCAGGGATTCAACATGTCGGCGTTCGTCCACCCCACGGTGAAAGTTGTACTGGGGGGATTAGGCGGGGACGAGCTATTTGCCGGGTACGATATTCACAAGTTCGTTTACCCGTTCAACCAATGGCACCGCCATATGCCGCGATGGATGCAACGCTTCGGACGTTGGAAATCGGATTTTATTTTCAAACTACAAAATAATTCCAAGTCTTTGAGATATGACGAGTACCGACGGGGAGTACAAATGCTTCTCTCGATCGGGGACGTGGAACGCTTTTATCTTATCCTCCGTAACGCGTGGGATTACGACATGCCATTCTACAAGAATATTTACTCGGAGAAGTTTTTGCATCAACACCAAGCGGAACTTATTCCGGTTCACAAGGAGTTCGATAAGATTTTCAACGACGTGAAGAACGAGAACGCGCTAAATCAAGTGCTATACGCGGAGTTCCAGTCCAAAATGGTGAATGATTACCTGCTCACGGACGACCGGATGTCAATGGCTCATTCCGTGGAAGAACGGGTGCCTTTCCTCGACCGAGATCTGGTGGATTTCGGATTCTCTCTGCCCGTGGAACTGAAAATCAAGAATAACCAGACGAAGTATCTGTTCCGGGAAGCCATGAAACCTTATCTGCCGCCCAAAATCATCACCAAGAAGAAATGGGGATTCACGGTGAACCCGTATCTCCAGTTCAAGAAGGATTTGAAGGATACCGCCGAAAAGATTCTGACGAAGGAATACATCGAAAAACAAGGTATATTCAATTACGAATATATCCGGTATATCTTGGATTATCCGGCTCACCCGAAACTCCGGTGGCACTATAATTTCATTTGGATTATCCTAGGGCTCGCGATTTGGGAACAGCAATTTATCTATAAACGGGTGGAAGATAATATTGAGGCTTATTATTAAAGGGAAAATGTATGAAATATTCTATTATCATAGCCGTTTACAACCGATTGGATGAAGTGAAAGAACTTCTCGATAGTGCCGAAAGAATGGAAGGTGATCGGGAACTTTTTGAATTTCTTTTCGTGGATGACGGTTCGAAAGACGGTTTTCGGGAATTTATAGAGCAATACCGTTCGGCAAGCGGTTTGCAGATTCGTGCCGTCTACCAAAAGAATCAAGGTCCGGGAGCCGCAAGAAATCACGGGATGCGGGAAGCCAAAGGAGATTATTTTATCTTCGTGGATTCGGATTGCATGTTTCCCCCCCATTGGCTACGTGAAATAGAGAAAGTACAAAACGAACACCATTACGACGCTTTCGGCGGACCCGACACGTGTCATCCCTCTTTCTCCCCTCTGTTAAAAGCGATCAATTATTCCATGACTTCTTTTATCGGCACGGGCGGCACGCGAGGAAATAAAAAACATGTCGGACGTTTCTATCCCCGGAGTTTTAACATGGGCATATCCCGCGAAGTCCATGACACGATTGGAGAGATGGGAGGCCTTCGCCACGGGCAAGACATGGATTACTCGATGCGTATATACAATGCCGGATTCAATGTAGGACTTATTCCCGATGCTTACGTTTACCACAAGCGACGGACAAGCATCCCGAAATTCTTCCGTCAGATATTCAACTGGGGAGTGGCACGTATCAACCTCTCCCGTCGTCACCCGCACACGTTGAAAGTGGTACATCTGTTACCCGCGATCCTTATCCTCGGTCTGTTCGGATTAGCCATTGTGACCTGTTTCACGGGGCTAATATTCCCGATACGTGTCCTGTGGAGCATTGCCGGTTGCGGACTGCTGGCGGTTTGCCTGCTGGCTTTCCTTCAATCTTTGGGAAAGTATCACAGTCTCGCGGTTGCCTTCTTGTCAATCATCACGCTATTGATTCAAGTGTTCGCATACGGATTCGGGCTTCTGTGGGGAGGGTGGAATGCCTTGTTGGGCAAAGAGGTGAGGGGATTTTCAAAGAATTATTACGGAAATAAAAAGTAAGACATGAAAATAGGTGTCATATTAGATAAAGAGATCACGAGAGATCAACGGGTACTGAACGAGATCAAGGTTTTGGAAAATCACGGGCACGAGATACACGTTCTCTGTCCGGATTTGCTGAATATCGGACTATCGGGGACTATCGGCAAAACTAAAATCACACGCTTCAAGATGTCAAACAGGCAAAGAGAAATCCTGTTCGGAATCGTGAACCGTTTCCCGCTATACAACTGGATATGGCAAAAACAAATCCGTCGTTTCATAAAAAATACCGGGGTAGAAGCCTTACACACGCATGATCTGTACATGGCAAAACCCGTGTACACGGGCAGCCGCGAATACCGGCTCCCGATTACTCTCGACTTGCACGAGAACTTCCCGGCAGCGATACAATCCTACACGTGGGCAACGACTTTCCCGAAGAGTTTGCTCGTGGTTCCCAAACGCTGGGAAAAACTGGAAAAAAGATACCTTGAATATGCCGACAACATCGTCGTGTTGTGTCATAGCTTTCAAGAAGAGTTAAAACAAAAATACCCGTCACTCGCGGGAAAACGCTTCGTTATTTATCCCAACGTGCCGGACACGGAGGAACTTTTAAAACACGATACCGCTCCCGAAACGGTTGCCAAGCAAGATTTTATCATGTTCTATTTCGGGGCTATCGGTGTACGCCGCGGATTGATTACCTGTTTTAAAGCGTTAAAAGAACTTGCCCCGAAGTACCCGGATATAAAACTATTGCTTATCGGTCCTATTGATAAAGGGGATAAAGAAGTATTCAAGACCTATATGGATGATCCTCAAATAAAAGAGCAAATCATTTACCACAAATGGAAGGATCTGTCCGAGTTTCCCGCTTTTGCCCGCCAATCCGCTATCGGGTTATCCCCTTTAATCAAGAATCCGCAACATGATTCCGGTATTGCCAACAAGGTTTACCAATACATGCTGTTTGAAACTCCCGTACTGGTGTCGGATTGTACCCCCCAGTTGGAATTAATCGAAGAAACCGGAGGCGGAATGGTATTCCGGAACGAGGACGTGGGCGACCTCACGGAAAAAATCATCTATCTCTATCAACACCCGGAAGAACGGAAACGCATGGGAGAGAACGGGAAGAAAGCCGTGTTGGAAAAATACAACTCGGTAGTGGCAGGCAACACGTTGAATACGATATACTAACGATCTAAGAAAGACAACCAAAGTTTGCGCACATTCGAGAGAAAATGATGATTCCAATGCTCAGGGTGAGTCAATAACAGGATCACGGAATCACCTTGCTCGATAGCCTCGACAGGGGATTTACCGTATCGCCAGACAGAAGCGTCGGTCACCGAGGCATCCGATATGTAGGTCGTGATTCTTTCCCTCAAAGCTTCGTCGTAAGCCTCGAAAAGGATATCATGCTCTTTTTTGAACGTATCGTCCACGAGAATATGATTCGGGACACCCAGTTTCCTGTTCCAAGCCGCACCGTGGGAACAGAGAGAGGTCATGGAACCGAAACTCTTTCTAAATTCTTGGATTTCCCCGGCTAATTGTTGTTGACAGGAGAGAAGGATTTCGGAAGAAATCTCTTTTTTGTCTTTCAATTGCAAGTACCTCATCTTCAAGGCCAAGGTTTCGTAATGCAGTCCGACCTCGAATCCTTCACGAAGCATTCGTTTCACGAGAGAGGATTTCATGGTTAAATGCCGGAAATAATAAGAGGCATGAACTCCTAAACGCCTTTCCACCTCGAACATCCTTTCCGCCCCGCGGGAATCTATATCCACATCGTGACGAAGCAAGAGAACATGCCCCGACGGATAATCTTCCCGCACCCATTCAAGTAACGACATTACCCGATAGCCGTTCTCCAAAGCCCGTTTCAAGAGAGCTTCATACTCCCCTATCCGGTCTTTCTGCCGAAATAACTTATGATATATTCTTTTCCAGCGGTTCATCGGTTTATCCATGTCACTTTAGTCGGTTCAAAATGGAAACGTTTTTTAAATAAAGCTAACCCTCGGGAATTTCCCCAATAAGAGTCATAAATGATATACCTTACATCGTCCCGCTCAAAGCAACGCTGCACGACTTCCAAAAGCAAGAAATACACAACCCCTGCTTTCAGATAAGCGCCATGCCCCAATATATTATTTATAAATATCGTTTCGCCCAAATGCAATGTACGGATATACCCGACCAGTTTATCATCCATAAACACCCCGTACACGTCCATCCCCTCGCCCCGGGTAATATTTCCCCGCTGCAAATATTCTTGTTTTATCTCTTTTCCCTGCCGTACTTCCAATGAAGTGTTCACTTCAAAAATCTCATTCTCGAATAACTCCGGTTCAATAGACCGAAATTCAGCCCCTTTCTTGTGCGCCTGCTGATGAAAATACTTGACCGAGTTCTTGCCTTTCACCGTTTCGTAATACGCGGCGAAATCGTTATGATATTTACTTTTATCCAACAAGGCTATAGCTATTCTCTTACGAGGCACTAAAAATAAAAATTTAGCCTTTCGTTTACTAAATTCCCTACTCAATCGCCCGGCAACAACAGTCTTTCCCAGATTAACTGTTTTACGGGGCATAGAGGTCAAAGAAGACCAATAATATCCCAACATCAATTTCCAATTATCCCACATCCCCGTGATTCTTTGAAGTTCCACGTCATCGTAAAATTTCCATGCATAGAGCATAAAAGGATACGCGACCAACAACCCGATCTTGATAATGAAAGCAATCCATATATTCAACGGAGCCGTCAAAACGCTCAGAAGATAGATTGCCGTACCAACCGCAAGAACTTTTCCCAACTTACCCAACTCGTAGGGTATCGGATAAGCCTTTTGCGCGAAATAGTAGGGTATGCCCCAAGAAATTATTTGCGCCACCAAGGTTGCCAATGCAGCCCCGTACATTCCCATCGCGGGGATCAAAAGTATATTCAATCCCAGATTTATAAACGTGATCAAGATGATCGAGGAACTGATAATTTTTGTCCGTTTCGTGATTTGTAAACCGATAACGGAAGCATCCCGCAACATACCGAAGAATATCCCGAAAGTGATAAAAGGAACGATATACACGGAAGCATAATACGCAGGATTAGACGCCACCAAGGCAATCAATTCTCTGGATAATAAACTTAACCCCAAAACACAATACATTCCTCCGAAAGAGAGATAAGTAAATATCTTTGAATAAAAACGTCGATTGTTCGGGTCGTTTATTTTTTTCATCATCAAGGGCGTCAGTGCCAATTGAACGGAAGCAACGATGAATATTTTCAACGTGTTACCGATTTTATAACCGAATGCATAAAAGGCAACATCATCCATCCCTTTCATGTAATTCAGCATATATTTATCGAAAACGGTCAATAAACCGCCCACGATAGCGGGGAACATCAACGGGTAGCTATACGAAAGAATTTGCTTAATAGCTGCAAATTCCAATTTCAAGGCTGAATTTTTTATAATGAAAGGCAACAGGAGTAATATTTGGAATATAGCCCCGATCACTTGCGCCTCGTACACCCCGGTAATTCCCTTTTGCCGCCCCACGATAAAATAAACAGTTACACCCAAGGTAACGACCAATTTCAAAATATTGACTACCGAGAACTGCACGGAACGGCTTTTCAACCGCAACAGATCCAACACCGGTGCCACTATCGCGGATAAAACGGAATACACCAACAGCAAATTGAACACGTAAGGCAATTGTTCAAACGACTCCATTTTCTCCCCTGCCAACAACAACACCTCAATGGAGTCCCGGAATCCCCACAGGATCATACCCATCCCCACGGCTGCCACCGTGGTCATCAGCATTATCGTGAAGAACAGACTTTTCTGACGTTCCGCGTACTCCTTATCCCAATACCAACGCACGAGCCCGGCATAAAAAGCCAATCCCATGGCGGCAACCAATACTTGGGACGTTACGTCCAGAAGGCTCAGCATCCCGTAATCGGCGGGAGAAAAGAATTTTTCGTTCGTGTACAACGGAATCAGAATAAAACCGACCAACTTGGAAGCAAAGTTTCCAACGCCATACACGACGGTATGCTTCATGGTCTGTTTTATATCTCCGAACATCTTTTACGTTAAAATATAAACTTATCTATACACGAAATATTTCTCAAACGGGAACAAAGATACTCATACCTGCTGATATAAAGCAATCATGGTGTCAACATTTTTCTGCCAATCATACATTTTCTCCACTCGTTCCCGACCGCTTGTTCCTAAAGCAAATCGCAACCTGTCGTCCAGAAAAAGACGTTCCATGGCTTCCGCTGCAGCGGCGACATTCTCCCTAGGCACAATCAACCCGTTTATTCCGTCTTCCACAATTTCCACGAATCCCGGGGCATCGGACACGATCACGGGACATTGGCATGCCATGGCTTCCACTATCGCGACTCCAAAACTCTCACTTCTCGAAAGAGCTACAAATACATCAAAATCATTCAATATCGCCGGCAATTCATGATTCGGTACACGCCCCTCAAAAATGATATCATCTCCTACTCCCGAATCTTCTGCCTGTTTTTCAAGTCTTCCTCTCAAACTTCCATCCCCGACAACACGCAACTTCATGCTTGTTTCAGCATATTTCTTCCGGAACAAAGCGAAAGCATCGATAAGTACATCAATCCCGTAACCATACTCCAACGTCTTCACAATCCCCACGGTGAATACCCCGTCGGGCTTTTTCTCCAACTGCCGGAATAAACTGACGTTCACTCCAAAAGGAGTGATCTCTATCTTCCGGGATGTATATTTCCGGGTTTCTTCTGCCATCACGTGACTCGTTGACAGAATATGATCCGTCCGTTTCAATATAAAACGGATTATTCGTTTCCGAATACCGCTTTTCGAGGGGTAGACAAAAATATCCGTTCCCCAGACAGACACCAAGAGAGGATGAAATCCGGACAAAACCCCGAACAAACCGTTATCACTGATGCAATGGGAATGTACCAAATCCGGTTTGTAAGCACGAATCTGTCGCTTGATATCCCAAACCAAAGGGATATAGTACCAGAATAGCTTAAACAAGAAAAACGATTTTATCCCCCGTGCATTTCTTTCCTTGGTAAAGCCACGCACCTCCGCATTCTCCATGTTTTTATAAAACCCCTCTTCCTTGTAAGGCCTAAAACTATATAGTAATATATTTATTCCTCTATCGGATAACGACTTCACCCATTTTTGGGTATGCACGGCAACCGGATTAGCCAACATAAAAACTTTCATAACTCTCTTGTATTTTTAGAGAAAAAATAAAAATCTAAAAATACAAATAATTTATCTACCGCCTAATCCAAGATTCCCTTTTTTAGTTTTTATATTGCTTATCGAAGATATTTCCCACTCCCGCAAGTGACTATCTCTTTTCCGTACTTGTCATATCAAGTAAAAAATCGTAGATACTCATCATCCGTATCCCATTTTCATCACTCCACGACCTCGCATGTTCACCTACTACCAACAACTTTCTGAAAGAATCACCAATCAAACGCAACGAACGCTTTTCCTGTTCCATCTTCTCCTCGTCCGGCATACGCCATGCCGACTGAATATAGATTCGTTCGCTTCCTTTATTGCAGACAAAATCTACCTCTAATATTACCCGTTGTTGTTGTCCTTGTGCATTTCTTGCCCGGTGATAAATATTGCCCACATCCACCAGCCACCCGCGTCTTCTCATCTCGATATATATAATATTCTCCATCAAATGCGTCGGCTCTATTTGGCGAAACGAAAGGATGGCATTTCTTAATCCTATATCTTGATAATAACACTTGTACAATGTTCCGATATACTTGCGACCTTTTATATCGTATCTTTCTGACTTCTCCATTAAAAAAGCATCCTGCATATACTCCATATATGTAGACACAGTCTTATCTGATATATTCTGCACGCGACTTACCGACTTGAACGTATTAGCGATATTCAACGCATTCACAGGAGCCCCGATGCTTGACGCAAGTGTTTTAGAAAGTTCTTCAAACTCAAACTTCAACTCAATATTATTCCGTTCGTAAATATCACGCAAATAAACCGTGCGGTACAAATGACGAAGGAAATCTGCCTTCTTATCATCACCATCCTGTGTAAGCAATTGAGGCAAACCGCCATACATCATATATTCCGCCCATCCGGCTTCACTGGAACCCTTATACACGGACATAAATTCGCTGAATGACAAAGGCCATACATGAATCTCATCACCTCGCCCCCTAAACTCAGTAACAACATCTGTTGACAGAAAACGGGAATTAGAACCTGTCACATATACATCTACTCCCTCCGTGACGGATAACGTGGAAAGGACTTCTACAAAATCATTTACCTCTTGCACCTCATCTATAATGATATAATAGGTAAAATCATCCAGCATAATTCTATCTATCCAATCTAACAAATAATCCGGGTCTTTGAATTCCTTGTTTTTTCTGCTCTCCATATCCACAATAATGATATGGTCATCCTTAACTCCTTCGTCCAGCAAATACTGACGGAAAAGTTTCTTCAGAAGGAATGATTTGCCGGAACGACGTAATCCTGTGATAATTTTGACAAGCCCATTACCTTTCGAACGTCGTAATTTATCTATATATACACTTCTATTAATGATCATCTTATTACGAATAAGTGTCACATGTGACGGTTTTTCGGAACAAAGTTATGCATTTCCCTTTGAAAAAAAGCATTTTTTAAATACATTCCTCTATTTTGATAATTATATTTTTTACTTTCGCGAGAAATCGAATACATTAAAACACAAAAACATGAAGATGCCGAAGCTCAAATCGTTTTATCCTTATCTTGTAGCTTTTATCCTATTTATCGTTATTGCCTACGCTTACTTTCCGGCTTTATTCGAGGGCAAAATAGTAATGCAATCGGATATTTCCTCGTGGCGAGGGGCGGCGAACGAGATTATACAGTTTCGGGAACAAACAGGAGAAGAGCCGTTGTGGACAAACTCCATGTTCAGCGGAATGCCAACCACAATGATCTCCACGGAATATAAAGGCAATTACTTGAAAAACGTGTATGACGGTCTGTTCGTGGGACCTCGCCCTGCCAGCTATCTGATTTTAGGGCTTGTCAGTTTCTACCTGTTATTACTGGCTTTCGGGGTAAACCCGTGGTTATCTATCGTGGGTGCTCTCGCTTTTGGTTTCTGCTCGTACAATTTCCAGATTCTTCAAGTAGGACATAACGCGAAGATGGTGGCAATATCATTAATGCCCATGGTCTTGGCTTCTGTCGTTTTCGCCTTCCGAAAGAATCGGTGGTTGGGGGCGGTATTCTTCGGGATAACGCTTGCTTTCCAAATCATGGCGAATCACCCGCAAATCACGTATTATCTCGCTTTTATCGTTTTATTCTACGGAATAGCACAATTATACAAAGCCGTCAAGGCAAAGGCACTTCCCGCTTTTTTCAAAACCGTCACGCTACTCGTGGTAGCGGTTCTATTCGCAGCAGCCACAAATATAAATCACTTGTGGCCGACGTGGGAATATAGCAAGTACACGATGCGAGGCGGGTCGGAATTGACCTTAAACCAAAATAGCCAAACCAAAGGCGGGTTGGATAAAGAATACGCCACCGCATGGAGTTACGGGATTGACGAAACCCTCAATCTGATGATACCGAACTTCAAGGGTGGAGCTTCCGGCGGAGCGTTAGACAAAAATTCGGAAACATACAAATTCCTGAATAGTCAAGGAGCGTCGAACGCCGATCAAATCATTCAACAATTACCCTTGTACTGGGGCGAACAGGCATTCACGGCGGGACCGATGTACATGGGAGCTATCGCCATTTTCCTTTTCGTGTTGGGACTCGTGTTAATCAAAGGACCCATGAAGTGGTGGATAGTGGGAATTTCTTTACTGGCTCTATTCTTGGGCTGGGGACGGAATTTCATGTTCCTGTCGAGTTTCTTCTATGACTACATCCCGCTATACAACAAATTCCGGGTGCCGTCCATGATATTGATCGTGTTGCAGTTGACCATTCCTTTGCTAGGGATATATACTCTGAACAAAATTCTTAACGGGGAATACGAGAAAAAGACTCTGCTCAAAGGATTGAAAATAGCCGTAGGAGTTACCGGTGGTATTTGCGCCTTGTTCGCATTATTACCCGATTTAGCCGGAAGTTTCGTTTCGCCGGCAGACAGTCAATACCCGGATTGGCTCAGACAATATTTACCCCAAGACCGGGAATCCCTGCTTCGCTCGGACGCATTCCGTTCTTTGGTATTTATCTTATTGGCGGGCGTCGTTATCTGGACATGGATGATTCAGAAAATCAAAAGCACTCATGTCGTGATCGCCATGGGACTATTGATTCTTGCCGATATGTGGACCGTGGATAAACGTTACCTCAATAACGACCATTTTGTAAAACAACGGGAGTTTAACAATCAATACCAACCTCGTCCGGTGGATCAAGCCATCCTTGCAGATAAAGACCCGAATTATCGGGTACTGGATATATCCGTGAACACGTTCAATGATTCGCATACCAGTTATCATCACAAGACGATCGGGGGATACAGTGCCGCCAAGTTACAGCGTTACCAAGATATTATTGATTATTTCATCTATCCCGAGATGCAAAGTATCGGTAAAACGCTGGAAAGTTCTCCAACACTCTCTGCCATGGAAGAAAGTCTTTCCAAGCAAACCGTGTTGAATATGTTGAACACGAAATATGTCATCGTGCATGCCAATTCCGCCCCCGTCAACAATAAATACGCTTACGGGAACGCATGGTTTGTCAAGGATTATGAACTCGTGAACACGCCGGATGAAGAATTACTCGGGCTGAAACAAATAGACCCGAGAGAATCTGCCGTCATCAGCAAAGAGTTTGAATCCGTCATTCAAGATAAAGGTTTCAATTTTGACGAGAACGCCACGATACAATTGACCTCGTACGCCCCGAACAAATTGGAATACAAGACTTCCGCGGCAAACGAACAATTGGCCGTATTCAGTGAAATATATTATCCCAAAGGCTGGAATGTTTATATCGACGGTAACAAAACCGATCTTCTCAGGGCTGATTATATCTTACGTGCCGTCATAGTCCCCGCAGGAGAACATACCGTTACATTCGAATACAAACCGGAGTCTTATTACATGGGAGCCCGAATTTCAGCTATAAGTTCAAGTCTTCTTTTGTTAGCTTTGTTGGGCGGTATTGTATTCTATATCATGCGGTATATGAAGAAAAAAGAATAACGCAAGAGCATATCAATCATGGACCATTTTCAATTAATACAGAGTAAGATATACGAAATCCGAGGGCAGAAAGTGATGTTGGATTTCGATTTGGCGGAATTGTATCAAGTGGAAACAAAACGTTTGAAAGAACAAGTAAAACGTAATATTGAACGTTTTCCCGAAGATTTTATGTTTGTTTTATCCACTCAAGAATGGAAAGAACTGGTCGCAAATTGCGACCAGTTGCCCGCAACAATGAAACACAGCTATGTCGCACCTTTTGCTTTTACCCAAGAAGGTGTTGCTATGTTATCTGGAATATTACGTTCCGGAATCGCTGTCCAAGTAAATATATCTATCATGAGAGCATTTGTAAAAATGCGTCAAATAGTATTAGAGGCACCTTTAGATAAAATTAGTCTTTTGCAAAAAGAAATGAGAAATTTGAAAGACTATATCGAAGATATTTTTGCAGACCAAAATACTATTAATGAAGATACAAGTATACAGCTCGAATTGATAAATCAAACACTGGCAGAATTACAAGCCCAAAATCGACAACCCAAAGAAAGAAGCGCATAGGATACGAATTACCGGGAAATAATAACGATAAATAATAAACAAATAAGTACCAAACCAATAACTTTGTACCCTCATTTCCGTATTTATACGGATGGCATAAAAATTGCTGAGTATTACGAAAATTAAATTTATATGAGAAAATATTACGGGATTCTTTTACTAGCACTTGGATTATTCAGTTCATGTGAGAAAGTAAGCAAGTTAAGTGACGATGCGGAGATTGTTTCTTTCTCAATTACTGATCAAACAGAAGGGATCGTATTAAATAAAGAAGGCATTACCGTTAGTAATAACGTGGTAAGTATTCCATTGGATTACGGAAGGAAATTATTTCCACTCACGATAAAGGCTAATATCAAATTTTCTTCAACTACAGATAAGGCCATTAGCGTGGATGAAAATCCATTAAACCTTAAAGAGCTTACATTCAAGGATGTATATACTCCACAATCTTTTTACCTTATTTCAGAGAGCGGTGTACCCCACTTGGGGCAAATCGTATTAAAGGATAAGCCTAACGCAGACATTACTAACTTTCATATTACGAATCATGCTGAAAAGGATGTAAATGTTTCCATTCATGATAATAATATCCGAATTAACTTCAAGAAAGATTTCAGCTGGCCAGTAACTATTGAGGCTGACATTACTCATAACGGAGAAATCAAAGCCGGTTCTGCAATATCTCCTTTCACGTTTTCCGGTCCCTACGATAAAAAACAAATCATTTTAATCGCAAAAGACAATCAAGACGAACGTGTTTGGAATATACAAGTTGTTCCGACAATTGAAAATTCCAATTTTGAATTATGGATTAACGAAAATACTTCTAAAGTAAACATAGATCCGACACCGGGCAAGGGGCTTGGATGGGCAACGGCAAATAATTCATTCGTACAAGGGACTACTCCGGTTCCTTATCAAAACGGGTACGCCGCTCAACTCCAGACAGGCATCCAAAATTTAAGCGGTTTGGGTATCGGAGAGTTAATAACGGCCGGAACAATATTTACCGGGTACTTCCAAATAAATATTTCTGCTTTAAGCAATCCCCCGTTAATGACCTATTTCGGAATACCATTTATCATGCGTCCGGAATCCATTTCTGTTGATGCCAAATACGAAGCTGGTGTAAAATTCCAACGCTCAGAAAAAGTGGGACTAAATTCTTACAAATTAAAAGATACGACAGGAGTTGACCAAGGACGTATCTGGGTTGAACTACTTCGCTGGGAAGGTAACGGAGAATTAGAATATCACGGGGATCCCGTTGACGGCCTAAAGGTTTTAGGAAAAGGGGAAATCATTTTTGATGGAGCGAATACAGCATTACGCAACTGGAACAATTACACGATCCCGATTAAATACGATAGCAAGTACAAAGATCTGGAACCGACACATATATCTATTGTAATGACTTCCAGTAGACAAGGAGATCTGTTTATCGGAGCTAAAGGTAGTACCTTAACCGTTGATAACGTTGTTGTAAACTTTTAACCTGAAAAGAAAATGAAACTGATATACCTTTTACTTGTACCATTATTTTGTACTTTAAATACCGTTGCCCAAGACAACAATCAATCAAAGCCTAACACGACTTCAGTAGATACTGATGATCAAGTAGAATATCGATTCGCTCTTGGAGTTCAGCTGGGAACTGATATTGGTGGAGCTATCCCGTTTCCGTTCAGTAATGTTCCGGACGTGTTCAACCCCTATCCTAAACTTTCGCCATCATTGGGAGCAAAACTAACTTTCCCTGTAACAAAGAAATGGACATTAGGCGCAGAACTCACGTACAAAAAAGTGGCTATTGATGCTGACGCCCGTATTGATGACCAGAGATTTCATGACGATAAAAACAATATTATTTCCCGTTTTTGCGGCTCTGCCGAAATGTCAATGGATTTTACCATGCTGGAAGTTCCTCTTTATTTCAAATACACGTTTAGCAATCAAAAAGACCGTATTCTGGTTGGACTCTACGGGGCATGGATCATTAATGCCAAATTTCGAAATACGGTGACCAAAGGATACATGATGACCGATGATAAAGTCTATAACGGTTCTATTGACCCGAGTAATCCTTTGCATATTAACTTTAGCAATATTTTGGATAGCTGGGATATGGGGTTCATTGCCGGATACGAACGCCAACTATTTCCCCGTATCGAACTCGGGTTACGGTTTAGTTGCGGATTCAAAGATATATTCAAACCCAGCAATCAATATTTCGATTATAAAATGCTGCACATGAGAGGAAGTTTGGTCTTGAGTTACAATCTATTTAACATCAAGCCACCCAAATTAAATCCATTCAAATAACCATAAAATAAAAGGCCGCAACTCATCATTGCAGCCTTTTGTTTTATAAATTATCCACCAACTTATACAGTTTATCCGAACGCCTTAATTTCATCTCGCAAGGCATAGAGAATACGGCGCCTTTCTCTACCCGCTCCACGGGATCTAATTCAAGACGAAGTTCCGGAACAGTCATTTGTACCACTCCCGTACTTGGACCGACAATCATCACCTCATCGCCTACTTTCAAGTCGTATGATTCCAGTTTAAATTCTCCGACCTGCAATTTCGTGAAATAATTCGTGACTTTACCGATACATATTTTTTTCTTGGTGGCTTTCGAACCATATACTTCACTCCATTCTCCCAAACGTTGTCCAAGATAATAGCCATCCCAAAAACCGCGGTTAAACACCGAAGCCAGCCGTTCTTTCCACGCAGCTATCTTCTTCGCATCGTAACTTCCGTCCGTGTAGGCATCCAATGCTTCGCTATAGCACTCGCAAACCGTCTTCACGTACTCGGCAGAACGGGCACGCCCTTCAATTTTAAACACCCGCACACCCGCGTCAATCATCTTATTCACGAACCCGATAGTACATAAATCTTTCGGGGACATGATATACTTGCCATCCACCTCCAACTCGATATCGCTTTCGGTATCTTTCACCGTGTAGGAACGCCGGCAAATCTGGTAGCAAGCCCCCCGGTTGGCGGAGGCATTCATTTCATGAAGACTCAAGTAACATTTCCCGGAAACAGCCATACACAAGGCTCCATGAGCGAACATCTCGATCTGGATTAATTCTCCCTTGGGACCCCGCAAATCATTCTGCACGATTTGACGATGAATCGTCATCACTTGATCCATGTCCAACTCCCTAGCCAGCACGACAACATCAGCGAACTGCGCGTAAAACTTCACCGCCTCGTAATTCGTGATATTACATTGCGTGCTGATATGTACCTCTACCCCGACAGAACGAGCGTACATGATAGCCGCTATATCCGATGCGATAATGGCAGTTAATCCCGCCTCTTTCACGCAATCGATAATACGGTGCATCTTATCCAGTTCATTATTATATATAATCGTGTTCACCGTGAGATAAGTCTTCACCCCTCTCTCGCTACAACGTTCCGCTATATTTCGCAAATCATCCAGCGTGAAGTTAGCCGACGAACGGGAACGCATATTCAATCCCTCGACGCCGAAATAGACGGAATCAGCCCCCGCCTGTAATGCAGCTTCCAGTGATTCGTAGGAACCAACCGGTGCCATCACCTCAAAATCTTTCCTTTTCATATCGTTTCTTTAAGAAGACAAAAGTAATCCGCTTCATCGAGAATCTACCCATTTTAGATTTAAAATTTACAAAACACTTAATATTCATTGCAAATACCAAAAATTCACTCTATATTTAGCTGTGAGAAAAGAAAGTAATCTATCACGCTAAGACACGAACCATGATATTCAAGCCATACACCCTTAATCGACAACTTGTCACCAAGTTACAAGTATTATTCGCGAGTATGTTCCTTCTGGCAGGAACGCTTCCGACCATCGCGCAACACCATCACGAACAGACTAAAGACAGTACCGAAGATAATAAAGTCTACATGTTCGTCGAAGAAATGCCCGTTTTTCCCGGTAATCTGAATGCTTGGATATATAGCCACGTGCAATACCCGGAAGCCGCTAAAACCAAAGGTATAGAAGGCAAAGTGTACGTTCGTTTCATTATAGAGAAAGACGGAACGGTGAATGACGTGAAAATCATCCGGGGCGTATCCACCGAACTGGATAACGAGGCAAAAGAAGTGATTGCTTCCATGCCGAAATGGTATCCCGGCAAACAAAACAACACGCCCGTCCGAGTATATTATACCGTACCCGTCTATTTCGCCTTGAAAAGTACCGCTCCTAACGTGGAAAGACGCACTTTCGACAGGTATCTGAAAGCCCTTGAGGCAAACGAGGCGAAATTAAAACAAGGCACGGACACGGTGGCTTCCTCCTCCGCCGAAATGTACCGCCTGTACTTGAAAAAGCGTTACGGTTCGGACAAAGCCGCCTACAAAGGATTGGTTACTTCTGCCCGGGAACAACAACAATCTTCGGAAATCATGCTGAGCATCGTGATGCCTTCCCTCGCACTGCCCGCGGAAGATAAAAACATGATTCTGAAATATTACAAGGAAGAGTGGGACGAGCAAATCAGACTGATAGACAGCCTCCCCGAGGAGAATTTTATCACACGATACGTGAATATCACCCCTCGTTTCCAAGAAAACAAAGTCATCCGGGAAATCAAAATACGGGATTACTTGGGATTAAAGAAATTCAAAAAGTACGTGGAAGAATGTATCTTCAGCCCCGGCAAGTTATTCCGAACGATTGTGGCTAACCCGCTTGCCGGCAAATGGGAAAAAATATCCGAGAATGGAATCGAAGTTAAGCACCCGATACAAAAGGAGTTCTATGACGATTTCTCGTTCCTGACGTCCGACGGAACGAAAGGCACCTACAAGATTACGACAGGGCAACTCATCGAATCTTCCCAATCCGTGAAGGTAAAAGATATCATAGAATATACCGCCACGTACCAGTTCGAGGCAAACAACCAGATTCTCGTACTCACGGGAGAAGCGAAATTAAAATTGGCAAACGGAACGTTGAAAAACGTACAGGTAAAGGAAACGTGGCGTAGGATAGAGTAAAAATACAGATTTTTTTATACCTTTGCTTGGTTCGTTATGAATATTAAATCAAACTAAAAAATATATGAACGAGGAAGTACAATTTTATCTCGACGAAGCAAAAGAGAGAATGGAATCCGCTCTGAATCACCTTGAATCCGAACTCAGTAAAATCAGAGCGGGAAGAGCCAACCCAAAAATCCTACAAGACGTGCTGGTTGACTATTATGGTAGTCCTACCCCGTTATCACAAGTAGCCAATATTTCGGCTCCCGACCCGAGAACCATTGCCGTTCAACCGTGGGAGAAAAGCATGATAGCCCCGATTGAAAAAGCTATTATGACCGCTAACCTCGGATTAAACCCGGATAACAACGGAGAAATGATCCGCATCAATATCCCGCAACTTACCGAGGAACGCAGACGCGACCTCGTGAAACAAAGCAAAGGTGAAGCCGAAACTGCCAAAGTAAGCGTTCGTAACGCCCGCCGGGACGTAATCGAGCAAGTAAAGAAAATGGTAAAAGACGGGCTTCCCGAAGATATGTCCAAAGATGCCGAAGCCATGGCTCAAAAAATGACCGATGAATACGGCAAAAAAATCGATGAGTATCTCGCCAAGAAAGAGAAAGACATTATGACAATTTGATGCTGGCATCAAAGATAAAAGTTAAAAGCTAAAAGTTTGATATACGAATCGTAACTTTTAGCTTTTAATTTATATTTTTTCCAAGTCTTCCGGAGTATCTATACCGACCGATTCATGATCGGTAATACTTATTGCTATCGTGTACCCGTTCTCCAACCAACGTAATTGTTCCAACGACTCCGCTTGTTCAAGAACTCCTTGGGGAATAGAAGTTATCGCCTTCAAAATCTCCGGACGATAAGCATACATTCCGACATGCTTGTAATAAGGAGTCCGGGCAAGCCACCCGTCCCGTTCCACACCCCGGCAATAAGGAATCGGGTTCCGGCTAAAATAAAGAGCCGTATTCTTCACGGAGAACACCACCTTTACTTTATTCGGGTCAAAAACATCGTCATTCCGTTCAAAAGGCTTCGCTAGAGTAGCAATCTGCACCGCCGGCTCTTCAAAACGGGAAATCAAAGACTCTATCTGTCGCGGGATAATAAACGGTTCATCCCCCTGCACGTTGACAACAACCCCGAAATTCCGGTTCAAAGCCTCATGCACCTTCACGTATGCCTCGTAACACCGGTCTGTTCCGCTACGATGCTCGGTAGAAGTCATCACCGCACGTCCCCCGAAGGCCGTCACGGCATCATAAATCCGTGCATCATCAGTCGCCACGTAAACATAGTCGGATACCGCTGTCGCTTTCTCGTAAACATGCTGCACCATGGGCTTTCCGGCAATCTCAACCAACGGCTTCCCCGGGAAACGGGTAGAAGCGTAACGAGCCGGAATCAATATCAATGAGTTTTCTCGAACATTCATAATCTAATCTATAAACATTATCGTTCACGTTCCTCCGCGTGAAGGCGTCGTAAATGGTCTGAATTGGATAATATCTTTAATTTCAAATTCTTCGGGTAATTCGGGTGCTTTTCCAAGAAAGCATTCACCATAGAATACGCGTTCTTGCTGGTATGCCCGGAAAGTCCCGCGCTCAACCATGCCGACGGGAAAAATATATCGCCTGTTTCTTGAACTTCTTTCAATTTATCCAGCATTCGCGGAATGTATTCTTCTGCCTCCATTCTCCGGCGGGGATGATTCAACCAACGCAAACTCTCCTCCACCCAAACCTCGTTCACCCGGTTTTCATTCTTCAGCAAAGCACTGAACACACTGTCCCGCACTTGTTTGTTACCGGAAACCGAGGGCAACACGTAAGCGAAATGATTCAACAAATCCTTATTCTTTATCGCCCCGTTAATATGTTCCTCCATTCCCCCGTAAAGATTGGAATCCCGCAACACGAGATTAAACGCTATCTTGATTTTATCGTCATCACTGACCGTCAAACCTGCCAACTCCCTCTCACCGTTTAATACCTCTTTAAAAAACTCCCCGATCTTGGGTGAGGAATAAAGCGTCAGCAAAGTATTGAAATAGGATTTTTTATTCCCCGCGTCATTATCAATCATGTTCACGCAGAAACGCTCCAATTCCTCCTGCAACAACTGCCTTCCCCCCTCATCCAGATAAGTCGAATAAACAGTCCTCAAGAAACTTAAGGTTCGATTCACTACCAGATTATTCTTTTCATGAGGCAAATGTTTCATACAAAGTTTCACGAAGAACTCTCCTTTCACCTTCTTGTTCAACACGCCCTCGTACAACAACTGCCAAGCGACAGCACGATAAAGCGGATTTCCTATCTGGTTCAACTCTTTAGAGAGAAATTGTACACTGTACTCCGTCGGCAGGAAACAACCGTATCCCGACACGTCGCAATCCGGCAATATCACGCCCGGGTTCCTGAAAGGAGTCAACGTATCCTTCAACACCCGCGCTTGACGATACAGCCGCCCTCCGGCACTCATCCAATAAATCGAAATCGCTTGCGGCCAAACCCGTTTTTTGCCACTTTCATCTATCATGGCAATAGCATCCTTGCCAAACTCAATCACGGGAGCACCGCTCTCCTTTATCCAGATTTCATTCCACGTTTCCAGATCACGTCCCGTTGAACTCGCCAACAGATGAATCAAATCATCCCAATCCGCGTTGGAATACGACCAGCGACGCAAGTACTTCCGTAAACCCATTTGCAGCTGATACTCGGAAATCTCCCGCTCCAGCATACGCATCACGATAGGAGCCTTGTGATAAATAATATCCCCGTATAATGTGCCTGCATCCTTCAAGTTATTCAATTCCTGCAAGATCGGATGTGTCCCTCTCGTGCGGTCTGTCCGTAATGCCGGTTCATAATGATTCAAGAAAAAGTTCAACTGATGATTCACCTCCGGGTACAACTGTGCGATAATCTTGTCTGCCATGAATCCGGCAAACACCTCTTTGAGCCACACATCGTTAAACCACTTCATCGTGACGTAATCACCGAACCACATGTGTGCCGTCTCATGCGCGATCAATTCACTCCGTTTCATCTGTGCCGTCAAATCCGCGTCCCGGTCAAGGAAAAGAGTCGATGACTTGTAAAAAGTCGCTCCCGGATGTTCCATACCCCCGTACTGGAAAGCCGGAATCGCCACCACGTTATACACCTCGAACGGGTACCGGATTCCCGTGTAGCGTTCCATCCATTCCAGCGAATGGCTCACTTGCCGGGCAATCTCCGGGATACTGGCATTGATTTTCGCCGTATCCGTTTCCCGGTGATAAATCCCGATCCAACGGTTATCCATAAATCGTTCCGTGTACGAGAACCGCCCTACCGAGAATGCAAATAAATACGTACTCAAAGGTTTCGTCTCCCCGAACTCGTAAAGTTTATAATCATTGAAATATTCCACCCGAATACGTTCCCCGTTCGCTATTGCCTGCCACCCGGCGGGAATTTTAAGCGTCAACTTGAAACGCGCTTTTATATCCGGCTGGTCGAAACAAGGCATTAATGTCCGGCAACGATCCGGCACCAGCAAGGTGTACATCAAATCCTCGCTTCTATTCAGCGAAGACTCTCCCGCTATAAACTGGATATTCAACTCGTTCCGTCCCTCTTTCAAATGTTCCGGCTGAATAATGATATGTTCGTTCTTGAACGTGTAAGGAACCCTCTTTCCCCCGGAAGTAACAGCCAGAATTTTATCTTCCGTTTCCTTGAAATCAAGAACAATCGGGGTTAATTCCGACAACTCGAAGAAGATTTCCGACTCTGCCATGATAGGCTCCTCTCTCTCCTTGGGAATAGAGAAATATAACCGGTAAGATACGCCTCCGATATTGGATTTACGTTCTTTCGCCAGTTCAAGGGAAACACCCTTGTCTACCTTTTCCTGTGCCTTTTCACAAGCAACCAGCGATAGCAGTATAGACACTACTACGGATACACGACACACCACGTTATTAATTATTTCTGTTTTACATCACGTTGGATATGGCATTCACCATTAAATACAGCACCCGACTCGATAGCGATATAAGCCGCTTTAATCGTTCCCGTGAACACGGATTTTGCTCTCAATGAAACCGAACCGTCCGACACGATACTCCCCTCCATCGTACCCAGAATATCCACGCTCGGGGAAGTCACTTCGCCCTCTACCCTCGCCGTCTGCCCGATAATCAGACGTCCCGTCGTGTTTATTTTTCCTTTGATAGTACCGTCGACACGTATATCATTCGATGCATGAAGATCTCCGGTAATCTGAGTCCCTTCACTTAATAGGTTTAACGCAACTTGTTGTTGTACTTCTTTTCCCATGATCTTGCATTTACTTTATTTTCTTACCAGACGTAACCATTTCATATCATATATTTCCCCCTCGATCCGCAACTTTCCAGCCTCCACTTTCCCCCGCAAAACCGCATTCTCTCCTATTATCAAAGAATGAGTATCCACGTCTCCTTCAACTACTCCCTCCGCGTATAACTCCCGGCAAAGCACGTTGCCCGTCACGAGCGCTCCTTTTCTCACTTCCACTCGTCCCCCCGCTGTAATATTACCCAAAATTTTACCGAATAAGCATAAATCCCCGGGCAGACTCATATCTCCCCCCACCACGGAATCTTCCAAAACAACCGTTTGTCTTTTCCCTTGACAGTCCGGATTCACACTTTTTTCCATCTTAGTTGAGTAATAAACGACCAAATATACAACAAGTAATTTAAAATCGAAAATATTTTTTTCAGTCTACAAGGGCAAAAAAGTATAAAGTCCATAAAGTCAGAAAAAAATCTCGACCTTATGGACCTTATCTTATTGCCTTCCGGCAACTTCTAGTTTTTAGCCTTCGTGTATCCCCACTTCAAATAAATCGCTCCCCACGTGAACCCGGCACCGAAAGCGGCTAGAATTAAATTATCTCCTTTTTTCAACTGGTCTTCCCACTCGTACAGGCACAACGGGATTGTCGCGGATGTCGTGTTACCGTATTTATGGATATTTACCATCACCTTGGAAGCATCCAATCCCATTCTCTCGCCGGTAGCCTTGATAATTCGCAGGTTTGCCTGATGCGGCACCAACCAAGCAACATCTTCAGACGTGAGATTATTGCGTTTCATGATCTCGACAGAAACGTCCGCCATATTCGATACGGCATGCTTGAACACGGGTTGCCCCTCCTGATAAATATAATGTTCTCTTGCCGTCACGGTTTCAATGGATGGCGGCTTCAAAGAACCACCCGCTTTCATGTGCAGGTGAACCCGCCCCATACCGTCGGAACGAAGAATATGATCGATCACCCCCACGTCCTCGTGTGTCGGTTCAAGCAGTATCGCGGCGGCGGCATCACCGAAAATCGGACAAGTCGCCCGATCCGTGTAGTCCGTGATTGCCGACATCTTCTCGGCTCCCACGACAACGACTTTTTTATAACGCCCGCTTTCCACGTACTGCGTGGCAGTCGTCAAACCATATAGAAATCCGGAACACCCGGCATTCAAATCAAAACTAAACGCGTTCTTGATTCCCACCATATCGGAAATCACATTCCCGTTTGCCGGGAAATGCATATCTGCCGTTACCGTGCAGCAGATCAAGAGGTCGACTTCTTCCGGTTTCAACCCTGTTTTACGAAACAGATCCTCTACCGCTTTGGCTCCGAGGTAAGCACTGCCTTTATCCGTATCCCGTAATATACGCCGCTCTTTGATCCCGATACGTGTCATGATCCACTCGTCCGTGGTATCCACCATCCGGCTCAACTCCTCGTTGTCTAAAATGTAATCGGGATAAAACGCTCCTACCCCGGTGATTACCGCTCTTGGCCTTTCCATAAAAATATCTTTTCAAAATTAAACAGAGAACCGCCACCTATAAACAATCATAGCCCCCTTTTTACAGGGGGCTCTGTATTATTCAAGGCAATTCCCGTCATTGCACAAACATTATGCAACGACAGCTTTCTCGATAGCTAATTTACCCCTGTAATACCCGCACTCAGGGCATACAGTATGATACTGTACCGCAGCACCACAATTTGAACACTTTGCTATTGCAGGAACAGTTGCCTTATCGTGAGTTCTTCTCTTATTCCTTCTCTGTTTGGAGACCCGGTGTTTAGGATGTGCCATTTCTCTCTAGTTTTATTTAGTTATTATTAATTAATTTCTTCAATTCATCCCAACGGGGATCAATCTCATCACTCTCTTCCACTGTCATATCCTCAAGCACTCGCTCCATCTCCTCGTTGCATTCGCCCTCGGGATGAACCACTCGAATAGGATAATTCAGCATATATATTTCGTATAGCGGCTCACTCAAATCCAGATAATCCTCATCTTGCGCCAAGATAATAAAATCATCATCATTCCCCTCTTCCCTTCCCCCGTACGTCGCGTACAAGTTCAGTTCTCCGCTAATTGATAAATCCATCTCTTCCAAGCAGCGATCGCAAATAGCTTTCACCACCCCGTCGATCTTCATCCGAACCTCCATCAGCAAGGATGATTTCACGATCTCCACTCTCGCGTTTACTTTCCCTTTCGTCCCTTTTGTCACGTCAAAACAATCGAAAAAATTGTCATCCATGACAAACTCGAAAGAGTGAACGCCCTCCCCTAAGCCCCTGTAGGCTATCTTATATTCTTTCAATCTGTCCACGATTCTTCAAGTAAAACGGCGCAAATGTACAAAAAAAAATAATACGTTACACCATATACTATGTTTTTTCTCGGGAAAAACGCTTAGCCTTTTGAGTCAAAAGTTTATAAAATTTAAATATTCCTGTTAACTGTCTCTGGAAAAGAATATATTTACTTGGCTCGTCATATATAAAATCATTTACTGTAAACCTGCCCATATCCAGCATATTGAATTTATTCTCATCTAAGAGCCTGTTTAAATTTTCTGTATTAATAATTTTATATCGGCAATTTTTACCATATCGAATGTAAGTTCATAATTTCGGGATAGTCTTCTATCGTGATCAAACCACACGAATGTTCTTTCCACGATCCATCTTTTGTGTATAGGTCTGAATCCTTGTTGCTTGTATGCACTAATGACGATCTAGGATACCCAATATTTACACCCCCTAACGAAATTTAAACAGGCTCTTAATTAGCTTAATTTTTATCCCAAATCTTACAATCCCTTTGATAAAAACACCTCCGCCTTCACCTCATACACCTTCCCCTCCACATCCCGAACCGTCACAGTCTTCACCCCACGCTCATGGAGCAATTCGTCAATATTGGGAGTATCCAATGTCACTTTCTCCAGCGGTTTGCCATCCAAAGCAACTACCGTCCATTGCGGAGCCAATTTCTTTCTTGCCTCTTTTCCCCACACGGCAGCAATCTTCAATTCCCCATTATCAGCCCCCGTCATCACGGGACGACGATCTCCTTCCCACACCCCAGCATCTGCGTAAGGTTCAAAATGATAACGCCCGTTAGGATAGTCAAGAACGAATTTGCCCAAATCCGTCGTCTGAAAACAAAGCAACAAATACCCTATTCCCCCGGTAATAATCGGCACCTTCTCGAAAACAGCATCTCCCAAATGAAGACCCGTCATCCGTCCCCGGTAAAGCTTATCGGTCTTCACCATACCGCCCACCATCGTTCCTATAAAACCGTTCCCTTCCTCCACGTCGCCAATAATTCCAGCTTGCGTCCATTGTTCAAACCCTTCTACAGAAGGTAATCCAATAGCACCCGTTCCATTTCCCGTGTCGAACAATGCCGGTACATCATGAACCCCGCCTTTCCCCCTTACCTTGATAGAAAGTAATGGTACATTATTCCAAAGCCTCAATGTATCCCAACGAGAAGCAGAAGCATCCGCCTGATCTGAAAAAGTGATTATCTTCGCACGAGAGTCAACAGTCACCACGTAATCATTGATAATATTCGCTCCAATCGTTCCGTCTACACCCAAATGTTGAAAAACAAGATTATGCACACTCATTACTACCGCCTGTTTATTCTTCACCGCCAATTCTCCTAACAATAATTCTGGAATTTCAGCCATAACAACTTGCCCGTCAATTCCCTGCATGGAATTACCTGTCTGTTGATAAGCCAACTTCTCTGCATTTACCAATTTATCGGATACGCAAGTAATTCCAGCACACGTGTCAAACAGGAAGTAATACGTATGCCCGTTGATCACCACCTTCACCACCGGAACTCCTTGACGGAACTCGTAATTCAACGTTACGCCACGCTCCAACCGAATATTATTTCCGGAAGCCACTGCCGTCGCGGGCATTCCTCCTTGCGCCGGGGTTTGTATTCTAGCCATCTCTTTCAGTAAATTGACATACTTTTCCATCTCCTCCTGCGCCTTCTTCACTTCACCGGAATCAGCATAACAATCCACGAAAAGCAATTTCCTTTCGTCCAACGCCTTCTCCACGGTCTTCTTCCACGAACGGGCAGATTCAAACAAAATCCCTTTTGATTGACTTCCTCCATTTTCTTGCTGTGCCTGAATTCCAGCAGAAAGCAAAATACCAACTAACAATACAAATAATGATTTCATGATTCTATTTTTTAATTTGTCATTATGATAGAAATAACTATGGATATAATCGCTTTATAAGGCTATATTCTGCCCACGGGGTATAAACGGCATAATCATACTTTCTAAAATTAGCAGCTAAAAAGTCAAGTTCAGCTTTAATACTAACAGCATTCCCCTGCAATGTATTATTAATCGCATTGATATACCTTTCTTTCTCTTCCTGAGTATAAATTACAGGATTATTCAGATCATATTTCAAATACAATAACACTTGTTCTGCTCCTAAATCCGCATATCGATGAGCATACTGTATCATTGCAACATCCAACAAAAAAGTCACTTCGAATTCAAAGTTTTTTTCATATTGTGCTTGCATATAACTTTCACCGAACAACAAATACTGCCAATGGTGCATCAATTCATGAATCAATGTGGCCAATTCAGTACCTTGTATCCCTCCTATTACACCAACCTGTAAATCCCTAAATATAATTGTTTTCGTCCCTTGATCATAACGAGCCCAAAGCCTAGGATCAGCTTGCAATTTCGAATCTTTTTCATCAAGCTTTATAAAAGCCTTACTTTCTCTCTTCCCTCCAACAGTTTGGTATATTTCATACATGATCCGTCGATAACAAGGATTATTTAAAAGAAAGGATTCAAGTTCTTTTGCTAATAACCGAATTTTGTCCTCTCGAAAACTTAAAGTCCCTCTAAATAAATCTTGTAACTGATTCATGGTAAGACAATATCGATCTGGAGCATCCCAAATATAATCACAAACCACTATATCGCCATCGTCCATGTTCGCCATCATAGTACCAATTTCATTTTCTTGTAAACAACCGGAAAAACTTATTACAAACAAAATAACAGAAATAAATAATATTAATTTCTTCATATCTTATTTCCTTCTTTTCTCCAACGTATCAAAATGTTTCAACACTTTAGCCCACGATTTTGGATTGTACTCTTGACATTCCTTTGCCCATCGTAAATCAGAATTAGGACATAGCACTAACACGTATGTTGCTGCCGGCGCAAATTCTTTTGCCTCCACACCTTCATGCGGCAAACGATAAATACCTTCAATCATGCGGCAATATTTCACAATCCCACTGCAAATTACTTTCAATTGCTCCTCGGTTACAGACTCGTATAAATCCAAATTACGAAAAGCAAAATCAACTTGAACTATTCTCCCGCCTCTATCAAAACAAACCATGATTTCGAATTCACGATTAACAAATATGTAACTAGCCTCTCTATCTTCATCTCCTTTTTTGCAAGAAAGATCTAATTTACGTTTCACCTCTTCAGGTATAATTCGAGTACATAACCATGCCTCCCATGCTTCAGAAGTATGAGTTTTAGGATTATTCTTGGGGTCTCTATCTTTATAGTAATTTTCATCATCTCCATCTTTCATATCCCAATAAGCTGACGGACTGAGCTCCCCCGCTTGCTTTCCGAAATAGGATAAATTAAAATTATAAGGAAGTTCTTCCCTCACGATAGTCACACTATCACTTTGACCATTTTCAAATTTAAATCTTACCGTATGGTAATTCCTCGTGTATCGTTGTCCGTAAAGTTGAACAATCGTACAAGCGCACGTCAATAATAGAATCCATTTTTTCATCATATCTATTTTTAATCGGTAAAAAAGCCCTCCAGGGGGCTGGGCGGTTAACCCGGCCTCCCAAAAGAGGGCTGTATAACAAAGATCTATGAAGTTCGTTTAATTGCCTTCGATCACCATGAAAGAAGATAATACAACAGTATAGAAATCCACGTAAGCATAAGAGGCGTTATATCCTTTCTTATGGAATTTATCGGCAACCGTTACGCGAATCTTTTGTGCCGTTTTCACGCTATGAGATTTATCCAAATAGATAATCGTGGTCTCACCCTTACCAGTGCCGACCGTCACGCTCCTGCTAAATGCCGCCGACTCCCAAGCTCCGGAGCCTGTTTCAAACTCAATATCCAACACATCGGGAGTTTGTACATCAGCCGGGGGTGTCATGGCCTGACCGACTTTGAAACCAAGAATACGCTTGCTCTCCTTCATATCAATCTCGATAATATGTCTTCGGAGAATCTCACTCGCTTGGGGACTCCAGTATGCGTCACTTTCCTGCAACAAATTCGCCAAACCGGAATTATATCCCATGGCATCCATCGGGTTGACCGTGATATCCCATCCCACTGTGTTCAATAATGAAAATTCCGGCAACTCGGCCACCTGATTCTTTGCGGTGAAGAAATCAGGAACCGTGTTGAAATAATGGTTCCCGTAATGATAAATCTTCACGCCCAATTCACCGGCAATAACCTCCAAAGCAGCCACACTCTCCTCTTGATTTGTCAACACGGACTTCACCGCATTTTCCGTTCCGGCAGCCAGCAAACGATTGCGTCCCAAGTGAAGCTCCTTCAAGTTCGGGAAATGCAACACGTCGACCAACGACAATTGATCGTAGTCGATATCCAACACCTCCACATCATTGATATCGCTTTGCTTAATCTCTCCTATCAAATCCAAACGACTTCTCACCTCGGCAGCAAAAGCCGCATCAAACATCGGTGTCTCGAAATACAACGGCACGGGTTGCAGCTCCAACTCCATGTTATCGATAGAAGCGATTCTCCCCTTACGATAGACGTTAATCGGCTTCGTGAAATCGACATTCTCTCCGATCATCGCGTACACCTTCCCGTCCGGCAAATTATTCACTTTTTCCACTGTCCAGAATTTTTCCGTGGCATTCCCTTTCTCGAAATACCCCACCTGGAAAGAAATCAAATTATCCGCCCAAGGCTCAAACAATACAAACAATTTCTTGCCTGCCACTTGATACGCCTTTCTCACCACTTGCGAGAACAGCGTCAATTCTTCCGAAGCATACGTGAAAGGACGCACGTACACCGGATCTCCGATCGACTTGCCGATAACCTCACCGTCTTTTTGCTCGATAGCTTTCACGCTACACGCATACTCGTAGTTTTTCAAACCCGTAATCATGAAGTCCCTCGCGTCTTTATCGATCACCTGGGAATAGGTCGTCGAATCATCCGTCCATTCCACCAAGATCGCCGTCCGCCCCGGGTCTAGTTTCAACTCCCAAGTCAACAACACGCTCAACCATTTTGGCTCTCCTTGCAGGTCATAAATCTTGGTCAGGTACTGCACCGGTCCATCACCGGTATAATCTGAATAGGTATCCTCCAAATCCTCGCAAGCCGGCAACAATCCAAGTACGGCCACAAACACCCATACATATTTCAAAAAACTTGTTCTCATACCTCTCGTTATTTTTGACCGTAAACCTCCAATTCTTGGACAGTCACGTTATTGTTATTATTATGGTTATACGAATAATTCTTGTTTACATCCAAGAATGTCTCGTTAAACTGTATCTTGAAGAAACGGCACTCCCGCTCTTCAAAAGGGAACGGTATAGACAAATACACCGGCTTGCGCGCCTCGACATCTGCTTTAGTTCCTTGCCATGGTAACGGATTCAAAAGTGCTTCATTGTACCACCGATCGACATTTTCAGCCGTCTGTTCCTGTTTGAAGCGACCTACCTCTTCCCAATCCTCTGCCGTTCCTGGATTCGTATCCTTATTATAATCACCTTCTCCTACCCAAGCAAAGACCTGCATATCGCAAGGCAATTTAGTATAATAATCATTATCGAAATCTTTATTTGCTGCATACCCATCAACATATTTCATATAAAACCGCATCTCTCCGACAATCATCGGTTTCTGCAAATCCAACACGAAATAGACATCATTGTCCGGACGCCATAAAGCATTAGGACCTGCCAAGAACGCAAATGGCGGAGTAGCTTTCCCCGATTTATAATATTCCGCCCCCGTCGTTCCTTTTGTATCGCCATCGAAAAGATAAGCCTTACCCAACGCACCCGGATTATAGTTATTTGATGAATTATACTCCATTTCTTTCGACTTATTGAACGGATCGATTAACTCGAAATCTTTACTCGGAATCAACAAGCGATCCACGCCTTCCACTCCGTTCCATACTTGTTTTCGGACAATCCGCTGCCGATCATCCTCTGTAGTAATCACCACAGTATAAGCATCCTGTAATTGCGAATCATCAATGGAATAAGCCTTCACGTTACGTCCCTCTTCCAACAGGAAGTTTTCCAAAAAGAGCGTATCCTGCACTTTCGTCGTCGGATTAATTCCCACGAAAAATACGGACGCCGATCCTTCCGTTCTTCCCTTTAAATCATAGATCACCTGGAAGCCATTCCAGTAAGAATTCACCTTCACTACATCAAAAAAAGTATAAAGATTGGAAGCCCGAGTATTAAACGCAAAGTGTAACACGTCGGATTCCTTTTCATTTTTATCCAGGAATGAAACCCGAACCGGCACATCCTCGTGTACCTGGTTGAATCCATTCAACACGATGGAATCCACGGCATAATCCGCGGTTTTATACACTTTCAACCCGTACTCGTCCGTGTATTCCACTTTCACTTTATTCACCCGCCGGTCAGTCAGTTTGTAGTGCATCACGGCACCACCCTCCACCGGGGTAAAAGAAAACATATCCTCGCTGATGGTCGTACCGAATGCTCCCTCCTTATCATCGGAACAAGCAACCCAGCAAAAACACCCTAAAAGGAGTAGACATACAAATATCTTTTTCATATTCAGTCAATTTTAGTCATTACCATCCCGGATTTTGCACGATACCGGAAATCATCACTTCTTCACTCTTGATAGGGAACAGGTAATCCCGTGCCGGGATAAACTGCGCCTGATCCCACACCACCATCGGACCTTGCCCGTTATTATAAAAGGCTTGCCAATTCTTTCCAAGTACATTCCAGCCCATCGGTTTGTCGTTCCAGCCTTCAGTAATTGCAGTTCCCCAACGACGTACATCCCAGAAACGATGTCCCTCGAACATCAACTCGATTGTCCGTTCGCGTTGGATAATACTCCGTAATCCCGCCTGCTCGTTAAATTTATTCGCATTCACGCCATATCTTCCCCAGCTATCCTGCACGGTCGGGATACCTGCCCGCTCGCGCACGGCATTCAAACGATCGAAAATCTGATCCCGATGCGCTCCATTCGGACCTTCATACTCGTTCCAGGCTTCTGCCACTGCCAAATAAAGCTCTGCCAATCGCATCGTCACGGAAACATTCACGGCGAAAGACATGATATCTTGCGAGTAAGTTTTCAAATTAAAATCACTACGCGTACCTTTCTTCACGAAATAGCCGGTAATATTTTGCGCGTAATTGGGATAAAGCCGATCTTGCTTTAATCCGAACAAACCGCCTTGATAAGAATCCACGATCAAATTATAGTTCACGGACTTCCCAAGCTGCCAGTACAGCCCAGGAGCAGCAATCATTGCGTAAAAACGAGGTTCTCGCTTCAAGTGCAATGCCAACACATCCGTTCCCATCGGCACCACGCTCGTGTACATGACATCCCGCTCTTGCGCCATACCGTAGCCATCTCCATACGTCCACGTCCGATCCTCCTCGATGGGCAATCCGTTCGCCGTGTAGAATTTCCGTACCATCCGGATATTCGTACCGATACTACCATCTAACACGGAACTATAGTGTGGATCCGTAGTTTTAGTTCCCAATTGCGGCAGAATTCTCTGGAATAGATCCGAGAATCCACTCACCATCATCACCGCCTCCGTGGAATTTTGGAAATTCGGTGCCCACAGCGAACACTCCAAATCCCGCATGGTATTCAACAATGGGGTGGATTTCTCTTGGGTACCGGCAATCAATTTATAACCGTGTCCCTCCAAAAACTGGATAGTTTCATCCAAATATTCAGCCGCCACGCGCCACTTCTCTTTATCCTCCACGGGGAAAAGTAACTCGCCATTCTTATTCTTCAGATCTTTGTACACACTTATGCCCCCGTTAAACAACGGAGAAGCGGCATAGAGCAATACGCGGCATTTCAAACCCATCGCTCCCTCTTTCGAGAAAAACATTCGACGAGTGGCATCTTTTTCGGCAAATACCTGCAAATAAGGGATTGCCTCATCCAACAACTGATTGATCGCTTTAAAACAACTATCCAGCGGACTTCTCGGTTGACGTTGTTCCTCCATCGGGGCATACACGTCGATGTTCTGAGGCACCAACACGATTGGACCATAGCGTTTAACCAACTCAAAATAGTAAAAAGCTTTCAACGCTTTGATCTCTGCCGTCCAAGTTTCCAGCTCGCCTTCATTCAGATTATAGACATCACCGATATGCTTCAAGAAAGTATTGCAATACCGAATATAATAATAGACACCATTATAGGTCCACATATCATTAATCGGTGCTAAAGCCGTCTGCAAGCCATCGGCGATCAAGAAAGAGGTCATTCCGCGATTCTCCCGCGCATAACGGTTGGAAATGTATTCGTCCGCACCACAAAAAGCCGGATTCGTGGTCGTATACACTTGCAAAGGAACAAATCCCTGGTTTGCATCAATCATCCATTGTTCCGCTCCGGTGCGTGTCTCAAATATTTTGGGAATCGTCAGAATATCATCCTCGGGAACTAAATTGAGGTACTCGTTACACCCCGTCCATAACCAGGCGGAACAAATCAAAATGAATATACTTTTAAATTTCATATACATGATTTTTAGAAACTAAAATTAACACCTACTGAATATGTCCTTTGGATCGGATAATTAAATCCGTTGCTTCCCAATTCCACATCCCATAAATCAAAATCACTGATCAAAAACGGATTGTTCACCCGGATATAAGGTTTGATCCGTTGCATACCGAGCTTCTCTGCCCATTGGATCGGCAAATTCCAAGCCAACTCTAACGACTGGCAACGCAAAAATTTCACCTCCCGCATAAAATAAGTGGAAGCGCGCAAAGTTTCTTGACCCAACAAAGCCTCCTCCATATTGTGAGCCGTGATACTCTTGGTAGACAAACGCGGCCACAGGGGTCTGCTTTTCATATTCTCGGGAGTCCAGTGGTCTTTCCAAATAGCACTCAACAAGGCACGGTCGCCCACGAACGGCGTAACGGCACTCGGGTTGATAAAGAGTGAACGTTGACCTGCTCCCTGGAATGCGAAATTAAATTCCACGCGCTTGTAGCTGATCGTTCCATTGAAACCGTATACCAAACGAGGCTCCGTGGGAAATCCGATATGTACAGCGTCATCAATGCTGATCTTGCCGTCGCCATTCACGTCACGATAGCGAATATCTCCCGGCATCACGTCGCCCGATTGTTTCGGCGAACGGTCGATCTCCTCCTGACTCTGAAACAATCCTTCTGCCACGTAACCCACCACTTGCGAAATATCATGCCCCACTTTTCCTTGCCAAGACGGTTTGTCGGCAGCCTCTTCGATGGATTTGTACACCGATTTGTTGTAGGTGGCAGTCCCGTTCAAGATAAACCACAAATCATTGGAAAATGCATGTTGTACTTTAACAGCCAAATCGAAACCGCGAGAACGCACCTTGCCCACGTTATCATACGGGTATAGCCCCAATCCCATGCTGGCGGGCACAATCGTGCGTTGAGCCAAAATATTATGACGGATCTCCTCGTATACATCCAATGTAAAATCGAGCAACCCTTTCCACAAAGTCATCTCCAAACCAAAGTTGGTCATTTCTGCAATCTCCCACTGAATCGTCGGGTTGGCATAAGAATGAACCAGATAATGGTCCTGGGAATCCTGTCCCATGTTTTCCAAATAAATGTATCTGCCGGTATTGCCATAAGCGGAAGACCCGGTACCGATGCCGTCATTACCCACTTTCCCGTAAGAAGCACGAATCTTCATAAAAGTTAACCAGTTGTTAAAACGTTGCATAAACGGCTCTTTCGAAATCACGTAAGAGATCCCGGCCGCGGGAAAAAAACCGAAACGATTATGTTCCGCGAAACGTTCGGAACCATTGTACCCGAAACTACCCTCCAAATAGAAACGTTCCTTGAAACCGTATGAAAGACGCATGGAAAGTCCCATATTCCGGTTCTTGATGGCAGAAAACAAATCCCGTCCTGCAGAAGAGGTCACCTGCGACATATTCACCAGTCCCGTGTAACTGACCGTATGATCGCCCCAGAACTGGTTGTAATACACCCGGAACTCTCCGGTCAACTGCGTTTCTCCCTCTGCTACTTTAGAGTTAGGATCCACTTTCAGCGTCTTATCTCCCTCTGCCAATTGTTCCAACACATGTTTACCCGTTTGGTGATTATAGTCAGCCAACCGATATTTATAAAGTTCCGTCAGAAACGGCGTACTGTAATAAGCCTGCTTGTATAGCGACACGTTGGTTCGGATTTCCAAACCTCTTAAGAACGCAGATAAGTTCTGAATATATTCCACCCGATTGGAGGTAGCGAAACGACTCCGTTCCACGTATCCCTGTTGAATGGAAGCATAAGGGTTCTGGGAAGTTATCGTTTCATAACCGAAACGAAGGTGCGGAAATTTATAGGTATCATCCGCCGGATAGACCGCCGCGTAATCCACCGGACTCGCGTTAAACGCCATACCATAAGCGGTAGTCACGTTAGCCAAAGGACCATGATAACTGTCCAACGAAGAGGTGGAGGTCAATAACAATTTCGCAGTGGGAGTCATATCAATATTCAAATTGATACGCAAAGAGGTAGTATTATTCCGAATATTAACATTAAACGAATTCAACTTATCCGTTTTCAACATACCTTCATCGAAATTGTGACTGACGGAGGCATAATACTGCATAATCTTGGTTCCGCCTCGCACGCTCAATCCCAAGTGATGATTGAAAGACATATCCTTAAACAACAATTTATACCAATCGTTGGCAGGGTATACCCAAGAGGGAAAACGGTCGCTGCCCGTGTTAGCAATCCGTTCTGCCGTGTATTTCGGTTGTGCCAACGGGTCGCGTGTCTGTAACGCCTCGTTATAAGCCTTCATGTAGGTGATCGGATCTACCACGTCGATTTTCCGCGTCGGTTGTGAAGCAATTGCCTCGTAGCGGAAAGAAGTGTACACCGAACCCTCGACTCCCTTTTTCGTCGACACGAGAATCACACCGTTTGCCCCACGAGCTCCATACATGGCGGTAGCCGAAGCATCTTTCAACACGCTGAATGAATCAATATCCTCCGGGTCAATACGCGACAAGTCCAACACGCTAACCTCTACCCCGTCCAACAAAATCAAGGGAGCCGTGTTCGCGTTGTTACCGAAAGACGTGATACCGCGCACCGTGAACTGCGTGTTCATTTCGGCCTCGGTCAAGGCTCCCGGTTTACCACCCTTCAAATAACCGATCATACCTGGAATACGTCCCACGAAACTGGCAGTAAGGTCGCTATTAGAAGATTTCAACGAACTGACATTTACCACAGAAATAGAACCGGTCACGGACTCGCGTTTTTGTTCCCCGTATGCGACCACTGTAACCTCTTCCAACGCCTCTTCCGTGGGCTTTAGTGATACATTCAACTCATCTTTCCCTTCTATCGGTACCGTTTGGTCTTTGTACCCGATAAACGAGAACTTCAACACGTCGTCTGCCCGTACCAAAATATCATATTTCCCGTCTTTATCAGTAGCCACTCCCCGTGAGGTCTGATTGATAACGACACTTACCCCCGGCATGGGATTTCCCTTCTCGTCCGTCACGCGTCCCTTGACCGTGATAATGTTCCGTACCTCAGGTTCTTTGGTTTTCGGTTTTTTCTTGACAACGATCACTTTACCCTCGATCGAATAATCATAACCATGAGCCACGAGCACCTTTCCCAGCACCTCGTCCAGCGTCGCATTCGTGAAAGTCTCCGTGATTTTCACCTCATTGGATATATCATTTTGCTTGTAAACAAAAGTATATCCCGTCTTTGCTTTCAAATCCTCAAGTACTTCCAAGATGGTATTATTGCGGTACTTGACAGTTATTCTCTGTTGCCGCAAAGTATCATCCTGCGCATACACGGAGGCACACGACAACAGAGTCAAAATAAAATTAACCAAAACGATCTTACTCCATTTTCGAATTTCCACCCGAAAAATGGTGTGACTAGATTTTTTTTTCATACATTTGTTTTTGAATTAATAAGATATCGTCTGCCACCAACAGACGTTACACACCGTAAGCGGGAGAATTCCTTGAATTCTCTCTCTTTTTTTACTTTAACTTTTGAACTTCTATTTTTCCATCGGCATTTATTTTAAATTTCACATCTGCCACTTTACTCAACACGGCAAGAAACACCTCCAGCGTCTCGTCACTCGAAATACTTCCCTGCAGGATAATGTCTTCCCCGGGCAAAGATTCCGTCACGAAATCCACGTCGTAAGCACGCGAAACGACTTTCAGGATTTCGCTCAACGCCATATTCTCGATACTGATCATTCCGTCTTTCCACGACACCACGTCACTCACTTTCACCTGGCATACACGCAAGCTATCGACACCAACGCCCAGGACAGACTGCTCCCCCGGGGAAAGTACCACCGCCTCCGCCCCGTGGACAGGAATCACTTTCACCTTCCCGGAGGCAAGCGTCGTCAACTCCGGCTCTGACGGATAGGCAGACACGTTAAACTTCGTCCCCAGCACCGTCACCAACTGGCGCACGGTTTCCACGACAAACGGTCGCACCGTATCCCGTGTCACGTCAAAAAACGCCTCTCCCGTGACACGCACCCTCCGTTCCCCCTTCGCGAACTTTTCCGGGTATTCCAGCCTGCTGTCCGAATTCAGCCACACCACGCTACCGTCATTAAGCGAGATCCGGTACAACCCAGCTCCCCGGGGAATCGTGATCTTGTTATAAACAAGCACATCTTCTTTTTCTTCCTCCGCGTACTCCTCCAATTTTTTATCGTACACGACCTTACCGTTGCTGATCGCCACTTGTGCTCCATCCCGCTCCTCAAACTTGATCCCACTGCCCCCCAAGTAATGTTGTCCGCCATCAGCCATCTCCAGTATCGCCTTACGAGCGGGCGGACCGATATAAGCCATCGTTCTACTCTCGTCAACGGAAGAAGCATCCCGCCATAACACGACCGAAGAAATAACCGCAACAACCACCGCGGCTGCCGCCACCCCGTACCACAACTTGAATGTCCGACGCCTCCTCCCCCCGATACGCCCGCGTATCGAAGAATAGTCCCCCTTGATCAACCGTGCACGCACAACCTCCCGCATAACGAGATTCTGCTTTCGCACCGTATCAAACAACTTACGGTTCTCGTCACAGGCTTCTTTCCATTCCAGAATCTCCCTTTCTTCCCCGGTAGAAAGTTTGCCATTAAAGAAGTCCAATAACTCGGATTCGGTAATTTGAGATTTTCTTTCCATTCTATCATATCAATTTCTTGCCCCATAGACCGGAAAAATGATAAAACGGTTGATTCAAATCAGGAAAAAAATCGGGGAAAATTAGAAAAAACTTTTCGAAGTCGTTTTAAAGCATTTACCAACAATGTTTTAACTGTTGCTATAGAAATAACAAATTTTTCAGCCGTCTCCCGGTAACTCAACCCGTCAATATACACCGCCCTCAAAACCTCTCTCATGCGCGGGGGTAACTTCTCGATCTCTGCCTCTACCGCCTGCAAAATCTCCTCCGTGAGCCAATCCGTATCACTCTCGTCCACCAACACGGGCAACACTCCACCTGCTTCCCGCAAGACATCCCGCTTCTCCAGTAACTTCAACGCCCGATTCCTCACTGCCGCGAAAAGGTATCCCCGGATACTACCCGACGTGATCCTCTCGTAAGCCCGCTTCTCCCAGAAATCCACGAGAAAATCCTGCACCACGTCCTCCGCCGCCGGAATATCACTCAAAAACGTGTCTGCCCACAGCACCAACGGTCGATAATAGTATTCGAACAAGACCTCCATTCCCCGGTGATCATGTTCTCCCAAAAAACGACATATCAACTTATCATCAACCTGCATAAATTCAAAAGCTCACACGCGTGTATAAATTATTGACTTCTCAAAGTTACACAAAAGCTTCTAATTTTATACTGGCATAACAAAAAATACAAAAGAATATCTTCCGAATCACTTGTACCCCATCTCAAAATAGTAAAACATTTCCAAGGAAAACAATAAGAAAACCTACCTGAATTCATGTGAAATCCCGTATCACTTCCGGTTCAATTCCGTATAAAACGCTATTAGTTCCCTATTAAAACGCTATTAAAACCCTATACTATAATAGCGTTTTAATAGCTTACTAAAAGGATACAAATAATGTTTCAAGTACTACTGCACCGGAATTGATACGGGATTCATCTTGAATTCAGGTAGGTTTTCACCTTATTTACGGTACTTCTCCTCCCCTTCCTCGAACATGCTCGTGTAACTGAAATAACGGCTTTCGCTGATTTCCCCGTCCTCTACCGCCTGAATAACAGCGCATCCCGGCTCGTGAATATGCGTGCAATTGTAGAAACGGCAATCTTTTGCCCGCTTGAATATCTCCGGGAAATAGTGTGATATCTCCGTCTTCTCCATGTGTATCAGCCCGAACGCCCGGATGCCGGGAGTATCCACGATATACCCCCCGAAACTCAACGGGAACATCTCCGCAAAGGTGGTCGTGTGCTTGCCCGTGTCGTGGGACTCGGAGATTTCGGCAACTTTCAATTGCAAGCCCGGTTCCACCCGGTTGATCAAAGAGGATTTCCCCACGCCCGACAAACCGGAAAACACGGTCACTTTATCTTTCAGCACCGCCACGACATCCTCCACGCCTTCCCCTGTCAATGAGGACACATGCAAACACTCGTACCCGATCTCCATATATATTTGTGTCAGAGCACCCAGCAGCATCAGATCATCCTCGTCATACAAGTCGATCTTGTTGAAAACGAGTATGGCGGGAATCCGGTATGCCTCCACGGAAGCTAAAAAACGATCGATAAAAACCGTTGAGGTCACGGGATGATTCACCGTTACGACCAGCATCGCCTGATCGACATTCGCGGCTATGATATGCGCTTCTTTCGAGAGATTCGTCGATTTTCGAATAATATAATTTTTCCGTTCCTCTATCCGGTGAATCACCGCGCCATCGGGATTTATCTCTACTTCCACAACATCACCGACCGCCACGGGATTCGTGGTCTTAATCCCTTTCATCCTGAATTTTCCCTTTATCCGGCATTCCAAGACTTCACCCGATTCCATCCGTACCGCGTACCAGCTACCGGTAGATTTTACGACAATTCCTCTCATTGTTCTTTGATTTACAATTCATGCTTCATATCCGACCTTGTTCCATAATAAACACTGTCGAAACACGTTAAGCGGGTACAAATATAGCGTTTCGCGTTTGCAAAGACAATCTATTTCGTTAATTTCGCGATACACGAATTTTGATAGATTATGAAATTAGTTTTCGCGACCAACAACACGCACAAGTTGGGAGAAATCAAGGAAATGTTGGACGGTCGGCATGAGATCGTTTCCCTGAAAGACATCGGATGCCACGAGGATATCCCCGAGGAGCAAGATACACTGGAGGGGAATGCCCTGCAAAAAGCGAGGTATATACACGAGAAGTTCGGCTACGATTGTTTCGCGGATGATACCGGACTGGAAATAGAAGCACTTGATAACGCCCCGGGTGTCTATTCCGCCCGTTACGCCGGAACTGCCCACGACTCGGAGGCGAACATGCAAAAGGTGCTTCGGGAGATGGAGGGTGTCAGTAATCGTAAAGCACGGTTCAGAACGGTGATCGCCCTTATCCTCGGTGATCGGGAGTATCTTTTCGAGGGTATCGTGAACGGGGAGATTCTCACGGGGAAACACGGGCACGAGGGTTTCGGTTACGACCCGATATTCCGCCCCGACGGTTACGCGGAAAGTTTCGCGGAGATGCCCCTGCACGCTAAAAACGAGATCAGCCACCGGGGGCGAGCCGTACGGAAACTGTACGAGTTTCTAAATGCCCGGTAACACGCTTCCATGCAGACGATCAAAGGCATCATATTGAAAAGTCTACCCTATTCCGAGCAGCAGCAAATCATGCACGTGTACTCGGCAGAACGGGGGTACATGCAATTTATCACCCCCATGACGCTTTATAAACGGAAGAACAACCACGCCGTGCAATGTATGCAGATCGTCGAACTCGAATATTATCCCAATGAACGAGGGGGGCTTCACAAGTTAAAATCCGTGTCTTCACTGGTGAACACGTCATCTATCTATTTCGACGTGTACAAGATGAATATCGCCTTGTTATGGGGGGAGCTTCTGGACTTGGTACTACGACATTCTGACCCGAACGAGAACATGTACGAGTATATCAGGTACTCCGTGGAATATCTCAACACGAGCCGGGAGGATATCGCGAACTTCAACTTGCTGTTCCTGTTCCGGCTTAGCAAGCTCATGGGATTCGGCATTGACGACAGCACCTATCACCCGGATTATGTTTTTAACATTAACGACGGGTGTTTCTATCCCGCGGGCGCTCCCGAGAATTATTGCACGGGACCGCATTCCGCCCGAATCATACACCAACTCTGTTCCTGCCCGATGGAATCGCTCAAAGACATCCCTCTCAATCAACAAAGCCGGAAAATCCTTCTCGATATCGCCCTGCTCTTTCTCGGCTTTCATTTAAACGTGGACTTCAACACGAAAAGCATCCGGGTAATCCGGGAAATATTCTCTTAGGCAAGTTTTAAAATCAAGACATATTTTTACCCGAAATAGCGCAAACAGGGCATAAGGAGAGGTTTTTGTTAATGTTTTGTTAAAAAAATAAACCTTTTTAAGTGAAACAGGTCTTATATGGACAATCAGTTTTCACATTTTATTAACATACATTCCTACTTATTATGCATAGATTTATACCAACCTAAAATACCAATGTTATGCGTATCAAAATTGTAAATCTAAACAAAGTTTACCCGGGAGGTAAAAAAGCCTTAAAAGACTTGAATCTTGAAATCGAACCGGGAATGTTTGGTCTGTTGGGACCGAATGGAGCAGGAAAAACCACCTTGATGCGAATCATGACTCTCTTGCAGAGCTGCACATCCGGAACGATCTACTTCGATGACTATGACATCGCGAAAGACAGGAAGGCTATTCGCTCCATGTTGGGCTACCTGCCGCAGGACTTCCGCTTTTTCGAGAAGCTGAAAACGTGGGAATTCCTTGATTACGGGGCAGGTCTTGCCGGAATCAAGGGCAAACAGCACCGGGGCGAAGTGGTAGACGAGATGCTGCGTAAAGTTGGATTATTTGAAGTCCGTGACCGCTGGGCAAATAAATTGTCCGGTGGTATGAAAAGAAGGTTGGGCATAGCACAAGCCATTATCGGCAATCCTAAAGTAATCATTGTCGACGAGCCGACGACAGGACTCGACCCGGAAGAAAGAATCCGGTTCCGCAATATCCTGTCGGACATCAGTGACAAAGATTCCATCATCATCCTTTCCACCCATATCGTGGGAGATATTTCCAGTACCTGTAAGAAGCTGGCTCTCCTGAACCGGGGCGAATTGAAATTCGAAGGCTCTCCGGATGAAATGGTCAATCTGGCAAGAGGGAAAGTATGGGAGATTTTCGTGACTGATCAGGAATACGAGGAGATCAAGGAAAAATACCCGATTATCTCGACAATTCCTACAGACGGGGGACTCGAGATTCAAGTCGTGGCGGAGAACATCGAGGAATACTCGCATAAAGCCATTGAACCGAATCTGGAACATGCCTACGTTTATTACATGGACTACTTGCTGAAAGATAAAATGAACATGCAGGTGGAAGCCATTCAAGAAAACGAATTGTTCAAGTAAACCTATACTAAAATCAGCGATGAATATTCACAATATCAATACAATATCAAGATACGAAACCAAATTATTACGCCGGAGCTGGTTATTCCGGATATTCGCCGTTTTATCCCTTTTAATCATTGTCTTTTTCCAGATCAGCCTTCAATCAAATATTTTCGGCTGGTACCGTTGGGGCATGGTAGCCATGCCTTCGTCTATCCCGTTTGTCAACATTTATCTTTTCAATATCGCTCAATCTATCATAGCCATATTTCTGGCGGGCAATTTTTTGAAGAGAGATAAGAAACTGGACACGGCGGAGGTGATCTATGTACGCCCGATGAGCAACGCCGATTATATTGTCGGCAAGACATGGGGGATTATCAAGGCTTTCGTGTCGTTGAACATTATTGCATTAATCATCGCTGGTTTTATACACGTTTTCGCGAGCGATTCCCCGTTCGCGTTCCTCCCTTATATTTTTTATTTACTTACCCTGTCTATCCCGTCACTGGTATTCGTGCTCGGTCTTTCATTCGTGGTCATGAGCTTTGTCCGCAACCAAGCGGTAACATTTATCATCATGCTGGGATTCATAAGCGGTACATTGTTGTACTTGGGCGGAGTGGAGCAAGGAACGTTTGACTTTTTCGCACTTACCGTCCCGAACATGTTTTCCGAAGTGCTGGGACACACGAATCTCGTTCCCTATCTGACACAACGCTTCACGTTCCTGTTCTTGGGTATGGGATTACTTTCTTTCACTATCGCACTGGTAAACCGTCTTCCTTTGCATCCCAAGAAAAATATCTTACTCAACTTTATCGGTTGCGTTATCATGATTCTGGGATTAGGTTGCGGGTACTCTTACTATTCCACCTACCATCACATCGATAATCAACGCCACCTGTATTCCGAGAAATACCAAAAATACAACATCGCGGATAAAGTTAATTTATTGAGTCAGGATATCACTTATTCACAAAACAAAAAAGAAATCTCGGTTACGGCAAACCTGCAAGTACAGAACCGGAATCACAAAACGATCAATAACGTATTACTATATTTGAACCCGTCGTTGAAGGTCGAGAAATTAACCGCGAAGGGACAGGATATCCCCTTCGAGAGGGACGCTCAAGTTGTTGTGGCGGATTACAAACTCCGTCCTTATGAAACGGCTGAACTTCAAATCAGTTACCAAGGTACGATAGACGAGAATATTTGCTATCTGGATATCACGGACGAGGAATATTATGACACTCAAAACGGGAATAGCATTCTCCGATTCGGGAAGAACTACGCTTACGTGCAGGACAAATTTACCCTGTTAACCCCGGAATGTCTCTGGTACCCGACCACGTTGCCTCCTGTAAACCCGGAAGCACCTTATAATATAAGGAAGAATTTCGCCACGTTCTCTTTAAAAGTGTATAACCCGACGGAACGCGTGGTTTTATCTCAAGGTACTTCCTCCCGAAGCGGCGACACGACGTTATTCACCAATGCAGCTCCCTTACTGGGGGTAAGTCTGGCAATCGGGGATTACGAGAAAAAAAGCGTTACGGTAGATTCCGTGGAAATCGAACTATACAATTTTAAAGGTCACGATTACTTCTCGAAAGAATTTCCGAACATGGCGGATACCCTAGCCGGTTTCCTTTCAGATGTCAAAACGGAATACGAGATGCGCAAGGGACGCAAATACCCGTTCCCCAAGCTGGTCTTGGCGGAAACGCCCATCTCTTATGCCGGATACGTGCGCAACTGGAAAGGCAATAGCGAACAGATGCAACCGGAAATGGTGTTCTTGCCCGAACTGGCAGCCACTCTGCCGCGCAGCGATTTCAAAGCCTCCAAGAAAAGGATGAAAATGTGGGCTCAAAATGATCCGCGGGGAGGTTCATCGGAAGATATTGATCTTGAAATGAACACGATACGTGATTTTATCCGCAGCGTGTTCCAATCGGAAGAAACCTATCAAGAAGAGGGTAATTCTTTTGTCAATATGTTTACCAGCGGTTGGTCCGGTACATCCAAATTAAATAAATACGACATCTCGTCCATGTACTTTAACTACGCGACATCTATCTATTCGCAGGACTTCCCGATTATTGACATCGTGATGAACACCATGTTGAAGCAGGAAGAATCAAATCCCGGAAGAAGGTGGTTCCGTATGTTCTCGGGCATGGGGGACAGTCAACGGGCTTCGGCCTATTTGAACGGCAAGAGTTTTGAACAAGCCGTTCTGGACAACACGCTTTCCACGGAAGTGTTCTACGAGATGATGAAATTAAAAGGGATATACCTGCGAAATTATATCACTTCACGAGTTCCCTCTGAAGACTTCAAGAAATTCATGACCGACTTCTCTCAGAAATATAAATTCCAAGAAGTCAACTTCACACGTTTGAATAATGAATTTATCCGTAAATTCCATTTCAACTTGATGGATTTCATTCCCGGGTGGTACTCGATAAACGCCACGCCATTATTTATTGTAAAAGGGATAGACGCGGACGAGGTTGCCATAGGTGAATACACGAAATACATGGTACACTTCCAAGTTTATAACCCGACAAATATTGACGGAATCATCTCTGTCAGCGTTGAACAGGGCGGTTTCATGCGAGGTGGTCCCGGCAGACGGGGAAGAGCAGCCCAAATGGAAGAGAATCCGCCAAAAAATTTTATTATCGACGCGAGAAGTTATAAAGAGATTAGAATCCTTTGCGACGATCGCCCCAGCAACTTGACGATCAACACGAATATTGCCCAGAATCTTCCGAGCGATATCATGCATAATTTCGCGAAAGTGACCACAACCTCGACCGACACGGTAAGCGGTATCTTCGCGGGTAATCCTACCGTTTTCGCCTTTAACCCGAAAGAAATCACGGTCGACAACGAGGACAAAGGTTTCCGTGTAATCGAGTCGAACCAGAAGAATACGTTACAATCTCTTTTCAAAAAGGAGGAAGAAGACAAGTATAAAAACTTGAATTTCTGGATGCCCCCAAGTAAATGGACGGCAACCGTCGGTATAAATTATTACGGTGACTATATTAATAGTGCCATGTACAAGAAATCAGGAAGCGGGAACAATCAAGCGGAATGGAACACGCGAATCCAAATCCCCGGTTTCTATGAAGTTTTCGTTTACAGCTCGCCCGGCATGGACAGGATGATGTGGGGCCGTGGAGAACAACCCAAAAGATACCAATATTATACAGTAAAACATGACGACGGCGAAGAGGAAGTGTCTGTCGAAACGGGAGGCAGGAATACCACCGGTTGGGTTTCCCTCGGAAGTTTCTATTTCTCGGAGGGTAACGCCAAAGTTACCTTGAGTGACAGAGGTTCCGAACCGGGACAAATCATCATTGCCGACGCGGTAAAATGGGTTTACACGAGTAATAATAAATAATAACAATAACAGTTTATGAAAACACGTACGTCATTATCGTTGATCATTTCCGGGCTACTGATCATATTCTCCCCGGGAACAACGTCCGCTCAAGAGATTTTGACGCTAGAAAAGGCTTTGGAGATCGCTTATCAACAAAGCCCGTCGTTGATACAAAGTAAAATGTCACTTGAACAGAGTGAACTGTCTTTACTTCAACGAAAAGCATCCTTAAAATCTTTATTCCAATTCGATTTGAGCCCTTTTAACTATTCCAGAAGCAGTAGTTTCGAGGAAATAAGTTCAACATGGAATACCTACCGTACCATGAGTGCCGGAGGTAATTTCAGTATCACTCAACCTTTGAAATGGACCGACGGTACATTGACGCTAAGTAATGATTTCAACTGGCAAGATGCACAGAATCAATCCAACAATCTAACAAACACTTCTTTTTCCAATCGCCTGTCATTACGATTGAATCAACCTATTTTTACCTATAATCGAACCAAAATCGATTTGAAACAATTGGAATTCGATTTGGAAAATGCCAAGATAAGTTATGCTATGGCACAACTAAACATTGAAAAGACGGTAACTTCAGGATTTTACAATGTTTACCAAAGTTTCAAAAGCCTGACAGACGCACGGGAAGCATTCGAAAGTGCAAAGCAAAACTATGAAATAACCAAGAATAAGGTTGAACAAGGCCTACTTCCAAAAGAAGAGTTATTCCAATCGGAAGTAACTCTGGCAAATAATGAAACAAGCCTGTATAGTGCTGAAACAAATTACGAGTCTACCAAAGACCAATTCAAGCAAACCTTGGGTTTACCTTTGGAAATGGACATCAGTGTACTCACGAATACAGATATTACACCGGTAGAGGTTGACCAAAACTTGGCTATCAAATATGCTTTGGAACAAAGAATGGAGATCCGGCAAAAACAGATCAGTGTCGAGCAAGGTCTCTTTGATTTGATCGCGGCAAAAGCAACAAATGAATTCAAGGGAAATATTTCCGCCCAAGTCGGTTTATTCGGTAATGGAGATAAGGTAAAAGGTGCTTTCACCAAACCGGAAGATAACGAATCCGTGGGAGTCACTCTTACCATCCCGGTTTGGGATTGGGGGACTCGCAAAGCTGCTATACGCAAGGCTCAGATTGCAAATGAAAATAAAGATATCGATTTAGCCGAATACAAAAAAAGCGTTGTACTCGAAATTCGTCAAATATGCCGGGAACTTCCCAGCCTCGTGAAAAAAATAGAGATCGCACGCAAAAACGTGGAAAACGCCGAACGCACGTATGATATCAGCGTGGAAAAATACCGCAGCGGTTCTCTATCGGGTTTAGATTTAAAGAATCAACAAGATCAGCTAACCAGTGCCAAAACTGAATACACGAACACGATCATCAGTTATAAACTGAAATTACTTGATTTGAAAATCCAGACATTGTGGGATTTCCAAACGAACACTTCTTATTTACCCGTGGACTTGCTAAAATAAAAACAACAAAATATAACAACTATGGCTACAAATAAATCAATAAAATATATCGGGTTCATTCTACTCGCATTTTCACTGAACGCCTGTAATGAACAACGTTCGAGCTCTTCTTCCGAAACAACAACACCCGTCTGGCTCACGGAAGTCGGCAAACGGAATATTCGTGAATTGACCACCACCACGGGTACGGCAAAAGCCTCCAAAACCGCCGAGATAAAATCAGAGATTACCGGTAAATACGAACTGATGAATAATCCCAAAACCGGACGCCCCTACAAATTAGGTGACATCGTGGAAGCGGGAGCCGTCATCGTGAAACTGAACAACAAGGAACACGAGAACAGCATATCACTGCAAACCAAGAAAATGCAAGTTGATATTGCCAGAAAAGAATGGGACGGGCAAAAGGTCGTGTATGATAAAGGAGGGGCAACCGAAAAAGACGTGTTGAACGCCGAGAGCAGTTATATCCAAGCACAAACCGCACTGGAAACGGCAAATACCGAGTTGGAAAAAATAAATATCAGAGCCCCGTTTAAAGGGGTAATCGTCACTTTACCCTATTTCACACCGGGAATAGACGTTGCTTCCGGCGAAATCATCGTGGGTATGATGGACTACAGCCAGATGTATATGGAAATCGCACTTCCGGAAAATGCCATCGAAAAAGTGAAAGTGGGACAAAAAGTATTAGTTACCAACTATAATATAAAATCAGATACTTTATCCGGAACCGTATCCCAGTTATCCCCGGCAATTAACGAGGAAACCCGTACATTCTCCGGATACATCGCTATTAACAACCCGGAATTGAAATTACGTCCCGGAATGTTCGCCAAAGGCGAGATTATTACTTTGCAAAGAGACTCCGTGTTATTTATCCCGAAAGAAATCGTCAATGCCCGCCGGGGAATGCGTAACGTATTCACGGTGGAACAGAATCGTGCCGTGGAGAAATACATCAAAACAGGCATCAGCGACGACCGCTACACGGAAGTCACGGAAGGCTTGAACGAGGGTGACAAGATCGTTATCAAAGGTTACGAGTTCTTGAGAAACAGAGGCAAAGTAAAAATCATGAAATAAAACGATATGAACAGTATCACCAAATTTGCAGTAAAATACCCGGTGAGCGTGCTTATGCTCACGCTGGCGGTATGTTTACTGGGTACGATATCTTATAATAAACTGGGAACAGACCTTTTTCCCGACTTGAAAAATCCCGCCCTTTACGTGGAAGTAAAAAGCGGACAAAGACCACCGGAAGAGGTTGAAAGACAAATCACTCAAAAAGTCGAGGGTACTGCCGCACGACAGGAAGGTGTACAAAGCGTTTACAGCATCAGCAGGGTAGGATATTCCAAAATCACGGTTGAATACGGCTGGGATCAGGATATGGATGCCGCTTTTTTAGATCTGCAACGCGCAGTTTCCACCTATGCCCAACAGGACAACGTGGACGAGATTAACGTCACCCGTTATGACGCGAACGCCAGTCCGATTATGACCATCGCGCTCACGCACAACGAGATCAAAGACATGAACGAGTTACGTAAGGTCGCGGAGAATTATATGCGCAACGAACTTGTCCGCGTGGGTGGAATAGCAGATATTCAATTAAGCGGTCAGGAGCAAGCTATCGTGGAAATCTCCACGGACGCCTACATGCTGGAAGCTTTCGGGTTGACGGCAAACACCATCGCTTCCCAGATTACCGGCATGAGTCAAAACGTGTCCGGGGGAACGATTACCGACAATGACATCCGGTACATGGTAAAGGGTGCGAATCTGATCAATACCATTGAAGATATTGAAAACATCATTGTCGCTTTCAAGGAAAATACCTCTTCCACCTCCAACGCATCATCACAAGCGTCAACAGGTTCGAGTAAACCGAAAGCCCCAATCTACTTGAAAGATGTCGCCACGGTAAGTATCCGCAATCAAGAACCCGAGAATATCGCCCGTTACAACGGTGAACGTTGCTTGGGTATCAGTATATACAAGGAGAACAAGTACAACACGGTAAATGCCGTCGATAACCTGCTCGTGAAACTCGATGAATTCCAAAAAAGTTTACCGGGATACGAGTTCCACGTGATCAGCAACCAAGGTGATTTTATCGGAAGTTCTATCAATGAAGTGAAGGACTCCGCTTTGATAGGTATTCTGCTCGCAGTTATCATTCTTTATTTATTCCTGCGACGGGTGAACATGACGCTTATCGTGAGTGTATCCATTCCGATATCTATTATCGCCACGTTCAACCTGATGTACTTCAACGGGCTATCCATCAATATCATGACATTGGGGGGACTTGCCTTAGGGGCGGGTATGCTCGTGGACAACGCTATCGTGGTCATGGAGAATATCTTCCGAAACATGGAAGAGAATCACCTCTCGCCCACCGAAGCAGCGGTGCGAGGCACATCGGAAGTGGCAGGAGCAATCACGGCATCCACCTTAACCACCATTGTCGTGTTCCTCCCGATTGTTTACCTGCAAGGTGCGGCAGGTGAACTGTTTAAAGAACAGGCATGGACGGTCAGCTTCTCGCTGCTATCCTCTCTGTTCGTGTCCATCTTGTTCATTCCCATGCTCGTGTCAAAATTTCTGGGTAAAAAAGACAGAAGAAAAGGTCATGCCATCACGATAAAAGGTTTCGGTAACTTCGTGGGACGCGTATTAAAAGTAAAATATGCCGTTATTCTGGCGGCTCTCGTCCTGATGGTAATATCTTACTTGATGCTGCCTTTTATCGGGATGGAGTTCATGCCGAAAGCGGAATCCAAAGAGCTTGCCATACTCATCAATATGGAACCCGGTACCCGACTGCAAAACACGGACAATGCCGTGGCGACCATTGAAGATGCCGCACGCACGCTGGGCGGCGATGATATCGAATGGATATACACGCAAGTCGGTCCCTCCAATCTGGAAAGCACGAGCGGCGGCAAACTGGAAGAAGACAACCAAGCGCAAGTAACCGTGAAAATTAAAAAAGATTCCAAACTGGACGCTGATTATTTTATCACGAATATAAACGCGAACTACCAACTCCCCGAAGGTGTTGAAATCTCCTACGAAAAAGGAGAGTCCGCCTTACAAAGTATTCTCGGCACGGAAGGAGCCCCTCTCGTGATCGAAGTGAAGGGAGAAGAGTTGGATATATTAAACGAATTGTGTTCCTCCATAAAAGAAAAGATATCGGGCATCCCCGGACTCTATGATATCAAGACCTCTATGGAACAGGGCGCTCCCGAGGTAAACATCAAGATCGACCGGTTGAAAAGCGGTATCTACGGAATCAATGTCAAAGAAGTAAGTGATCAGGTAAGTGAAAAACTGAACGGTAAAGAAGCGGGTTCTTTCGAGAACAAGGGCGAAACTATCGATATCAGTATCAAAGTACCCGAAGTTTCTCTTTCAGAGATGGAACAAATCGAAATCACACAAGGGGACAAAAAATATCGCCTCGCTGAAATAGCGGATATCGAAATCACTTCCGCTCCGCGGGAAATCGGCAGAGTAAACCAAAGCCGCACGGGTACGGTTACGGCGATGATCGACAAAGGATACACGTTAAGCCACATCACTCCTTCCATACGCGAAAAACTATCGGAAGTAGAGTTCCCGGCAAAATACACGGCAAAGATTACCGGAGAGGAAGAAAAAAGACAAGAATCATTCGGCGGACTGGGCTTCGCCTTAGGTCTGTCCATACTGTTAGTGTATATGGTTATGGCTGCCCAGTTCGAATCTTTACGCCACCCGTTCACTATTCTGCTGACCATCCCGTTAGCCGGGGTAGGTTGCGTGTGGGCATTCCTGATTACCGGACAAACACTCAACATGATGGCATTTATCGGTATCATCATGCTTGCCGGTATTGCCGTGAACAGTTCTATTATACTCGTGGATGCAATCAACCGCCTGAAAGCGGACGGTCACCCGTTGGACGATGCTATCAAGATGGCTGCCCAACACCGCGTACGCCCGATCATCATGACCAGTGCCACCACTATTCTGGCATTGCTCCCCATGTGTTTCGGTTTCGGGGAAGGGGCTTCGCTCCGATCTCCCATGGCATTAGCGGTTATCGGGGGGCTTCTGACCTCTACCGTCATGACCTTGATCGTCATTCCATGTGTGTATTACGTTATTGATAAAAAGAAGTCATGAAGACCATTATAAAAAGACGAGTTCTCATCTCGATGTTATTCATCGGGTTGGTACTTATGGGAATCTTTTCCCAGAAGCACCTGCCCATGGAAATATTTCCCAATGCCGAATTACCGGTATTGAGTGTCAACATCAGAGCCACTTCGAATTTGGAACTCGACCCCACGTACGTTGAAAATCACGCCGCTATCCCGGTAGAAGGCGCTATCAGTTCGCTCGACGGAGTGGAAAAAATAGAAACGTACATCAGTTCGTCAGGTGTTTCAATCCGAGTTGCATTGAAACAAAATGTAGACTTGAAATACGCGTTCCTGCAACTGGAACAAAATATAAAGAGCATATCCAAGAACATTCCCGAAGAATTTACTTGTACTGTCAACAAATCCTCTGCCGGTTCGGCAAGTGACAACTTCATGCAGTTGCAAATCCTCGGGGAAGACGATATCGACTATGTCCGCAACATCGTGGATAAAGACATCACGCCCTATCTCGAAAGCGTGGACGGTATCGCGGAAGTCCGAATCGTGGGTGGCCGACAAAAAAGTATCGAAGTCATTATCGATTTGGAACGATGCAAAGCACTGAATCTCACGCCATCTATCATCAGTAGCAAGATATCTGCAAATCTGGCGGAAAAAACATTTGCCGGCTCCGTGTACGAGAACAATAAACGTTATTTCGTCAACGTGACGGCAGAATACCTTGCCACCGAAGACCTTGGAAGTATCGTTGTAGCCGAAGGACCAATTCTGCTAAAAGATATCGCGGAAATCCACTTCGGGGTGAAGGAAGAAGACTCCTATTCCCGTGTAAACGGTAAGGAGGTCGTAACCTGTAGATTATACAAATCCCCTTTGACCAACGTGATTGATTTGTCTGAAAAAGTACGGGCAGAAATCGACCGACTGAATGAAGAGATAGCCTCCAAAGGGATCAGTATCGACATTCAGGAAGATCAGGCTGAAATCATGAGTGATAATATCAACGAGATTATCAACCTTGCCATATCGGGAGCTTTTCTAGCTATTTTCGTCCTCTTCCTGTTCTTGCGCAAAATACATATCGTGTCTATTGTCGCTTTCGCAATACCGATATCCGTGTTCTCGTCCTTCTACTTCTTCTACTTGTTCGGCATCTCGATCAACACGCTTACCCTCACCGGTATCGCGCTCGCGGTGGGAATGTTACTGGACAATTCTATCGTGGTCATGGAAAATATCTATCGCCTGAAGGCCACAGGTATGCCCACGGATGAAGCCTGCGTGCAAGGAACCGAGGAAGTATGGAAAGCAGTCCTTGCCGCCACGATCACCACAATTATGGTATTCCTGCCTTTCCTTTTTGCCGATCGTTATGAGGTCAAACTTATCGGAGAACATATCGGGGTGTCCATCGTCGCCACGCTGACCATATCGCTGGTCGTGGCGTTACTGTTGATCCCCATGGCTGTCAATGCTATTTTGAAGAGGAAACCGAACGACGTTAATTTCAGCAAATTGTCTCTGCACAACCGCCTCGTGCAAATCTACATGGCAATACTGAAAATGTCCCTCCGCCGCCCGGCACAGGTTATCATCTCCGCACTCGTGGTGCTTCTCGTCACGGTAGTGCTATCCACTTCCCTGACGCTAAATACTCTTAGAGAAATTCAAACAAACACGTTCAACGTGTACATTACTCCGCCAACCGGATACACGTTACAAAAGACTGACGACATGATTCGCCTGTTCGAGGATGAATTGCTCGAGGTCAAAGAGATCAAAACATTTACGTCCGACATCAGCGAAGATAACGTGGATATTACCATCCGACTGAAAGACGATTTTGAAAAAATCAACAATAAATCTATCCCACAGCTGAAAGACGAATTAGTAAGGCTGGCAGAGAAAGTAAACATATCCAAATCCCAAATCAGCCTTCAAGCAACAGAAACCGCCGAGAGAGGTGGTGGCGGCATGTTGGGCAACGCCTCACTGCTTCGCCTGATGAATATCGGGAGCCAAAGCGAGAAGGTCATTATCAAAGGACAGGATTTCGAGGCTATGACAAATTTTGCCGAATACTTGAAATACCAATTCGAAGACCTTGACAATATTTCTTATTCCAATGTCAGCAGTCAATCGGGTAGTTCTGTGGCAAAAATGTTCTTTGACCAGTACTTGATGGGAGTCAACGACATCACTCCCGGCAACGTGGCAAATGAACTCAATAATTTCGGTCCCGAAAGCACGGCATCCACAAAATACAAAGCGGGTGACGAAGAATATGATATCATTATCCGGGACGCCACGTATGACGAAAAAGACAAGACTACACAAACCCGTACGCTTGAGGATCTGCGCAATATGCAGGTGACGAACTCCAAAAACGGACTGGTAGAATTACGTGATTTCGCCCGCATCAACCTCGGACGGGACAAAGGAAGCATCATTCGTATTAACCAAGAGAAGGAAGTCACTCTCTATTACGCTTTCAACTCGGATATCAACGAATCGAAACCTCTGCTTGAAGCGGCACGGGAAGAGATTGACGAGCTAGTGCAAGGCTTGGATGTCCCTGCCGGTATCGCCGTACAAGTCGTTCACGAGGAAAACGAAATGGATGATTTCACTTTCCTTATACTGGCCGCATTCGTCCTTATTTACATGATACTCGCTTCCGTGTTCGAATCGATATCAGCCCCTATCGTGCTGATGTTCACGATCCCGTTGGCAGCAATCGGCTCGTTATTGGCATTATTGTTCACGAGCAACCCGTTGATGAATGCCAATGTCTTTATCGGCTTTATCATCCTGATCGGTATCGTGGTAAACAACAGTATCATCCTTATAGATTATACCTCATTGCTACGCCGCACGGGCAACCGGAAGCAACGCGCTATCATAACCTCCGGCCTATCCCGCCTGCGACCTATCCTAATCACGGCAATCACGACCATCGTGGCTATGGTTCCGTTGGCTCTCGGCACGGGAGAATACGTGTCCGGACTAGGCGCCCCGTTCGCGATCACTGTAATAGGCGGATTGACTATGAGTACATTGTTGACTCTAGTTATTATCCCCACGCTCTACTCCGGTATGGAAGACGCCCTTGCCCGCCTGCACTCGCAAAGCTGGGTGATGAAAATCATACAAATCGCGGCATTCATCGTGGCACTCACTTGTGTCTATTTCTGGACATATACAGTGCTCGACCGAATACTTTATGTCATTCTGACCGTTATACTGGTACCGGGCATCACGTGGTTCCTTGAGGACAGTCTTCGCCGTGCCCAAAGCAACATCATCCCTGCCGACGAGGAACTGGAAATCAAAGTATGCAATCTCGTGAAGATATACGGTCGCCCCTCCCGTTTCGAGCGGGAATGGACTTCCGGGCTGAAAATCAGGGAACGTCTGGGCTTGAAAGAGCAATACCGGGAGTGGAAAGACCTGCAACCCCTGCTATGGTCGCTACCCATCCTCGGCTTCATGTATTACTTCACATTCAGTTATCAAGTATTATTCTTGTGGGCGGTCATCTTCGCTTTCATCACGTGGATCATGACCCTCGGCACCATGAATATCTTCCGGGAATTTTGTGAAAACCGGAACGATAAGATGATTGCCAAGCTCTTGCGCATCATCGCTATCGCCATCTATTACGCGGGACCTTTCGTTATCCTCTACTGGTCGAGCAACAAGTTCGACAATAGCGGGGGAGCTATTTTCCTCGGTATGTTCTGGTATATCGGTATTGCGGCAAGATACTTGTCCAACAAGATTAACAAGGAGAACATTAATATTGATCTGATTGACGGTCGCTTCCGTATGTTGAAGAAAACCATATTCCGTATGGCTTCCAAGGCTCCGTTCATCGGCGTGAAGAAAAAACCGTTCAAGGCGTTAAGTTCCGTTTCCATGGAAATCCATACCGGAATGTTCGGACTCCTCGGTCCCAACGGAGCGGGTAAAACCACGCTGATGCGTATCATCTGCGGTATTTTCGAGCAAAGCTACGGCAAGATATTTATCAACGGTATCGACACCCAGAAGAAACGGGAAGAGTTGCAAGGTCTGATCGGTTACCTGCCGCAGGAATTCGGAACCTACGAGAACCTCACGGCTTGGGAATTTCTCGAATATCAGGCTCTGTTGAAAGGCATCTACAACAAGCGTGTACGCCAGAACCGGATCGCCGAAGTGCTTTCCGCCGTTCACATGTACGAGAACAAGGATAAGAAAATCGGGGGATTCTCCGGTGGTATGAAACAGCGTATCGGTATCGCCCAAACGTTGCTCAACCTGCCGCGTATCCTCGTGGTAGACGAACCCACGGCGGGACTCGACCCGCGGGAAAGAATCCGCTTCCGGAACCTGCTCGTGGAACTGTCGCGTAACCGAATCGTGATTTTCTCCACCCACATTATCGAGGATATCGCCAGCTCCTGTAATCAAGTGGGCGTTATCAACAAAGGAGAACTGAAATATCACGGTACTCCTTCCGATATGGCCAACATAGCCAAGGATGTCACGTGGACATTCGAAGTACCGGTACGGGATTTTGCCAAACTCCCGTCCGACCTGCTCGTCGTTCACCACATCCGCCAAGGCGATATGATCAAAGTACGTTGCCTCAGCGAGCGCAAGCCCGCCGAGAACGCCGAACGGATACTCCCCGCGCTGGAAGACTCCTACTTGTGGCTGTTGAGAACCGTCAAAATAGAGAACAAAGAACAAATTATAACCCAATAAAACGCACCCCCAATTATGCTTCAATTTTGGATAGCGATACAGAAACTGGTACAATACAACATCAAGATCATCTTCGGGAACAAATTCCTGTACTTCATGTTGAGTGCCCTCGTGTTCTTTATCATCACCGTGGTGGTGTACCTGCTGGGCGATGACGAGATCACCCAAGCAACCGCCTACTCGATGCTGATGCTGCCGAGCATCCTGCTCGTCTTCTACCCCATGTGCTTCGGGTTACAAAATGACCAAGATGCCAAAATCGTCGAAATCATCTTCGGGATCCCTAACTACAGCTACAAAGTTTGGTTATTCCGGCTCTTGATCTCGTATGTCATCTGCTTCGTCATCACGTTGATCCTTGCATTGCTCACGGATCTCGCCATCGTGTCCATTCCCCCGATGAACCTCGCCCTGCAAGCTATGGTTCCCGCCCTCTTTATCGGTACGCTCTCCTTCATGCTGAGCACCACCATCAAGAACGGCAACGGAACCTCCGTGGTCATTATCATCATCGGGTTGATCCTCTTTATGATGAAAGAAAGCCTCGGTGCCAGCCAATGGAACATCTTCCTCAATCCATACGATGTTCCCCTCGATAAAAACCCGCAGATATTCTTCAACGCCGTTTTCCATTGCCGGATAAACATGTTGATCGCTTCTGCCCTCTTTATCATCATCGGTCTGAACAACACCCGCCACCGGGAAAAATTCATATAATAGTAATGCCGCCTCATGGGCGGCATTACTATTATTACATATCCTCCATCGAGAGTCCCCTCAATTGAATCGTGTAACCCTCCAATTCCTTACCGACAACCCTACGGAACTGCACGCTCTTTTCATTCAATTGGTTCATGTTAATTTTGGTCGCGTTACGCTTTATCTCGATAATCTCTGCTGTATTCTCCAATTCATTGACCGCCACCAGATCAATCTCGTTTTCCCCCTTCCTGTCCCAATATCCACCTATTCGGGTAAACCTTTTCTGTTCAACCAACTTTGTCCGAAAATAACGTTCCAAAATCTTTCCGCTAAACACGGGATAATCCCGCTCGATCACCTCCCTCAACTGACCATAAGCACCGATTTCTATCATATAACTGTATTTATACACGAACCGGAACCAAAATGTCAAAAAGTTATCCTCTAGCGTATAGCGCACATTCTTGGTTTCCACTTTAGAAAAAATAGGAGTAACCTTAGATATCAACCCGTAATCCCCTTCCAACTTCGTCAAATATCCTCCCACCTCGCGGTTCACCACCGCTTCTATCTTCGCTCTCGTGTTTTCCCCCCTCGCGATAGCCGAAAGAATAGTAAAATAATTCGTGTACTCTTTCCCGAACTCCTCCACGAGCATATTTTTCCCTTCGGGTATAAAAGTCGAATCCTCCCTCACGATGTAATCAAGCATCGCCTCCACGGTACACGCACCGGCATCCATCAACAATTGCACATACTTCGCCACTCCACCCGTGAACGCGTACAAAGCCAATAAATCCTCCGTCGTGTACTCCGGATTATGTTCCGCGAGAATTTCCTTCAACACGGAAGTTTCAAAAGGACGCACCATCAACATCCCGGTAGAACGCCCGAAAAGAGGCTCTTTCGAATTCTCGAATATCTTATGCATCAAGGAATACACCGATCCACTCAATAACAAATTTATCTTGCTCTCGTCCTTATTCAAATCCCAATGCCGTTGCATATCACTATAAACCGAAGGGGCAATATTATAGAACTCTTGAAACTCATCAATGATAAGATTAAACGCCCGTTCCTTCGATAACTCCATCAGAAAACCGAACAACTTCCCAAAACTACTTATTTCCCCCAAAAGCGGAATTCCCAATTTGTCCTTAATTTCCTGTTGAAAATCCTGACACAAGTAATTCTCTGCCTTACGTGCCACGAAAAAATACAATGTCGGTTGCCCTTCCGTCGCCCTCAACAACAATTGTGTCTTACCGATACGCCTACGCCCCATAACTACCGTCATCCGCGCGTTCCGGGTTGAACGTTCCCGTATATCCCGCAATCTCTCGATCTCTTTTTCTCTATTATAGAATCTCATTTCAATTCGTGTTTAATTCGAAACCTTCAGTTCCGAAACAGCCATTTCGGAAACAGTCATTTCTATAATGCGAATATAGCATAAAAAACACTTCTCTCCAAAAATTGGAAAACACGTCCAAAATTTCTATATTTGCTTAAACACAAAACAGCGTTTGTTATGCGAGAATTTCGTCAACCCTTTTGGCAATCCGACACTTCAAGAACCATGCTCAAACTTTGTATTTATATATCCATAGGTTTAGTAGGCCTTATCACGCATCAAGTTTACAGTGATTCTTTTGAATTCAATCCCCTCGTGTTAATCCCAATCTTCATGTGGCTCTCTATATATCCGGTTATCTTCACCCAGTATTTCTACCTCACCTTCACGGACGACCAATTCCTCCTCCGAAACAGCATCTACACCCGCTGGCAGCGCACATACAACTACAACGACATTATCAAAGTCAAACTCTTCGGAGGTCGAGGTCTTTATTGTGGTCCCTACATCCAAGTCTTCACGAAAACCAACCCCAAGCACGCCTGGAGCTACGTCATCGAACTCGTAGCGGCAAAAGACTTTCCCGATCTACTCGACACCTTCAAAGAAAAGAATATCCCCGTGGAAACCGACCAAGGTTTCGATTACCTCGTGGACAGAAACTTCACCCGGTTCTAATCCATTTCTCCCAAATATTGCACAACAAATCTGCAAAATTCCCATAATTTTCAATACAAAATCAACGGATAGTTTTAATGGAAAACTAACCTCATCCAAATGGGGAAAGATTACTAAATGTTCTCCCGATACCGCATTGCGTGATATACAAGATTTGATAAATAAAGATGTATTACGCAAAACGGATGAAGGGGGACGAAGCACGAACTATGAACTCGTGTTATAATTTTAAAGTTGCTCACGGGGCTTCATTGCCATAGCGCGGAGATTAAATGCCATATTTGCCGCAATATATGCGGCAAATATCTTTACAAATTGTGTATTCCCGAATATGTACAATAACAAACGTAACTCGCAACCTTCACGCAACCTTTTTCCTCGAAATATTACCCTACAATTATTTACTTCGCGGTAAAACGATTTATACCATGAAACTAAAATATATCTATACCTACATCATTTTTCTAGCCACACTCTCTTGCCAAACCCGCAACGAGGCATTAGAAACAGCCTTACAACTAGCAGGCGAAAACAGAAGCGAACTCGAGAAAGTCCTTGACCACTACTCGCTTAACCCCGCCGATTCCTTGAAACTACAAGCCGCCGAATTCCTCATCGCCAACATGCCCGGGCACTACACGCTGCAAGGTGACCTCATCAACGCATACCGGGCAAAGATAGATGCCGACACCATGGGATGCTACCTTCTCCGCAAATCGCTGGACATATCATTCTGTGAAATTGATTGGCTTAGAAAAAGTTCCTACCACGAAGAAGACGTGGAACATATCAAGGCAGATTTCCTCATCCGCCACATCGACTTATCTTTCGAGAAACTACACCAGTACAGCTGGTTAAAAGACATCCCTTTTGACATATTCCTAGAATACATTCTTCCTTACCGCTTCGCGAATGAACGCCTCGATTTATGGCGTGATTCCCTGGATATCGCGCCCCAGGCATTAGAAGACCTATTTTTCCTAGACAATACAAAATACATCATGCCAAAAATCATTAATGACATTCCTTTATCAAAACCGATAACAAAAAACAATCCCCAAATACTCTCTGAGCTACACCTTCAAAACATTTTAAGGGAATGTACTCATTGCGCCATAGCAGACAATCTTACACACCGTATTGCAAGCATTCCTTCCTGTATCGAATTCATCCCCCGCTATGCCAATCGCAACGGTTTTCACCAGTGGTGCAAAATAGTATCTTCCGAATCAAAAAACACGGCAGTCATGGGAGTAAACAACCAGGCAGCCAAAGTATATCAAAAAACCTATTCACGCGACCGAGTTGTCACCCCTGCGAAAGGCGAATACATCCCCGACTTCTTTCTTAATCCTTTCTATAAAGATGTTAGCGACCACTACGTGTACACTGCCGATGTCATTACCTCCGCGCAGAAAAAACTACCCGCATCCTCACGACACGCCTACCTGTGTGTCTTCAACAACCTCGAGTGGCAACCCGTTGACATCACGACCCATCAGCAATCAGCCGTCAAATTCAAGAATATCGGCAAAAACCACCTTTACCTGGTAACGTATTATCAAAAGAAAAAAATGCGCCCCATGCACTTTCCTTTCATCTTAAACTTGAAAGGAGAAATCAAGTATCTTGTACCGGACACTTGCACCCGACAAAAAATAACAATCAAAAGAAAATATCCTTTTAACGACTTGCTACACGCATTCAACAAATACCTACAACATCTCGTGATAGAAGCTTCCAACGATCCGAACTTCCTCACCCCCGACACGATAATATCCCAGTTTGACACCTCCCCTGTAACCTATGCACAAGGATATAACAAAACAGACAAGCGATTCAGATATTGGCGAGTATCGAATACCACCACTCACCCTGTATACATGGCAGAACTATCCTTTCTTGACAAAGCAGGCAAGCCATTAAAGGGAAAAACCTCCCCCTCGGATTCTTTGATTCTTGACAATGACCCTCTAACTAATATCACTCTCGACCCCATGAAAAAAATCATTATCGATTTTGACACTTCAGTCCATGCTGCAAAAATCGTGTGCCTTCCTAGAAGTGACGGCAACGGAATTTACCCGGGAAACGACTACGAGCTGTTCTATCATGACTTGAACGGTTGGCAATCACTAGGACGACAAATAGCCCCCGATTATTACCTCGAGTATCACGATGTCCCCCGGGGGGCTTTACTTTGGCTTCATAACCACACGACAGGCATTGAAGAAAGAATATTCACCCACGAAAACAAAGAAATTCGATTTTGGTAAACAAGGAAGTGAACAGCAAATACCGTACCCGATTTCTTGAAAGGACGACGAAATGTTTTCATAACCCAACTTCTATTTTACCCACTCATCAAGATGGACTGTTTCAACCAAAATTCCCTTACCCCGAACTATATTTACAATCTCTTGATAATCACTCGGGGCTACTAAATCGATAAAATAACGCCTAGATTTCCCTTTTTCCGTGAAAACCTGAATGTAATGATTTGACATCCCACCCAACCACACGAGCGTTACTTTCACAATATCTTCATAAAAATACTCGCCTTTCCAAAAAAAGAAGACTCCATTTTGAACAACTAGCCTATCATCATATAATATCACGTAAAAAAAAGAGTATGGATGAAAGCACAATAAAAATATCAACACGAAAATAACACCCATGTACATTTCCCATGGATAACCCATTGAACAAAAAATAGGAAAACCTAATAACAAAACAAAAACAAAACCCCATTTCGATGCTCGAATTTCTTCCGATTTCCAAAAAGAACGACGAAATATTTTCATACGACAAATTCTTTTCAAGATAAATACGCTTCAAGCCCTTCCGTTTCTACGGCAATCCCTTTAGCTTTAATCATCTCCACAAGTTCTCTGTAATCTTTAGGTGCAACAACATCTATACAATATCGTTTCACTTTTACCTCGTCCTTCTTAGTGAAAACTTGCATGTATATATTATTACCCCGTTTTATTTTGACCCGTGCAATATCCCCGTACAAGTATCCCTTTTGCATGAAAGAGTACACCCCGTTCTTGATAATCAATTTATCCGCTGATAATATCACGTAAAAATGTCGGGTAAAATAAATCGGGAATAACAAGTAAAAAAAACAAATACTTCCCAAACACGCCCAAACCGATTGCGTGGTAATAAAAACAAATGGAGCAAGGATCATTGTCACTATAAAAGTGAGCATAAAATTTACTTTAAATAAACTCGTGTTCCACAAAGATTGACGAAATGTTTTCATAATTCAATTTTTATCATTTAGATTTATCTTCATCATTAAAAATACTGGCATAGACATCTATTCCTTCGGTTTCCACCGTGACACCTTTAGCCTCGATATCCTTTACTATAGCCTCGTAATCTTGAGGATCAACGAGATCTATCGTGTAACGCCATGATATCCCGGAAGACTTTCTCGTGATTATTTTCATGTATGGATACGTTCGATCTTGCCACCACTTTATTTTCACTTTTACAATATCGACATATCGTACCTCTTTCCTCCAGAATGAATAAACTCCATTTTGCACTATCAACTTATCATCCCGCAAGACAACATAGTAAAGCCTTGAGATATAAAGTTGTACTAATATAAACACAAATACAATCGAGGCTAATATGCCTCGAATAGTAAATCCAACAGTACAGGCTGCAAATCCCCACAACAAAACAAATGTTATCAAGGCAAATTTAACATCAAATGCTGTACCCGATTTCTTGAAGGGACGACGAAATATCTTCATACTTAAAATGCATCTATACCTTTTGTCCTAACATCTATATCTTTTTCTCTCAAAAAAGCAACTAACTCTGGTAAATCTTTACGACTTACACGATCCAAATAATAACGCCAAGCCAGTTTGGCTTTACTGGTTATGATTTGTATATAAGGTATTGAATTTCCTCCATGATCAACAATATTTACTCTCGTTATATCCTTGAAATACACTTTCTTCTTCCAAAATGGGAAAATAGTATTTTTCACAAACAAAACATCATCAAGTAAAATAACATAGAATTCTAAAAACAAAACCATGCAAAAAGGAAATAAATAGACTATAAATAATATTTTCACCATTTCCAAATACGAAAGACCTTCTACAATACCTGACGAAACAACTAATAATATTAAAAAAAACAATCCTATAACAACAGGAAGCCCAAAAGCAGTTTTCCAAAAAGAACAACGAAATATTTTCATAACAATTCATTCCTCATTTAGATTTATCTTCATCTTTAAAAATACGGGCATAGACATCTATCCCTTGGGTTTCCACCGTAATACCTTTTGCCTCGACATCCTTTACTATAGCCTCGTAATCTTGAGGATCAACGAGGTCTATCGTGTAGCGCCATGATATCCCAGAAGGCTTTCTTGTGATTATTTTCATGTATGGATACGATTTATCCCCGTGCCACTTTATTCTTACTTTTGCAATATCTATATATCGTACTTCTTTCCTCCAGAATAAATAAACTCTATTTTGAATAATTAATGTCGTATCGGTTAAAATAATATAGTATAATTGTGATATAAAAATATGCATCACGCAAAAGCAAACTACAACTAAAAACAGAAAGCCTAGTATTGTAAATTCAGTATTAGGCAGAACAACTAGTCCCAATAAAACAAAAATTACAGTAAAAAATTTAACTTCAAAAACGGTATTAGATTTGCTAAATGGACGACGAAATATTTTCATAACAAATGAATTAGATTTTTTGTTTCAACATCTACCCCTTTTTCTTCAAGCATCGGTATTAATTGACGATAATCCTTTGTATCGACAAAATCTAGAACATATTTCCGATTATGCCTTATTTTATCTTGAACAATTACTTGAATATAACAGAAACCTATAACACCAGGCTGCTCTATATGCACTTTTTTTATATCACAATAATAGAATTCTTTATACCAAAAAGGAAAGAATACATTTTTTATAAGCAACTTATCATCTGTTAGTATGAGATAAAAACACCGCATAATAATTCCAACAAATCCAACAATACAAATAACAATTATATATATACATTCCACCAAAGACATTTCTACATCATAAAGCAGATATCCGCCTAATAACAAAAGAAATACATATCCTGGCAAAAGACCAAATTTAAATGTACAAGTTTTCCAAAAAGGACGACGAAATGTTTTCATGGTTCCGCAATATTAAAATAACCTCATATTTCACAGGTTTTTAGTTTACTTTTTTATTTACATTTTTGAACAAATTGATGTAATCTGTAAGTCCTTTGGTTTCAACAGCTACACCTTCCGCTTTAATCGCCTCGATTAAAGCAGAATAACTTTGAAAATTGATTAAATTAATCACATAACGCCATGAACCCGTTTTATTCTTCTTGGTTACAATCTGCATATAAGGATATGATAGTTTCCCTGCATAAACAATCTTAACTTTTTTTATATCATCAAAAAAAACTTCTTTTTTCCAAAATGTATAAACACCATTTTTTATAATTAATTTCTCAGGTGTCAAAACAACATAAAAACATTGTACTATCAATAAATGCAAACAAACTATTATAAATACGAGCAAAAACCAAAAAGCAGGAGAGTTAAATTCACCTCCAAGAAGAGCTGGAACCATGAATATTATAAAGAATATTATGAAATACCTAAACTCACTTGCCGTAAGAGTTTTTCTAAATGGACTTCGAAATATTTTCATACGACAAATTCTTTTCAAGATAAATACGCTTCAAGCCCTTCCGTTTCTACGGCAAGCCCTTTAGCTTTAATCATCTCCACAAGTTCCTTGTAATCTTTAGGGGCAACAACATCTATACAATATCGTTTCACTTCTACCTCGTCCTTCTTAGTGAAAACTTGCATGTATATATTATTAGTCTGTTTTATTTTAACCCGTGCAATATCTCCATACAAGTATTCCTTTTGCATAGAAGAGTATACACCGTTCTTGATAATCAATTTGTCCGCTGATAATATCACGTAAAAATGTCGGGTAAAATAAATCGGGAATAACAAGTAAAACACCCAAATACTTCCCAAACACGCCCAAACCGATTGCGTGATAACAAGAACAAATGGAGCGAGTAATATCGTTATTATAACTGTACATGTAAGATTCTTTCTGATTAAACTCGTGTTCCACAAAGATTGACGAAATATTTGTACATCTGTGTCAGAATAACGACAAATTACCTCAGCCTTACGCCAATTCCTATGAGGATAGCGAATATCAAGATTTGCCTCCACCACAATACCCTTTGCCCTAAGCATATCAATAAGTTCATCATAATCACAAGGAGCCACTAAATCAATAATATAAGACCACCTAAATTTCTTTTGTTCTTGCGTGTAAACTTTCATATAAACCTTTTTACTCGGCATAATCTCAACTTTCACGATATCTTTATAAAAATATTCCTTATGCCAAAAAGTATAAATACTATTTTTTATTATCAACTGTTGCTCTGTCAATATCACGTAAAAATATTGAGTAAAAAATATAGGCAAACATATTAAACTCCAAATTGTAAAAAACGTTACACTCCCCCATATGGAACGAGTTGTTCCATAAATTAAAGAAATCGCAAAAATATTTACGATTATCATCATAGGTATATCTAACCTTGACGTTGATGCTTTCCCAAAAGGACGACGAAATATTTTCATAATCAAAAATATTAGAATATAACTAACTTCAAAAATAATAAATGTAAAAAAAACATCCCAAATAATACAAATATTTACCCAATAATATATCATTTGGGATGCAAGAAAGTACAAATTATGCTATAGAACTCACTGTCGCTGGAATAAAAATATACATATTACTTCCATCTTCTAAAGGTATTTTTAGCAACATATCTTCTGCGTAAACACCTACTGTTGTAACTAATCCTATAACACAACTAGCAATCCCCAATACTGCTCCTAATGGCACCAAACAAGGAATAAAATTGCACACAAAACCTAATGTTCCTAACACATTAGATGCAATCTCCCAAAAACCCGGATTGGGTATATTTGAATCACTAAATGCAATAATTGTTTGTGTTACCCCCATAATTGCACCAATTCCTCCTACCCACACACCAAAACTCGCCGCATAGGGACCTAAGTTCTGTTGATTCATAAAACTTATACAGGAGGCTATGATTCCATTAGTATTAACTCCTATACTGAAGCCATTTACAACATCATACCCCGTATTTCTATATCTTAAACAAGGCATTTGCACCCTACCATTAATCATATTCTCGGTCATTGTATCAAACGCTTCTATTCCTCTTTGGTAATCCGAACTACCACTAGTAGAACCACCACCAGTTCCACCACCACCAATGGAACCGCCACCAGTTCCACCACCACCAATGGAACCGCCACCAGTTCCGCCACCACCCCAACCGGGATACCATCCGCCTCCACCACTTTCACTATTCGAATACGTTGCAGAACGTGAAGTTTGTCCCTCTTGAAAGGTTAAAGTGGAATAATCTAAAGGTGCACCTTCTCGCGTACAAACGGCACAACTAACAGCTTTTTTAATTTGTTCATTTCCTCCAATTTGTCCCTCCTTATACCTCCGAGCTTTCCTAAAATCCCCGTTCAATTCCGAGTAAAACACTCGCCCGGTAAAAGGAGTTCCCTCTCCACCCACAAAATCATCATCAGGAACCAATGTTGCAACAAACATATCGGTTTCTTCCGAATCTTTTTGGCGAGCAATTACTAAACGACGCTGACAAAGTATCTTTTTTTCACAAAAGAATTCTGCGTCTTTAATTACACGCTCCACGCATATTGCATTGGACTGCGAGTGAAGAGGAACTTCCGTGATAAAATAATCCTCGTTCTCTGACTCTATTGCCTCATCCCACTCCGGAATCAACTCCGGCACAACAAAACTAGAAGCTCTCGAGAGAGGATTCTTGAAAGTAAGCGGGGCCAAATCCGTAGCGTTCTTCTCGAAATAAGCTCGTGCTTCTGACACGTCAATCTCTTGGGAACGCTGTCCCTCGAAATCATCTGAACAGGAATAAATCAAAGCCAAGATTATTCCCAAAAGCCAAAACTTCATTTTTCTCATAATCATTTTTTTAATGGTTTCTAAACAGGTTAAAACTCTCTTTTATTTAGCGTCATGACTGCTCTCCATTTTCCTCCAAAAATGCTCTCGCTTCTCCTCGTGCCCGTATCACGGAGGAATTCACCACTTTCACGGGAATCGTCAACATCTGCCTCGCTTCCCGCCCTGCTTCCTCCGGCATCCCCTTCAATCGATACAACTTGAACAAGAGATGATGAGGCACTATATAATTAGGAATCATATTCGCCGCAAGGCGGTATTTTTGCTCCGCATCTTTCCATCGCCCCTGATAGAAATAACATTTCCCCAAATCACTCGCCAATTCAGACGTGGGACGTAAGCTCAATCCCTTTTCAAGCACGGGCTGCGCATTAAGCAAATCCCCTCTCGTGTACAAAGTCCTCCCGTAACGTAAAACAAAATCGGGATTACCCCCCAAACGCTCGTAACACACCTTCAGCTCACTCGTCTTCATCCGGGAAGAAACCTCCCGGGCTTCTGTCAAAAGGATATCCGCTTTCTTCTCGTGATAATACTCGATAGACAAGACAAACAAGAATAAAACAACCGCTATTCTCAATATAAAAGCAAAACTCGTGTCCAAGTCAACAATCCATTCCCTAGCGTGACGGGCATCACGGACGATAATTGCCAATGAAATAATGGCAACAGCACTCACGAACTCGACAGAGAGAGGATAACTGAACAGCCCGAATCCCAAGATCACGACCAAAATACCCCCGGCAAAACGAGAAACCCGATTCCCTTTCGCCGCGAAATACAACCCCATCACGACCACCCCCACGAAAAGCAACAAACCCACGATGCCCGTTTCACAAGCCACCCGCAAAAATTCATTAAAAGCGTACTCGTTGTTTCCCGCCACCGACACGAACGGGGAATCGGGATGCATCTCGAACCACGCTCCCTGTGCGGGCATGTAGGCGGCAGAAAAAGAACCGCAACCAAACCAAGGTGCATCACGAAACATCGTACCGGCAACCCGCCAAATCAAGAAACGCCCTTGCACCGACGCCGGATGCACCAGATAAAGAACATATATTATACTCACGGGAACAACAATCGCAAGCAGCAAGAAAATATATTTCCCGATACGATACTTTTCACGGATATTTCCAAAGAACCGAGCAACACCCCATTCTCTCCCCGTCAACACGATCCATAAAATTCCAATACCCAATCCTACCCACGCCGCACGGGAACCCAAGAATCCCAAGGTAATCAATAGTAACACAATCCCTATTCCCCTCGAACAGCGCGAATAAAACTTTTCCCTCCGATAAAAACCGACCAAACCGGCTAAACAAGCGATTGCAAGAAAAACAGCCAATATAGCGGGATTCATAAACCCTCCCGTTCCCGGATACAAATAATGATACGACGGCAACCAGCCTCGCGATTGAGCAAAAAACCACATCGCCTGAAAAATTCCGGCAATAAACAACACGTCAAAATAATACACCCTCACTCCCGTATTCCGGATATAAACATACAACATGATCGCCGCACCACCTAACAGCAACTTCCAGGCAAATATAGAAGAGCCAATCCCAACCGTTCGCCCCGTGTACCACGTCACGAACAACAAGAAAAACAAATCTAACAAATTGAAACGACACCTCCTGCTCCCGGGAAACACGACCAAACAGACGAGCAACAATAACATGCCCGCGACCCCTGCCGTAATCCCCGGTAAAGAACGGTCCACGTGGAGTAGCACGGGAGCAAGTATCAAAATAAAATATAACGGTACATTTTTAAGTGCAAACATATATCCTCATTTTATAAACATCCTACTTTTACCAAAGTCCCATCAACCGTCACACCATAAATATTTTGATCCTCCAAATCAAAATTTATATTTACCAAAGGTGTATCAAACAAACAGGATTTCACCAAATTCCCCTCCCAATCATACACGAGCAATGTCTGACACTCGAAAGCCCGTCCACGGTCTACCCGATAAGTTTTCCCAGAATAGAGAGCGTACACCCTGTCCCCCGTTACGGCAATATCTATGAACCCGAAACGATTATCTTGAGTGTATGCCACCCGGGAAGAAGGAACTTCCGTGATCTGCACACTCGGGTAGTGCAAGCGAACCGTTTTTACCCGTTCGATAGAACCCGCCACTATACGGCAAAAATCAATCGCACCGCTATACATATCGGCACACACGAAAGCGGACTGGTCGGGACTAACACGTAAAACACTACTGGCATAAAGTATTGCTTTCGTTTTTTCCCGCAAATCCGAGAACCCCGGGGTTTCAGGATAAGAGAGAAAATAGCGTGCCGAACCGTCCGCTAAAGAATAAAGCAAATAGCGTCCCTCTTCATAAAGTCCCGTGGAAATCACGAAATTCTTCGCTTTCACCGCAACAAGATGTTGTTTCCCCTTAGGCAATTGAATAACGACCTCTTGACTTCCACCTCGTGAAAGCGGGGCAACCGGACTTTCTATCAATTCCCCTTTTTCGAAATCCAAAGCCGTCACGCTGGAACCGTCAAATGAATTGAAAGAACTCAACGAACGCACACGCTTCGAAGCCACAGAACTTCTCGCACCAACATCCCTCCGCTCCGGATGCTCCAAATCAAGAGAACGCCCAACCCCTTCCGAAGTATAGGTTGTCCCCACTACTAATTTATTCCCTCTCTTGACAAACCCATTCATATCATTTATCCCGCTTCGGGATAAATCTGCCAATCGCACCACGGTTGTCCTTTCGCTCTTTACCGAATCTATGCTATCGTCACCCGTGTAACGATCGGAGCACCCGAGCAAGATACTTCCGAGTAGCACATTCAATAACACTTGTTTCATTCCAGTATCAATGTTATTCCCTCAATATCAAGACCACCCAAAAGACAAAAGCCTTTCGCTTTAACACAAGGGTAATATGGATTCCCACCCCCGGATTCAGGAGCGGCAAGAGCTTCCAAATTCGTCATTTTCAAGGACGATTCTCCCTTTCGCGTATTAATACCCATATTCAAGTTCATCATCATCCACGACAACAGTATTACAAAAACTCCGATTTTTAACCATTTTTTTCTCATAACACAAATTATTTTGGTTTATTGCAAAAATGTTTCTTTTTGAATAAAAAAACGAACAAAAAGGTTGCGTGGATGTTGCGAGTTTTGTAAATTTGAAACAATAAATGATTTAGATGAATTTGCGTCTACAATATATTTGGTATATAACAATTTTTGCAGGAGTTATTGTCCTATGTGAACAACTCCTGCATTTCCAGACTCTGTACAAACAAAAGAAAAGTATTTACACACACGAGCAAAACGCCCAAATTAGGAATACTATAGACGAATTCAATGCAAAGTCTACAAACGTGGAAAAAACAGGAAATATACTTAGTTTCGATGCAAAAAATAATATTTTAAGCTATCTCAAAGAGGGAAATATCTCTCGATACCAACTAGACTCAAGAGATAATATCTCGGAAATAAGAACACGTGCTGTTTATGACCTCAAAGATCCCGAATTATGGACTTTAAGTAATTTCTATCAATATTTACAAGCAAAACAAGACTCCTCCTCTATTCAAAGCCTTGTTATACAATTTTTTATACAAGACAGTACAGACAAAATAAAAGATGCCTATCCCAAACAAGTCAAACAGCTTCCATCTTCTTTTGAATACAGCGTCCCGCTCGGTTTTATCTCTAAAGATACACTATTTGCCACGTATCATTATCCTGTCACTCTCTTTTTGCAAGCCGCAAGTTGGCAAATTACAATCATTATTTTAATCGCCACGATACTCATTCTCTGCATCATCAACCTTTACCTCAGTTTCCGCGACGAGAAAAGAAGCCGGGAAAACCAAGAGCAATATATCCATCACATCGTTCACGACCTGAAACGTCCCGTGGAGAATCAGATCAAAGCGAATTACCTCCTACGCCATCTGCAAGGAGAAGCACAAGCAAAAATCATCGAACAACGAGAACGGGAATCAAAAGAAATGTTGCGTTCCATTAACAGAATGTTGCTCCAATCTACTGATGCACACGGCTTACGATTGAACCCGAAAGAATTCAACTTACAGGAGATGATTGAAACGCTAGCCCAGCCCGACCGATGGAGCGTGGAAGAAGGTAAGGGATTCCACATCCGCTCCCGCTTCCTCGTGTCCGACAAGATGATTACCGGAGATCCAAACTTCCTGCATGCCGTTTTTCAAAACCTCATTGACAATTCTTTGAAATACTCAAAGGAACAAACGGAAATTATTATCACGTGTAGCGACTCGGGTGATAAACACGTGCGAATAGAAATAAAAGACAACGGACTGGGGATTAGCCCCGAAGCCTTGAAACACATATTTGAACGTTATCACCGGGGAGACCATCAAGGGAATAAAAAAATCAAGGGACACGGGCAAGGCCTGTACTACGTCCGCCAGATTATTAAAGCTCACCGGGGTAAAATCAATATAGAAAGCACCTTGGGAGAAGGGACAACAATTATCATCACGCTGCCGAAAAATATCAAAAAGAAAAATCACTGACAAGATGGAAAACAAAGCGCGAATCAAAGTCTTATACGCGGAAAATGACAAGGAAGGAGCCGATTTAACCCGGGCAATCCTCGAACTGCACGATTATTTCGTTGAGATCGCCCCCGACGGGAAGAAAGCATGGGAAGCCTATAAAAAAGAGAAGCCGGACATCCTGCTCCTAGACCTTGATATGCCTGAAATAGACGGCTTGGAACTCACCCGGCTTATCCGTGAAAAAGACCCCGAAACTCACATTATCATCTACACCTCGCACGCCAAACAGAAAAACGAGATCGCCGTCCTTGACGCCGGTGCCGACGAATTTTTCGGCAAAGATAAAGAGCCCGAAATGTTAGTAAAACATCTCAACCGCCTTCGGGAAAGGATCGTGAAGAAACTAAACAGCCCGAACTTATATCAACTTTCTCGCTACACCACTTACAACAGTACGACTCGTGTGATAACCATTCGGGGCGAGAGGAGGCAAATGCCAAGGGTGGACGGTCGCTTCCTGTACTTGCTGTGCGTCAAAAATCACGAAATCGCCGATAAAGACTTTCTTATTCAAGGGATATGGGGTAAAGCAAGCGCCAACAAAGAATCCGAACTAAAAAAATATGCCAGCCGGGTACGATTGTACTTGAAAGCAGATCCCACGTTGCAAATCGAATGTCGGAACGGAGGATACATTCTCCTCTCCCTAGAGCAGTAATATCCCCGATATACACCGACACCATGAGTGTTTAAGAAGTATTGCTACCCTAAACCTACATGAATTCAAGTAGAATACCACATCACTTCCGGTTCAGTAGTACTTGAAAAGTTATTTATAAGCTTTTAGTAAGCTATTAAAACGCTATTACTGTATAGGGCTTTAATAGCGCTTTAATAGGGTTATAATAGCGTTTTACACGGAAGTGAAGCGGAATTCATATGGAATTATACTGAAATTCAGTATGGAAATCAAGAGTATTACAACATGTCTTGATTTTAGATTCCACACGTTTGCCAATGCCGTTTTCCTCTATAAACAGAGGAGGAGCTAGGATACCACCCCTGATGCAGGAAAAGCAACCTGCAACTCGCCGAAGGCAAATGCAACCTGTAACTTGCAACTCGCCGCAGGCGAATCAATGAATCCCGGTGCGCCCGAGTTTCTCGTTCAACTTGCGGCGGATGGTGTTGATGGCATTTTTGCGGCGGAGAAGTTCCATGATCTGTTGGGGATCGGGGTTATTTTGCGATTCGAGGATACGATTGTCGATGTCACGGGAGAGCATTTCCACTCGACGCATCTTGTAGTTATCCAGAATTTTCGGGAGAAGCTCGGCAAGCTTCATTTGCTCGGTTTCGATGAAATTTTCCATCTTGTACCAGATTTTGCTCAACTCGTAGGGCTCGCTTAAAATGTTGGCAGCGACGGTGCTAATCTTGATATCCGGGTGGGCGATGAAATAACGAGCCGGAATAAAGGAAGGCGACTCGTATTGCTGTTGGTATTCGGTCTGAATGACACGAAACAGGGGATTCAATAGTTCCAGATCATCTTCAGCCAATTCGCGAACGATAAATTCTCCCACGGAAACACTACGCATGAAACCGTTGTGTTCCTCCTCGTATAATTCGTTGTTGCCGAACAACAGCAAGTAACGAACGAGTACACTTTCCTCCAAATCACAGGGAGTGGCACCCCGCACGGGAGTAGTCGTAACCTGTATTTCGGGGACAGCTGAAGCGGAGTTTTTAACAGGTTGTTCCTCGTTTTTTAAACGTACTTTGGCGATCTCCGTGTAAAGCACCCGTTCCTCGACGTCCAACTGGTGGGCGGTTTCCCGCACGTAGACGGAACGCACGATGTTGTCGGGTATCTTGGCAATACTTCGCACGATGTCGGTAATCAACCGTGCCCGCTCCACGGGATCGTCCCCGGCAGAACCTAAAAGCAGCTTCGTTTTGAAGTTGATAAAGTCCGTTTCGTTGTTAGCGATAAAATCCGCCAAGTCACGCGGCGTGTGACTCCGGGCAAATGAATCGGGGTCTTCGCCATCCGGGAGTAACAATACCCGCACGTTCAACCCTTCCTCGAGCACGAGGTCGATACCCCGGAGAGATGCCTTGATTCCGGCAGCATCCCCGTCGTAAATGATCGTGACGTTGGGTGTCAGACGGCGAATCAGACGTATCTGCTCGATCGTGAGCGAGGTACCGGAAGAAGCCACCACGTTCTCGATACCCTTGGCATGAAAGGAGATGACGTCAGTGTATCCCTCCACCAGAATACAACGGTCTTGTTGCACGATCGACTTCTTCGCGAAAAAGATACCGTAGAGGGTTTTACTCTTGTGGTATATCTCGGATTCGGGGGAATTGAGGTATTTCGATATCTTCTTGTCGGTGGTCATGGTACGCCCGCCGAAAGCGATAACCTTCCCGGCAAGGTCCTGCACGGGGAACATCACGCGGGCACGGAAACGGTCGAAAAGTCCCCGGTCGTTCTCGATGGTGAGTCCCGTTTTCACGAGAAATTCCTGCTTGTATCCTTTTTCCTGTGCCGCTTTGGTGAAAGCACCCCACGCCTCGGGATTATACCCCAGACCGAATTTACGGATCATCTCGTCACTGATACCCCGCTGGCGGAGATAACCCAAGCCGACGGAACGCCCCTCGTCGGTGTTCCAAAGCTGATACTGGAAATACTCGTTGGCGTAAGCGGACACGATAAGCATACTTTCGCGCTCGGTCTGTTCCCGCCGCTGTTCGGGGGTAAGCTCTTTTTCCTCGACGGGAATATGATATTTCTCGGCCAAATATTTCAACGCCTCGACGTAAGACATCTGCTCGTGCTCCATGATGAAATTCACGGCATTCCCCCCCTTCCCGCAACCGAAGCATTTATATATGCCTTTTGCCGGGGAAACGGTGAACGAACCCGTCTTCTCGTTGTGGAACGGACATAATCCCAAGTAATTGACTCCCCGCTTTTTCAAGCTCACGAAGTCAGAAACCACCTCGTATATATCCGCCGCGTCAAAGATTTTCTGTATTGTAGCCTGATCAATCATACGACAAAGATAGGTATTATGGAATTGAAAATTGAAAATTGAAAATTGAAAATGATGTATTAGTATTAAAATCTCTGAAAAGTTACGCCGCTCAAGCGTTTTAACAATACTTTAACATGTTTGTAGTATTAGTGGAACGATATTTGTATACTTTTGCATGCGGAAACGTTTTGAGGTTACATCGTTTCCGCGTACAACAATTAAATAGATCACCTATGGATGAGAATATGAATCAGAAAGAGGAGCTTTTAGTGGCCATCTCGGATCTTTTCCTAAGATTCGGGCTGAGAAGTACCTCCATGGATGATATAGCGAACCATTTGAAAATTTCGAAGAAGACGCTCTATCAACAATTTGCCAATAAAGACGACGTGGTAGAGCAAGTGATGCTATACAGGAGACGGGAAAGAATAAAAAGTGTCGAGGTGAAAGAGTTAGAAAACTTGAACCCGATCGAGATTATCAGCCGGATACGGGATTTCATGGAGAGTGACTTGGGCAGCCGATTGCCCGCCAATTATTTCGACATGAGAAAATACCACCCCGCCGTGTACCAAAGAATAGCCGAGAAGGAAGAGAACGTGACGAAACAATTTCTGGTCTCCCTGCTGGATGACGGAATGAAAAAGAAGTATTTCAGGGAGGATATCGACAAGGAGTTGCAATTGTATTTGCTAGGCAAACAGTTACACTTTTTGAGGGACCCGGATATCGTCGGCAAACTCGAATACCCTCTTTCGGTAATCATCACGACGATTTTTATCAATTTTGTTTACGCTATATCCACAGAAAAAGGTATAAAAGAGTATGAACGATTAAAAAATGAGTCAAAACAAGTGAAAGAGAAGTAAATTTATCCTACCGAAGTTTTTTTTGGTATGAGATTTGTATTGAGAGAAAAAACGCGTGAGAATTTCCCGGAAAATATAAATAATTAAAAACTATAATCTATGAAAAAAGGAATGACACTCTTCCTACTAATGCTTATCGTGCCTTGGATGCTTCACGCACAAGAAGCACCGCAAACGATCTCGCTGCAACAAGCAGTAGAGTTTGCCATCAAGCACAACAAAGAATTACAGGCCTCGCAGATGAACATCGAGCTGTACCGCCAAAAGGTTCGGGAATCCGTATCACAGGGATTGCCACAGATTAACGGTACAATGACTTACACCACGAATTTCGGGTACAAGATGGACTTTGGCGGACAAACTATCAAAATGAAAGACCAGTCGAATCTCGGAGTCAGCCTGCAACAATTGTTGTTCAGTGGTGAATGGATACTGGGAATGCAGACCAGTAAGATTGCCGTGAGAATGACGGAACAAGAAGTTGAATCATCGGAACTGGATATCGTCGAGAATATCTATAATTCATATTACACGGTACTCGTGACGGAACGGATGTTGGAAATCCTGCGCCAGAACCTGGAGAATATGAACGAGATTTACAAGCACACGGAAAACATGTATAACGCCGGAACGGTTGAAATCACCGATGTAGACCAAATCCGTATCAACGTGGGACAGCTGAAAAACAGTATGCTGTCGATGGAAAGAACGGTAGCGGTAAACTACAACCTGTTGCGCCTGCAACTCGGTTTGGAGGCCGGGGCCCCGGTTAAACTTTCGGACGGGTTGGACGTGTTCCTCGATAACGATAAATCCAGTCGTTTGTACCTGGAGAAATTCGATATCAACAACAACGTGAGCTATCAGTTGATCAACACGCAAACCGAGTTGAACAAGAAGTTGCTGGGCATCGAGAAATGGAGTTACGCTCCCACGATCGCCGGTTCGTACAATTTCAATTACAAGATTTTGAAACCGGCTCTGGACATGAGCCCGAAGCACACGGCAGGCTTGACCATGAATATCCCGATCTTCTCGGGTATGCAGCGCGACTCCAAAGTAAAACAAGCTAAAATCACGCTGGAGCAAACTTACTTGCAGAAGAGCCTGTTGGAAGACCAGTTGAACGTGCAGGACGAGCAATTGAAATTCAACTTGAAAAATGCCATGGAGAATTACAGTTTGCAAAAAGAGAATATCGACGTTGCCACGCGGGTATTGCAGAACTACCAGAGGAAATACGAACAAGGGGCTGTATCCAGTTTGGATCTGACTCAAGCAAACACGAACTACCTGCAGGCAGAAACAAATTACACGGAGGCCGTTCTCACGTTGTTGCAAGCACAGGTAAGTCTGGAAAAATTGTATAACCAACTTCCGCGATAAACAACTTTGAATAATAAAAACAAAAAAGAAATACAATGGTAAAGAATCTTATTCTATCGACAATAGCGTTAGCTATGCTTGCCGGTTGCTCCGGTAACAAAGATAAAGCGTCACAAAAAGACGTTGACGAAGCTATTCCCGTGAAGGTGCAAAAACTGGAAAGAACGGATATAGCCAAAACCTTGGATTACGCCGCCAACTTGGAAGCCGACAAACAGGTTTTCTATGCCCCGGCAGCCACGGGAAGAATTGAAAAGATTTACGTTGAAGTAGGCGACCGGATCAAGAAAGGACAACTGTTGGTCGAAATGGATAAAACAAACCTTATCCAAGCCGAAGTTCAATTGAAAAACTTGGAAACAGAATACAATCGTGCCGTTCAGTTGAATAAAACGGGAAGTATTTCCAAACAAGCTTATGATGCAGCCGTAACCCAATACGAGGTGGCAAAATCAAACGTGGCATTCTTGAAAGAGAACACGCGCATGGAGGCTCCTTTTGACGGTATCGTTACCGGGAAATATTTCGAGGACAAGGAACTTTACACCGGCGGTTCGTTCGGTGGAGCGACGAAGCCTTCTGTCATCGCTATCGAGAAAATCAACCCGGTAAAGGCATACGTGAATTTGTCCGAGCAATATTACCTAACCGTGAAACCCGGAACGAAAGTTCAATTGAAGAGCAATATTTATCCCGACCGTGTGTTCGAGGGTACGGTAAACATTGTTTACCCGAGCATCGACCCGGCTTCCAGAACGTTCACCGTTGAGGTCAAAATACCGAATAGTGACGAAGCGTTAAGACCGGGTATGTACGGAACTATCAATTTCTTCATCGGTAACACGGAAACCGTGGTTGCCCCGGCTATCGCCGTGTTGAAACTACAAGGTTCTAACGACCGCTACGTGTTCTTGAACAAGGACGGTAAGGCAAAACGCGTGGCAGTGAAACTCGGCAGACGTTTCGAGGATCAGGTAGAATTGATCAGTAACGACATTCACGAGGGTGACGAACTTGTTGTTGTCGGACAAGGTAGATTGGTGGACGGTTCTCCGATTTCTATCACGAAATAAATCATTTGGATCGCGGATTTACCCTCGATCTAAAATTTAAAATCTAAAATTTAAAATTCGAAATATGAGTATATACAATACAGCGGTCAATAAACCCATTTCTACCTTAATGGTTTTCCTTGCCATCATGGTATTGGGTATTGCCTCTTATATACAATTGCCGGTGGACCAGTACCCCAAAATGGACCCGCCTTACATCACGGTAATGGCTACCTACCCGGGTGCGAATGCCGCAGATATTGAAGAGAACGTTGCCAAAATCCTCGAGGACCAGTTGAACTCGGTGGACGACTTGAAAGAAATGACTTCCACTTCCTACGATAACCTGGCCGTTGTGTCACTGGAGTTCGAATGGGAAGTAAACCTTGACGAAGCATCTAATGACGTGCGGGATGCCGTGGATAAAGCGATGAACAACCTTCCGGATGACATCGACCGCCCCACGATCATGCGTTTCAACACGTCGATGATGCCTATCTTGATATACGCTATCACGGCAGAAGAGTCCTACCCCGGTATCGACAAGATTCTGGACGATAAGTTAATCACCCGGTTGAACCGCGTGGACGGAGTAGCATCCGTTATCGTTGCCGGAGCCCCGGAACGTGTGGTTTACGTGGATCTTGACCCGAACAAACTTGACGCTTATAACTTGACGCTGGAACAGATCGGTAGTAAGATTCTCGCAGAGAACAAGGACATTTCTTCCGGTAACGTGAAAATGGGTGACATGGACTATACCCTACGCGTGGAAGGAGAATTCGAGGAAAGTGACCAGATCAAGAATATTGTACTGGGAACCCAAAACAACAAGATTATTTACTTGCGCGACGTGGCAAACGTTCGTGATACCTTGAAAGATATTACCCTTGAACAATCCATCAACAGAGGTCGGGGTGGTGTATTGATGGTAACTAAACAAACGGACGCGAATGCCGTTGCCGTGGCAAAACAAGCTAAAAAAGAGATCGAGCAAACCTTGAAAGAGTTGCCGACAGATATCAAATTCCAGATCATCTCGGATAACTCGGACTTTATCGTTAAGTCCATCAACAACTTGCAGGACTCTTTGATGTACGCTTTGATTTTCGTGGTTTTGGTCGTGTTCCTGTTCTTGGGACGCTGGCGTGCTACTTTTATCATCGCGCTGACAATCCCGATTTCTTTGATTGTTGCCTTTATCTACTTGTTCGCGACAGGAGAATCATTGAATATCATCTCTCTGTCATCCCTCTCCATTGCAATCGGTATGGTGGTGGACGACGCCATCGTGGTACTGGAAAACGTCACGAAACATATCGACCGCGGTAGCCGTCCGCGTGAAGCGGCAAAATACGGTACGAACGAGGTTTGGTTGTCTGTAATCGTGACCACGCTGGTTACCGTAGCCGTGTTCTTCCCGTTGACGCTGGTAAGCGGTATGACAGGTATCCTGTTCAAGCAATTGGGTTGGATCGTTTGTATCACGGTATGTACTTCAACCGTAACGGCTATCTCGTTAACCCCGATGCTTTGTTCTCAATTGATGAAAATCCAAGAGAAAACGGACAGCAAGAAATTCAGTTTCTATAACTTCGTATCCCGGATGCTGGAGAAGTTGGATAACGTGTACGAACGTTTGATTCGTTGGGTACTTGTTCACAAATCGGTAACGATCGTGTCCATGTTCGCCCTGTTCTTTGCCTCACTGTTCCTCGCTAAACTGATCAAGACGGACTTTATGCCCCAGAATGACCAGAACTACATGAACGTGTACGCCAAGATGCAATCCGGCCAGCGCGTGGAGGTAACGAAGAAAGTGGCATTAGATATAGACTCGGTGATTCGCAACAGTATCCCGGAAATCACGCTGATCAACCTTTCATACGGTAGCGAGGAAGAAGCATCTTTCGCTTCCATGATGAACAGCACGGGTAACAATATTCTGAACATGCGTCTGAGAACGGTAGATATAAAAGACCGTAAACGTAGCGTATTCGAGATTGCCGACCAAGTGCGCGGAATCTTGAAACAATTCCCGGACATCCTGCAATACACGGTAACCACATCGAGCGGTGGCTCCATGGGCGGTAACACGGTAGACGTCGAGATCATGGGACACGATTTCAACACGACGACCAATCTGGCACACCAGATTGCCACTGAAGCCCGTTCTATCCCCGGCGCGGAGGATATCAAGATCAGCCGGGACGAGGATAAGTCAGAACTTCGCGTGGTACTGGATCAGAACAAACTGGCCCGTCACGGGTTGACAACTTCCGAGGTCGGTTCGTACTTGCGTAACCGCATCTACGGGTACCGGAACAGTAAATACAAAGAAAACGGAGAGGAATATGATATTATCGTACGTTTCGACGAGAAATATCGTTCAACCCTGTCCGAGATCGAGAATATCATTATTGTTGACGGTAAAGGAGAAAAGGTTCGTTTACAAGAACTCGGAACGATTGAAGAGTTCTTCTCTCCGCCAAACATCGAGCGCAAGAGTAAACAGCGTATCTTGAAAGTATCTATTACCCCGGCAGCGGGAGTTGCATTGGGAGATATCGCGGAAGCAGCACAAACTCTCATCAATAACTTGGAAGATGTTCCGCAAGACGTGAGCTTGTACATCGGAGGTAGTTACGAGGATCAACAGGAATCGTTCAGTTCTTTGATCATGTTGTTGTTACTGTCGTTGATGTTAGTGTACATCGTGATGGCGGCACAGTTCGAGTCATTCAAGATGCCGTTTATCATCATGTTGGCTATCCCGTTCGCATTTACCGGTGTGATCCTTGCATTGTTGATCACGAACACGACATTGAGTATCGTTGCCGCCTTGGGAGCCGTTATGTTGGTGGGTATCGTGACAAAGAACGGTATCGTGCTGATCGACTTTATCAACTTGATGCGTGAACGCGGAATCCGCTTGTACGACGCAATCGCCCAAGCTTGTCGTTCTCGTTTGCGTCCGGTATTGATGACGTCGTTGACGACTATTCTGGGTATGGTGCCGATGGCATTGAGCGTGGGTGAAGGTTCTGAAACATGGCGCCCGATGGGTATCGCCGTGATCGGTGGTATGATTTTCTCCACGATCATCACCATGTTGATCGTACCCGCCGTATACGCGGCCATGGACAAGAGCGGAAGCCGTGACAAACAGAAAAACCTCAGAAAACAATTTAAGTTCATGAGTGATTTCGACGCGGAAAGAGATCTCCCGAAGAAAAAATAAATCACATTTATGATTTTAGATTTACGATTTTGAAAAGACCCGTCCGGTTGCTAATCGTAAATCTAAAATCAAAATTAAACATAGTCAATATGAAAAAAGCAGTATTTATCACATATAATCAAGCCTTGACAGAGCGTGTCGCTTATATCCTTGACCAATTGCAAGTGCGGGGATTCACGCAATGGCCGCTAATCAACGGGGCAGGGACCACGGATGGCGAACCCAGAATGGGTAGCCATACATGGCCGGAAATGAACTCCGCCACTTTAACCGTTGTTGAAGAAGAGATGGTTCCCTTGATTCTGAAATACGTCAAGAATCTGGACGAGGTAAACAAAGAAAACGGAATCCGGGCTTTCGTCTGGGATATCACAGATATGTATTAAAAAAAGAGCCGAAAGGCTCTTTTTTTTGTTATTATGCCGAATAAATATTACATTTGGATGCATAATGACATTTTTATGAAAAAGCATCCCCTCCATATAACGATCTTTCTTTTATTATTTTTTATTTCAAATAGTTATGCTCAAAAGATTGATTTAATGCTACTCCCCACAGAAAAACGGGATAGTATTTTAGTAGAAATCGCTAAAAAAACGGTACTCAAACATGGACCGGATTATTACCGGGCAGACCGGGAAGTAAAGATTGACGGCAGCGGAGAAAGTTGGACAGGCTCGAAAGGGAAATTCCGTTTCTTTAGTGTTAGTTTTGCCAGCAAGCCGCGTGAAGAAGACCTTTGGTGTGATTACGCCGCGGAAGTATATATAAACATCGATACCCGAAAACCATTTTTTATCGCTTTTGGGAATGGCTATCGCGCCTATAATGAACCCGGACATTTTCAAGATACAATTATACCTTATCAGCAAAGACACGAGGTTCCTCTACCTCCCCTTCGCCCTATTCGTAATTCTCTCAATTTAGACGATCCGTTCTACTCGGATGATAGCAGAGATAGCACATTATCTTCATGGTGCCGTATTTTCATGGAAAAGTTTGCTCCCGAATATTACCGGGAAGATTACAAGCCGGAAATAACCAAAGGCATCAGTTTGGATGACGGGGGACGTTCTATAACAATTTCAGCAGCATACATCCCAATAGATCCTCGTAAAGGACCAACAGACAAAGAGGAAAGAGAATTCGGCAGATACAAGTATTACATTGTATCCTATCTTTACGATGGCAGAGAAGAATATTTTTCTCGAAACTATTCGGCTCAAATAGAGATATGGGCAAAAACCAGCGAATTACGCCAAGTCAAATTCGGCAATGGGATCGAGATAAAATTAAGTGGCGCCCTTATGGAAGAAATCTCAGATACCCGGGGACGCAACAAATTCCTGCTTCCACTCATGCAAAGTGGTTTGGAATTAGATCCTCAACGGAAAAAAGTGCGGTTAGACTCTTTAGTTGCCAATACACGAGATTCATTGCTCCTGCAACTTAGTAAAGAAGCAGTATTAACAATAGGGCCGGGCTATTACCGAGAATACCAAAGGCCCTTGACCGATTCCACAACCATGGTAAACGTGGGACAAGGCGAAATGAAGCATTATTACCAAAAGTATCTTCCTCCAAAGATTTGTAGCAAAACATGGAAAGAACATGACAAAAATAAAAACAGGATGTATTACGAGGTAAACTTGTATCGTAATCCTCTCGAAGACAATCTAGAGAATAAAGAAGCTGCTAAAGTAAAAGTTTGGGCAGACACGGGAGATGTTTTCAGTATACATTTTGGCAATAACGTACTTGTTAATTTTGACGGTCTCGATTACCGGAAGATGAAAGAGATTGTTCCTTACCAAGACAGGAAATTAAAATAACAGATATAAAAAAAGTGGCCTAAGCCACTTTTTATTCGTCATTCTTCAACGACTTGAATCCCCTTCCAAGTATCTCCCGGGAGTCGATCACGTTGATAAAAGCATCCGGATCGATTTCACGAATACGATGACGCAAGATCATCATTTCACGACGGGTAAGAATCGTGTAAACAATTTCGCGAGATTCTCCTTTATAAGCACCGATTGCCGGAAGAATTGTCGCTCCGCGGTTGATGTCGTTCAAGATGATATTCTTGACTGTATCAACCTCCTTCGTCACGATCATCAAGGTCTTGTGCACGGAAGCACCTTCCACGATCAAATCGATCACTTTACCTTCTATGAAGACAATAATCCAAGAGTACATCGGCAATTTCCAATCCCCGAAAGCCACCACGGTAGTTAAGGTAATCGTACAGTCGACGATAATTACCAGTGTACCGAGAGAAATATGCGTGTACTTGTTCAAGATCATGGCGATGATATCCGATCCCCCGGAGGTAGCACGGGACTTAAAAATCATACCGATACCGATACCGTAAACGATACCACCGAAAATAGATGACAACAAGGGTTCCTGAAGCATTGTACGCTCCGTGATACCGGGCTCCAACAAAGCATCAAAACCGTACGTCTGGTGGATCAACCACATGAAACTGGGGATAGCAAATGTACAGATCACTGTTTTAATTCCGAACTTCGCTCCCAGGAAATAAATTCCCAACAACAACAACGGGATGTCCATACAAAGAGCGGAAAGTTCTGTTCTCCAACCCCACAAATGATGGAATACCATTGACAAACCATAGGTGCCTCCCGGAGCAAAACCATAAGGCTCCGCAAACATCACTGCACCCACGGCAAACACGAAACAACCACCCAGCAACCAAGCATAAGTGATAAAGAAATCCTTAGAGAATAATTTCTCCTTAGTTACAAATCCCATACTAAATTCATTTATTATTCGACTTATTAATCGCACTCGTTAACGGCACAAAAGTACAACTTGTTTTCGACTTTTTACAACGTTTTCGTGGCTTGAAAAATTATTGTATTACACTACATATCAATACAATACAAATAAAACAACTCGCATAATTATACAATCCGCTTCATAATTATACAAAAACCAAAAAAGTCCTTCAGAAATAATTTTCAATTCTCCATTTTCAATTTTCAATTATTTTCCCTACGTTTGTGAATGTATTGGAGAGTTAATGTTAGTCGTAACATTAGAAGGGAATCCCGTGAGAGTCGGGAACTGTACCCGCAGCTGTAAGCTTCATAACTTTAGTCTCTACTGCCACTGTCTGTACATAGATGGGAAGGCGACGAAAAGGAAGCAAGTCAGAAAACCTGCCAAGACGTAACTGTTTATGTGGCTTTCGGGAATTGAAGCTGGCCAGATGTCTATCGTGAGTGTCCACGATTTTCCTCTACCCCAATTTTCCAACAAGCATTGTTCTGTGAATAAGTGAGCACGTAATTGGATGTAAAATATCTCTGCCAACTTGTTTTACGTTGAATTTACAAGCTCACTTATTTTTATAGACTACCCGTAAAATTCTTTCACCAGCGACAAAATCGCATCCGGAACCAAGCCGGTAATATCTTTCTTTTGAATAATCATTTCCCGGATTTCTGTCGCGGACAAGGGAAACAAAGGAGCATCTATCATCCGCATTCCCGGGAATTGCCCGACAGTCACGTCTATTCCTAACCGGGGATACACGAAAATAGGGCAATGTTGCACGATCCAACGATAGTCTTTCCACTTCGTAAAATTCTCGACATTATCCCCACCAATGACCAAAACGAATTCCCGCCCCGGGTATTTCTCGAACAATAAATGCAGTGTATCCACCGTGTAAGAGGGTTTAGGCATGGTGAACTCAATGTCACAGGCTCGCATCCGGGGATCGTCGGCAATAGCTGCCTCAACAATTCGCAGACGGTCTGCCTCCAACAAAAGGAACCGATTGATTTTAAAAGGATTACAGGGACTGATAACAAACCATACCTCGTCGCACAATTTATTATCCAATAAATAGCGGGCAATTCCCACGTGACCGTTATGGATCGGGTTGAACGAACCGAAAAAAAGAGCCGTCACGGGCTGCCTGTATCCCTTTTCATCCTGCACCGCCATAACTATTTCAAAAAATCTCTTACCGCTTTTTCCGCCTGCTCCAGAGCACTTTCCAGCTTATCGTTCACTACGACGATATCAAATTTATCGGCAAAGGTCATTTCATATTCCGCTTTCGCCACCCGCTCCTCGATCTTCTCCGCGGAATCGGTACCCCGGGACTCTAATCGCTGACGTAAAACCTCCACGGATGGCGCTTGCACAAAAATAGAAAGAGCCCGTTCCCCGAATATCTTCTTGATATTCACGCCCCCGACAACATCCACGTCGAATACGACCGTATGCCCCTTCGCCCAAATCCTTTCCAACTCGCTCTTCAGTGTCCCGTAATAACAACCCGGATAAACCTGTTCCCACTCCAAAAAATCATCCTTATCGATCTTCTGTCTAAATTCATCCGTCGAAAAGAAATAATATTCCTTCCCATGCCGCTCTTCCCCTCTCGGCGATCTGCACGTCGCTGAAATCGAAAATTCCAATCCCAAACCCCGGGAGAGCAGATAATTCACAATAGTACTTTTCCCGGAACCACTGGGAGCTGAGAAAATAATCACTTTTTTCATTATTAATTATAAGTCTATAAGGTCCATAAAGTCCATAAGGTCTATAAGGTCCTTCTTTGTTAATCTAACATTTTTATAAAATTCGATAACATTTTGGAGATTCTTTCTGTTTCCAAAATCAAATCGGCACAAGTATTCTTTTCTATATAATCCAATTCTTTGGCTAATATTAACATTGAACGAACCTCTCCACAAGATCCTTTAGCAACAAAAAGGAAGTGCTTAAATTCTTTATCTGATCGACGTTCAAAACCTTCTGCAACATTATTCATGACAGAAACAGCAGCCCGTTGTATCTGCTCTTTAAAACCATAGTCCTTTATTGGAGCCAACAATTTATAAATATTTTTTGTTAACTCCTTAGCTTTCTGCCAAGCAAGAATTTCTTCAAATCTCTCTATTTTCATGACCTTATGGACTTTATGGACCTTACAGACCTTACGGACTTATAACACATTAAGGCTCTGTTCTTTTATCTTTTCAAGTTCATCTTTCATGCGGACGACGAGCTTTTGAATGTCGTGATCGTTAGCCTTGGAACCCATGGTGTTGATTTCACGACCGATTTCTTGGGCTATAAATCCGAGTTTACGACCGGGAGCAACTTCTTTCTCGACAGTTTCGATAAAGTATTTACAATGGTTGGCAAGACGAACTTTCTCTTCCGTGATATCAAGTTTCTCAAGATAATAGATGATTTCCTGCTCTAAACGGTTCTCGTCGATATTTTTGATTTCGCCCCACTCTTTCATTTTGTCCTGCAAACGCTGTTTAATCGTCACCACGCGTTGTTTCTCGAAGCGGGGGACTTCGGCAGATAGACTCTTGATTAAATCTACACGTTTCAATATATCGGCAATCAATACCTTTCCCTCCTGTACGCGGAATTGATCCACGTCGGACAAGGCTTTCTCGATAGCACTTCTCAAAGCATTCCAAGCTTCCTCATCCAATTCATCCATCTTCACCTGCATGGTATCCGGGAAACGCATCACGGTTTGTAGTAATTCCCCTTTATCTATCTCAATACCCAAAGACGAAGCCACCTCGTTCATCTGGTTGTAATATTGTTTCACCACCGCCTGATTCACCGCGACTCCTTTTTCTTCCTCCGCGTTATCAAAATAGATATACATATCCACCTTACCGCGTTCCAACACATTTTTAATCATATTCCGGATCTCGATATCTTTCTCCTTGTAAAGACTCGGGGTTCTAAGATTAATATCCAATTGCTTTGAATTCAAGCTTTTTACTTCGACAATTACTTTCTTCGTTCCGTAGTCTGCTGTTGCTTTACCGAAACCGGTCATTGATTTTATCATACGTTCTTGTTTTTTATACAAACATTTAAGCACAAAAGTAAGGCTTTTTTTGAAAACCGACGTCGAATATTTACCTTTGTTGAGTTTTAAACACTACATAATGGAAACAAATCGTCTCTCTACCTTCCAAAAAGGAGTTGTCGGCGTACAATTTCTTTTCGTCGCTTTCGGTTCTACCGTACTCGTTCCTCTACTTGTCGGGCTTGACCCGTCCACCGCGCTTCTCACAGCAGGAATCGGGACATTGCTTTTCCACCTTGTGACCAAAGGTATCGTACCTATCTTCCTCGGCAGTAGTTTCGCTTTTATCGCTCCCATCATAAAAGCCGCGGAATTGTACGGCATGGCAGGAGCTCTCTCCGGCATGGTTGCCGTGGGTGCGGTATATGGAGTCATGAGTCTGCTCGTCAAATGGCGAGGCACGGACTTTATAAAAAGACTGTTTCCCCCGATTGTTATCGGTCCGGTCATTATTCTGATCGGGTTATCTCTCGCCGGAGCCGGCGTGAAAATGGCTAGCGAGAATTGGATTCTTGCCCTAACCGCTCTCGTCACCGCTGTCGTTGTTTCTTTGAAAGGAAGAGGACTTTTAAAACTAATCCCTATTTTTTGCGGGATTATCGTGGGCTATCTCGTGGCATTTTTCTTTTATGGCATAAACACGACTCCCGTAAAGGAAGCCCCGTGGTTTTCCTTGCCTCAATTTATAACCCCGGATTTCTCGTGGGAAGCCATTCTGTTTATGATACCCGTGGCCATCGCTCCCGTCATCGAGCATATCGGGGATGTCTACGCCGTGAATAGCGTCACGGGCAAAGATTTTATCAAGAATCCCGGGTTACACCGCACCTTGCTGGGTGACGGTATTGCCTGTGTTTTTGCCGGACTCATCGGCGGTCCCCCGGTAACAACTTACTCTGAAGTAACAGGCGCCGTTTCCTTGACGAAAGTAACCAGCCCGGCAGTCATCCGGATTGCCGCTGTTACAGGTATTATTTTCTCTATTTTCGGTAAAATAAGCGCTTTCTTGAAATCCATCCCCGCCCCCGTGCTGGGTGGTATCATGTTACTGCTTTTCGGCACTATCGCTTCACTGGGCATGAGCAACCTGATCCAAAACAAAGTGGATCTCTCGAAAACCAGAAATATGATTGTCGTTTCCCTCATCCTGACTTTCGGTATCGGCGGTGCCGCCTTCCAATGGGGCAACTTTTCCATGTCGGGAATCGGACTTGCCGCTTTACTCGGAGTCGTACTTAACTTGATTTTACCACAAGAAACCACGAAGTAAGTCCATAAGGTCTATAAAGTCCATAAGGTCGAAAGTCCACAGCCCCCTGTGGGGCACTTTGTTTACAATAGCTTCAGCTGTCAATAAATATTGTCCGAAGAACACCCGTGACCTTATGGACATTACAGACATTATAGACCTTATGGACCCATATATTCTTAACAATTAAGTATCTGTGCTGTAACAAAAGATTCACAATATCAGCGGAAATTGCGGTCGTAAAAAGATAGAAAACAGATTACTTAAATGAATAGAAAATGAAAAACTTATTTCTAACAACAATTTTAATGTTAGCTGTTATTTTCAACAGCAACGCGACGAATGGGGAAACCACTCCCAACAAAAAAGTATCTATCTCGGGAGCCGGGGCTACCTTCCCTCTTCCGTTCTACAACCTAGCATTCAAGACCTATCAGGACAAAACCGGGAATTCCGTCACTTACGGGGGAATCGGCAGCGGTGGAGGTATCCGCAGCCTGAAAGATAAAATCGTGGATTTCGGAGGTTCGGATGCTTACCTTTCAGACAAAGAAATGAGCGAAATGCCCGCCGCGGTGATCCACATCCCGACTTGTATGGGAGCCGTGGTGTTAGCCTACAATCTTCCGGGAGTAGATAATCTGAAATTAACCGGAGAGATAGTGGCAGACATTTACATGGGTAAAATCACCAAATGGAACGACAGCCGCATTGCCGCTATCAACCCCGGAGTAAATTTACCCGACAAAGACATGAGTCCCGTGTATCGCTCAGACGGTAGTGGAACCACTTTCGTGTTCAGTGACTATATGACCAAAATCAGCCCGGAATGGGCAGAAAAAATCGGTACCGGAAAATCATTGAAATGGCCGGCAGGAATGGCAGCTAAAGGCAATCCGGGTGTTGCCGGGGTAATCAGCCAGACCGTGGGTTCTATCGGTTACGTGGGTTCCGAGTACGCCTTTGCCATGAAAATCCAATTCGCGCAAATGAAAAATGCAGCCGGAAAGTTCATCAACCCGAACACGGAAAGTATCTCCGCCGCCGCCAAAGGAGACATGCCCGCCGACACCCGCACGATGATTACCAATTCCACCGCACCGGATGCTTACCCGATCAGCTGCTTTACATGGATTCTCCTGTACAAGGAACAAGCCTATGCCAACAGGAGTCTGGCACAAGCAGAAGAAACGCTAAAACTTTTAGATTGGATGTTGGATTCGGAAGCACAATCCATGACCACGAAAGTAAACTACTCCCCGCTTCCCTCCAAAGCCGTGAAAAACGCGAAAGCATTACTGAAGTCGGTTACCTATAATGGAAAACCGATTTTATAATAAATCCATACGATACCATATCACAAAGAGAGTATCTCTGTCATCGAGATACTCTCTTTTTTTATAACAAGAAAATCACTATCTTTGCACCCTAATTTAGAGTTTTACACCCGAATGAAGAACATTAGAAATTTCTGTATCATAGCGCATATTGATCATGGCAAGAGTACTCTTGCCGACCGTTTGTTGGAAACGACAGGGACTGTCGTGGGGAAAGATTTGCAAGCACAAGTGCTTGACGATATGGACTTGGAGCGAGAACGGGGAATTACCATCAAGAGCCATGCTATACAGATGGACTACAATTATAAAGGCGAAAAATACGTCCTTAACTTGATTGATACCCCGGGACACGTGGACTTCTCGTACGAGGTTTCACGCTCGATAGCCGCTTGCGAAGGAGCTTTGCTGATCGTGGATGCCACTCAGGGGATTCAAGCACAGACGATATCGAACCTCTATCTCGCCATCGACAATAACCTGGAGATTATCCCGGTACTCAATAAAATGGATATGCCGAACGCCATGCCCGAAGAGGTAAAGGACCAGATCGAGGAATTGCTCGGTTGCGACCGGGAAGATATCCTTGAGGCTAGCGGAAAAACGGGATTGGGTGTGGACAAAATTCTGGAAGCCGTGGTCGAACGGATTCCGGCTCCCACGGGAGATCCGGACGCTCCTCTTCAAGCTCTGGTTTTCGACTCGGAATTCAATTCATTCCGAGGGATTATTACCTATTGCCGGATCATGAACGGCAGCTTGAAGAAAGGTGATAAAGTGAAATTTGTCAGTACAGCCAAAGAGTACGATGCTGACGAGATTGGAGTATTGCGTCTGGAACAGGAACCCCGTAACGAATTATGCACCGGGGATGTGGGATATATTATCTCGGGAATTAAAACTTCGTCCGAAGTAAAAGTCGGTGATACCATCACCCATGTCAGTCGCCCGTGTGAAACCGCGATCGAGGGATTCGAAGAGGTGAAACCTATGGTTTTTGCCGGAATTTATCCCATTGATTCGGAAGATTATGAAGACTTGCGTACTTCTATCGAGAAATTGCAATTAAACGATGCCTCGTTAACCTTTGAGCCGGAATCTTCTGCCGCCTTGGGCTTCGGGTTCCGTTGCGGATTCTTGGGCATGTTGCACATGGAAATCGTGCAGGAACGCCTCGACCGCGAGTTCGACATGAACGTTATCACCACGGTTCCCAACGTAATGTATATCGCCCACACCACAAAAGGCGAATCCTTCGAGATGCACAACCCCTCGGATATGCCGTCACCTACCGTACTGGATTATATCGAGGAACCTTATATCAAGGCACAAATCATCACCCCCACGGATTATATCGGACAAATCATGACGCTTTGTCTCGGTAAACGCGGGATACTGATAAAGCAACATTACCTGACCGGAAATCGTATCGAGTTGAATTACGAGATGCCACTAGCTGAAATCGTCTTCGACTTCTACGACAAACTGAAAAGTATCACGAAAGGATACGCCTCTTTCGACTATTTCCAGATCGGTTATCGTCGGGCAAATCTGGTGAAACTGGATATCCTGCTCAACGGTGAATCCGTGGACGCCCTGTCCGCCCTTATCCATTTCGACAATGCTTACTCCTTCGGGAAGCGCATTTGCGAGAAATTGAAAGAACTGATTCCCCGCCAACAATTCGATATCGCCATACAGGCTGCCATTGGAGCGAAGATCATATCTCGCGAAACAATCAAGGCTGTTCGCAAGGACGTGACGGCAAAATGCTACGGTGGTGATATCTCCCGTAAACGTAAACTATTGGAAAAACAGAAAAAAGGAAAGAAGCGAATGAAACAAATCGGTAACGTCGAAGTGCCGCAGAAAGCATTCCTTGCCGTACTGAAACTGGACTAAGAGGTGTGTTAAAACACACCTCGCTTACTATATTTTAGAAAACTCGAAAAAACCCTCAAAACACAAGTCTTCATCTAATTCCGGCCAATGAATTCCAAAAGGGGACAACTCAAATTTTCTTCTTTCCTCCGGTGTGGCCTTAAACAAACGCGGAAACCACGAGAAAGGATGACTTTTCACTTCGCCTTTATCCGTCTCAATAAAAATGCGTTCGTTATCCAACCAAACTTTCTTAACTTTTATCATATTCTCATTTATTAAAATATTCATTCCAGCGTTCTATTATAATCTCTTTATTTTCCTCAATAATCGCTGCCGCAAGATTCAAATCTTTATTTTTAAGTCCCTTGTTTTCTATTAATAATACCGGACTCACACAAAATCTTGCTTCCCCGTCTGCATTACGCACATGAACATGAATCGGTTCATGATCGTTTGAATAAAAAAAGAAACGCAATCCAAATAATATAAACAATGTCGGCATACTATCTTATTTTCATTATACACAAATATAACAAATTTATTCCACTTATACAAGGAGAAATAAAACTTACCCAGACTCTATTTTAAGGCAAAAAACCTTTTCAGCATCCCGATAGCCCGGTGTTTCGTGTTATACACGGTACGAATACTCATCCGTAACTTCTCGGCTATCTCTTCCGCCTCGAAACCCGACAGATAAAGTTTCATCACTTTCCCCCCGGGATCAGGAATCCGCTCGACATATTCCAACAATGAAGCCCCCAGTTCACTTTCCACGATATCATTCTCAAAACCGCCATTCAATTCTGCCACATTTTTATATTTCCGCTCCACTTCCAAATGATTCACGTAATTCCTGTAACCATTTTTGATCGCAACAAACAGGAAAGCCTTTATTTTCAAAAAACTGTCAAAAGTAATATCCGTCCGCTCCCAGAGATTACAGAACACATCCTGCACCACATCATCCGGTTCCATTGAAGTAGTCGCGTAAAGACGCCTAGCGTAAGTATGAAGTTCCGTGAAATATTTCATATACACGGAAGTAAAAGCCGAAGTATCACGTCGATTAAAACGTGTTAACAAAACCGTAAGCTCATCATCATTCCTGCAAGGATCCATACACGACACTTTGATATTTTCCTCCTCAAAGTTAGAAAAAAATTACAAATCTCATAGTATCTATACAAGTTATTCCAAAATTATACTATTCTCGTTTCTTCCATCGTCGCTTCACCCAAGCCACTGCTATCGAACTCACGATTCCTCCCACGATACTAACCATGCCGGCAAACAAGTGATCTGCCACCTGCGACAACACCGAGTTAAAACTCAACGTTGTAAACATTCCTATCACAAAATAATCCATACAATTGAAAATTGAAAGTTAAAAACAAAAGGGCTCCAGCCGCCCAAAAGCGAAGCCCCGTGCGGCTGAAATCACCCAATCTAAAATCAGAAATCAAGAAATCAGTAAGCTGTCCGACGCCCTTTTCCCGTTTTTCAACGTGGCAAAACAATACACCTTCACGTTCGTGTTGTCCCACTCTTCCGGGAGCGCACAACTCGTGCTGCCACTCTCGCCACGCTCTCTCAACGCCACCAGTCTCGCCCGTCCCCGTGTCGTCTCGTACAATACACCATACACCTTGTCCTCCGCGGAAGCGTACCCGTCCTCCTCTTCCTGTACTTCCTGCGTGAACTGGTACTTCTTACTCTCCTCGTCGTACATTACCGTTACCTTCGGCGGATTCACCAACCCGGTAGCTACCAGCAATTTCTCAAAATCTACTGTCGCCACGTTCTTCTCGTCCACCGTTACGGCTTTCTGATTCGACGCCACGAACGCATTCGACGTCGTCCCCTTCCCGATCCCCACGAAGCCTTTCTGCACGATCGGCAATAGACTCTGGGATAGCTGTACTAACGTTTTCATCCTCGCCCGCTGTGCCAAAGCCTCTGGCGTCGGGTTATCCTTCCGGGAGAATATCTTCGCCTTCGCGATGTTCTTCTTCCTCGTGTAACACAACGTGATGTTACCTACTGATTTTCTCGCTTTACCTAACAAATAAGAATTAAATTCTGCCATAAAATAATTGAAAATTGAAAGTTGAAAATTGAAAATGAACTCCTCCCTCAACTTCACGAACCAAATAATATAAGGTAATTCAGCTCTCCCTCTGTTTATAGAGGGAGTACGGCGAAGCCGGGAGGGAGTTCAATCTAAAATTTAAAATCTAAAATCATAAATCATTCCCTCAGCGCAGATTCCAGTGCCGGTCCCGGGTCCACCTTTCTCGTTGTGATAGCCGAATGTCCCACCACGTCTTTGATTGGGTAATATTCTTCCAACACCTCGCATACCTTCATCAATGCCTGTACCCTCGTGTAACGATGCCAGTAAGTCAATTTCCCACCCGAGTCATGAGTGTAAACTTCCTCTGCCGGAACGATTCGTCCACACTCGGCAATAAACAAACCTTCACGCCAGCGTAATAATCCGAGATTATCCAGTTCGATCCCTATGGAATAACGATTCAGTCCCGAACGCCCCGCGTACCAACTCCGTCCGGCATGCCACGCCTCCGTGTCAAACGGCACCAGTTGAATAATCTTACCCTCCCGCCCGATCACCAGATGTGCCGAAGCGTTCACGTCAGGCCTTGTCAGATAGATTGCTGCAGCCTCGCTACCTGCCGCAGCCGTGTAATGCAATACAATCATATCCGGCCCTACAAGTTTACGCGTGTTTTTGGCGCACACCAGATGACTCACCCCGTCTCCCACCAAACGGTGGTTGACAATTGAAAATTGAGAATTGAAAATTGAAAATGAACTCATAAATCGTAAATCTAAAATCAAAAATTAGAAGCGTTTTTTTCCCGTGAAGGCTTGCACGATTTTCTCCCCGCTTCTCCCCATCACGTAGCCGCCTAACCCGATCTCCAACAAATCCCAGAATCGGGAGGTATCATCAAGTATCGGCAAACTCACGAATGTTCCCACCAGCACGATCACCGCGAACGTTAACATCACCATCGGGCGCCACGATCGTTGCAACCACGTACCCCGGGCTTCCTCTACCAGAACTGCCGACCGGGCTTCTATCACCCGTTGTTCCCACTCCACGAAAACACGCATCAAATCCGTTTCCAGTTGTTTCTTCTCCCTTGCCGGGAGTGTCAGGCGGTCGACCACCTCGCCAACCGCACTGACCACACCCTTTACTCCTTCCACCACCTGAATCCCGCGAGAATACTATTCTTTACCTCTGCCTCGAAGTAAAACTTCTTGTTTCCCATTCTCCGCACGGGGATAGCAAACAATTTCTCGTAACGGCGCAAAGTATTAGCAGAGATACCCATCGCCTTGCAAACTTCCGCGGCGGTCATCAACCTGTGCGACACGTTCGCCGCCGTTTCTATCGCCAACCGAACCTCCTGCCGGTACTCTTTCAGTTGCCGCAGCAACAATAGGGACATTTCTCCCCCTTTTTCATTTTTGTTAACTACTCTTGCCATGTTAATTGAAAATTGAAAGTTGAAAATGTAAATCACTAAATCAGAAATTACTGAATCAATAAATCATAAATCTTAAATTCGAATGTATTGGCTCCCCGAATACGCCTTCCCCTCTTTCTCCCGGAAAAAGCTGTACAAATGTGCCGCCGTACCCCGTTTCCTTTCCAGCCGGAATGTTGCTTTCCCGTCTCCTCTCGTTGCCCCGTCGATTTCAACAAACACGGGCGTGAAAGAACGATTCCCGTACAGCACGACCACCACCAGACTATCATCCACCCGTGCCGAGGGCAAGTTAGGACCATTCTCCCATGTCAACGTCACGGTATCATCATCCCCGACCATCGCCGACAAATGATCCACCTTTTGCATCATACCCACGGCCAATTGCAAGCGGGAGAAATCGCCAATCTTGCCATCCGGACGGAAAACCATCATGTTTACCTTCATAAAAAAATTGAAACCGTTCACTCCCGATTCTCCCACCGCCACTTTCCACGCATCCCGGAGGACAGTTTCCGCCAAACATTGATAAAAACGGGTCGCCACTCTCAGACGAGAACGATTTTCCTGCTGTTGCAAAGTATTTGCGTCAAGATACCCCGCGGGCATACTTCTCACCCGGCTCGTCCGCCCAACCCGATAAAAAATAGCGTTTCCCACTTTCCCTTGAATTGTACTGTTCGTTATTGCCATATTCGTTTATTTTTCATTTAACGATACAAAAATAACTTGCCATACAAGCGTCAACAACTCTATTTTCCCTTTGAACGAAACGTTCTTCCCCTTGTCACGAAACTTCTTCCCTTTTGATTACCTCGTGCCCACCACCACACGAATAAAATAACACATTCTCATGAAATACCCTCCAACTAACACCGCAATCCCCTTTCACGCCCGCCTCACTCCCGGTACAAAGACGCCCGTGAGCGGCTTTGCACCGACTTTGTACCGGCTTTAAAGCGTCAATATTCCCTTTTCTCCACGGGATTTTTCCCCATTTACAACGGGATTCCCTATAATGAATATTTACTCTATCACCTTCCAATCATCCACGGTCCCCGTTTCGGAAGAGAAGCTAACCCCGACACGATGCAATAGACGACAGTCATTCAAGTAAGGCAAAGCGTATCCCTTCTCCTCTATCTGGTGCAAAGCTTCATCCGCCGTTCCATCCAACTTGAACTCGAAGATATAAACGTGAGCGTCCGTCTCCACGATGCAATCCACTCGCCCCTCGCTCTGCTGCTTCTCCGTGTACACCGTGTAGACACTCACTAAACGCATCAACAAATAGAAAGTATAATGAAAATAACGCTCCCGTTCCCGCTCGTTCTCCTTGCGGCGCATCGTGTAAGGAATGTCGCTCAAGAACGAGGTCAACAGCACCCGAAATTGTTCCGTGTCGCCTGCCTCCAGCGCATCCACCACGTTCAGTACCCAGTTGTTCACGCGCACTTTCGGTTTCAAGTAATCCGAGGCTATCATTGTCAGAAAACCACTTTTCACCTCGTTGTTCGGGAAGTCAAGCAAAAACGTGTTGCGACGCACGTTGTAATCCTTTATCGTGAGATAACCGCTTTGGTAGATCATCGGTAATGGCTTCTCCACGTCTGCCTTGTAATCCACGAACTCCCGCGGATCGTAATATTGACCAGTCAACTCATCAAGATTCTCTCGCGCATGATTCAACAAGCGAATCAAGTAAGTCGGCGTACCGCTCTGGAACCAGTAATCCTGTATTCTCATCGAATCGAAAGCGTTCAGCAAACTGAACGGGTTATAGACATCCACCAACTCTTCGCCAAAATGATAACCGTCATACTGACGTTTTAACAATTGTTTAATCTCCTCGACACCATACTTCCTTTTCGCTGCCATAGCAACGATCGCCTCCGCGAAATAGCTTTCCAACTCCTCTTGCGTGATCCCGCAAAGCGTTTCGTAACGCCCGTCCATGCTGATGTCTTTCGGTTGATTAAAACCGCTGAACACGCTTACTTGGGAAAATTTCGTCACCCCTGTCAAGAAAACAAATTGCAAGTGCTCATCGGCTGCCTTGAATACAGAGTAAAAACCTTTCAGGATTCCCCGGTTACGGTCTTCTAACAACATCCGGTTCCCGTCGACCTCCGTTTCTAACCGGGTATCAAGCACATCAAGGATCGGCTTGTCATACTCATCGATAAGCACCACCGCACGACGTCCCGTTCGCTCGTGTACTTCCGCCAACACTCGAATGAAACGTCGTCCTCTGTCGAGGGAATTGTCCGGCACTATCTCTAAATCACGCTCCCAACCAGAAATATATCCTTCAATCACATTTTCCAACGCACCTCCCTCAGTGAAATCACTTCCGTTAAAATCAATATGAAATACCGGATAAGTGAACCAATCTTTCTCCAGTTCGTCGATCGCCAACCCCTTGAAAAGTTCCTTTCGACCAAGAAAATAATTCTTCAAGGTCGATACCAACAAACTCTTCCCGAAACGACGGGGACGGCTCAAAAAATAAATTTTTCCCCCTTTCACGAGAGAATATATCATCTCTGTCTTATCCACGTAGACATAACCGTCCTCTATGATCTGGTCAAAGCTCTGCATTCCTATCGGGTACTTCATAGCCAAACTACTTTTAAGGTTATTATCACAAAGATAGTACAATATTTTCCTCGTCCCAACTCCTCAAAATATTTTAATCTTTGGTTGTAATCCACGACCGGGGTTCCCCGCCAGTGGACTCATTCCCCGGGCGGGTTTATACTAATAATTAAAAATTACTCTTTATCCTCTTTTTTATCCAATCGTTTGGACGTGTCCTCCAAAATATTAAACACTTCAGTCAACTCTTTCCGATAGGGTTTACTGACGGGTATCAGTTTTCCACCGACACGGACTACCGAAGTGCCGAAAAAAGCGTCAACGTGAAGCAAGTTTACAAGATAGCTCTGGTGTACCCGGGCGAAAAATTGCCACGGTAATTTACGTTCCAACGCTAACAAGGGACTTGTTACCGTGAGCCGGGTACCGTCTTTCAAATAAACATGACAATAACTCCTCGATGCCTCCACCAAAAGGATGTCGACATAAAGGTATCTCTGGCGACACTCGCCATTCAATATAAAAAGCCCGTTATTGATTCTACGGGCTGGCCTTACAGGTGCCGATACACCTCGTGCATTCTTTTCCATATATATAGATTTATGCCTTCGGAAAGAAGCACCGGCGGGTACCCGACTATCTTTTGTCCAATTTACCACTTTAGTTCACGCCACTCGTCTCGATTTTCTGGACGGATAAACGCTACTATTCACCAACTTGCCCAGTATTTGTTCCGGCTTATCCGTCAAATAATCTTACCACACGCTTATTATGTCATTCACTCCACTGTTTAAAAATGATGAACGAGGCCACCAATTCCAACTACCACGATCATTTATTTAAACTTAATCCTAGGGATCCTTTATCGGGTATTTTTCCCAAACTTCTTGCCCCCTGATCTTCCTGAAAAAAAAACTCTAACGGAAATACTAATACCACTATTTGCTTCGTCGGAGAGAGAAATATATACCCTCCCGGTTGAAAACTATTTTAGATACTTTTTTCAAGCTCTCACGACCGACAATCTACCCGATCACGAGCCAGTAATAAATCTCTTTCTTCTTCTCGTTGATCACTATTCCCCCGGGAATAACCATGTCCCCATTCCGGGGGTAATTCCCCTTTCTTGTTATATAGGTAACAGTCTTCTGCATACTTACTTGCACCGGCTACCAACACGTACAATTTCATGCCTTTATCCCAACCCGTGTAAGTTACATCTCCCCAAAATGGAATAATAGTGTTAACCACTAGTATTGGGTAATGACCTCGCTTGTTAAAAAAAATTCATAATAGAGTTATAATCTATCATCAAATCAATCCCTTCCGTTAGCATTCCTTCCGAAGGAGTTGGAACAAGTACAAACAAACTCGTGTCTTGCACATCACAAATCTCTATCGCATTTTGCTTAGCGAAATTCAAAAGCGTGTCATAAACACTTTCTGCTCCCATTTCTTTTGAGATAAAAAGATTATACGTGAAATCATCCTCATCATTTACTCTTGATGAATCATAAATCACTCTTTTATGCCCCGAGTCGAGAAATGGCTTACTACTTTCACCCATATAAAAATGGGAAAAAAGCGAATCATTCAATTTTACTCGAAGTTCTTCTGTCACCTTTATTCTTTCTTGCCCGTGATTAATACCTGTATATAAAAAATCCACATCAAATGATGAACGAAGCAATCTCTTCCTATTACCTCGATCATTTATTTAAAACACTTCCGAGGGGGATCTGTAGCCAGGCTTTATCTTGGTAGTGAACGTACCACATGGAGGATATATTCTCTTTGGCTTCGTTGGTTTTTCTATCAGTTCTTTTTGATCTCTGATTTTTCCGAGGAAAAAGTCTTTGACGGAAAATTTCATTCTCGCAAGTGCATCAGGCTTGGCAGAAGAGGTTTCCCAAATTTCAGTTATATTAATCTTTTCTTTCATCAAGAAATTGAATGTTTCTTTCACCCATTTTTCCGGCAACAGGTTATAGATATGTTTTTCAATCTCGAAAGTAACAGTAAAAACTTTCCCCTCCTTATCAAAATAAACATATATCCAAAATCTTTTATCAGCAAAAATGCTCGTGTCTTTCAAGCTGTGCTTAAGTTCCCTCGTGAGCACTTCATTTTTAATTTGCTTCAACCATTTCTTTCGAAACTCCTCGTGTTTAGAAAATAGCTTACCATCATCAGAAGACAAATACCGAAAAAGTAAAGTACGATCTTCTCTCATATTTCGATTCGAAATGTACATAATAACGGTAGAATCACTATACCCCCTAGAGATTCTATTAAAAACTCTTGCGCTTGCATGATAAAGCCAAAACAGCAAAAGCTTATAAGTAATATTATTTTTTTCATAATTCAAAATATTTATAGTGAGTCTCCTACAAAAGATTTCAAAAAGCTTGGATTAAAGTCAGGATAAAAAGGAAGATTATAACGCTCATAAAGAGGATCATTCCATTTTTGTACGTACTCATTAAATTTTGGAACACCTAAAAAAAACAAGTTCCCGCAACTAAGACTAACAAGCCATGCATTATATTCTCCAAATTTTTCAAAAGCTCGAGGATACCATGTTGGTGAATGTTCTCTTTGAGCACGTCGTAATTCCCAAATATCCCGTAGAACTCGAGCTTCGAATTCTATGTTCTTTGTCGCATATCTCATCACCTCGTAACCGTAATTAATATCCTGTGCGACGTGCAGAATTTCTTCCAGTACCAGTTCATCTTCGATGAAGATATCACTTTGAAATTCAATACTAGAAAAATCATATGCAGCGTAACTACTTAATTTTGAATTCATTTTAAACATTAAAGCTCCCCTATTCTGCATAATATTTGATATAACAGCATCTAATTCAGGGTATTTCATTTCCAAACTATACAAACATTCTAATAAATATTGCTTTTGCATAGGTGTCAGTGGTGACGTGGGAGCGATAATGGCATAATATTTTGTACCCGATGGGCGAAGCAGATTTAACTCACTCTCCGTTGATACCTCCGATATAGAATCCTCTAATAGTGATTCCTGGCAACTTGTAAACCACAAAATGACCAAGAAAATTAATAGTATTCTTTTCATAAGCATTTCAATATTTTATTTCTCTTTAGCCGTATTTCATTGAATCTACATAACCATTAATTCATTTCCCTACCGCTCGTTTCATCAAATCAAAGCCGTCGACGGCGTAAGTTCGTTGGTTATTGAAATCGTAACAAGAGGGATCAAACTTTTCATTCATCGCCATGTTATACAATTCTTTCAATATTTTGGCGGGCAGTTTCACGTAAACCGTGGAGGACGCTACAAACTGCACGGTCAACACGTTGCCATTTGCATCGATGTAAAACGTTACCCACAGCCCGCCGCCTTCCGTCTCTCCAACTTCTTTCAGTATTTCTTTCAATTTATCCGTCATCAATCTTTTCGCGCACTTGTTACGCCATTCGGCACGTTGCTCGGTCTTCTTTTTTTCCTTCGACAACGAGGCTAGTTTCTCGGGTTCAAACATCTCCCCGAACAACTTGTTAAAGTTTTTAATCCTTATTTCAAACGAGTCCCCGTCGTCAATCGGTTTTGATTCAAACCGCTGGGCATACACTCCCGTGATACAGAAACAAATTCCCAGCAATAACATAATTTTCTTCATAGTCTTAAAATTTAAAGGATTATTGGAGCACGAAAGAGGGTGAATCCACCCTCTTCGTTTGCTCTCTTTAATTTATCACTTCCGTGTTAATAAAGACTTATTTCCGCGATCCCCGAGTAATAGAATTCCATGTAAGATCCCGCGCTAACTGTTAATCGTACATACCGGTATTCGGAGTCTTTCACTTCTTTCGAGAACGGGACATAATTGATCTCCCCGTTACTCCTTCCCAGCGGATTTTCCTCCACGTACGTGGCATTCACCCAATGAACTTTGTCTTTAGAAAGCTTAATGATGATCTTCTCTGGGGCAACGGAATTCTCTCCCGTCCGGGAAAATTCTCTCTGCACCAAACGAAGTCCATTTAACTTTTCCAACTTATTCAAATCAAGCGTAAATTCATACGTCGTGAACTGGGACAAATAAATAGGATTCCAACTCGTGGCATAATCACCGTCCGTCAAATTTTCCAATTCGGAAGAAAATCCCTCCTTATCTTCAGGAACCAGGGTAATCTTCAATCCGGTCAAATCGAGAGGGGTTACCTCCGGCTGGACATTCGTGTTTTCTTTCTCCACAATATAACTCTTGCTAACGGTACGGTAATGCTTATTGTACCGGTCCACGGTCAAACCATTTAACTCATGCAATACATCTAATGCAAATTTCGAAGCCGCTGCTTCAGCGACAGTACTTTGCCCGTACTTCACATTGGTCACGGCTTCGGGCAAAAGATAACGCCGACTTCCTAGTACCAACTTTTCCAAATTCGGCAAGTTCAAAATATCATCGAACGAACGAATTGACCAATCCAAATAGAGCGTTTTCACGGTATCTGCCCATTCCTCCGGAATCTCGTCATCAAAACCGTACTGGCGTTTCATTTCCTGTTTGAAGTCCGCCTCAAATATTCTAGCAGAAGAATATTCATACGGTTCAAAGTCAATCACGTCTTCGCAACCCGGCAACTTTCCCCTGCGAGTCAAAATGATTGGTTTCGAAGGATCAATCTCGTCCGGCAACAACAAATAAAGTTTATTGACAATTTGCTTGGTCAATTCAAAGTTTCCCAACGAACCGTCCTTTTTCGTGTAGCTCAATCCCGCCTTTTCCATATTACTCTGCCACTGGAGAAAATAAAGAATCAAACGATTTTTTATCACGTACGACTTGGAAATCACACGATTGAACCCTAATACCTCTTCATGGGCATACGTGTAAGGACGAGCGAAAAGGGAAGTCACGATAGAGGAATTGCCATTCACGTCCACCCCGCTCACGGAAACTTCATAATTACCATCTTCCAATTCTTTCCCGTTTATACTCCCAATACTATATTCCGTGGTCCCGCGCTCCAACAACACGGAGTCCGTCACTCCCCCTTGCGCCCATTTCACCTTTATATTCCGAATAATAGGATCAATATTATTCGCCCACGTTACAATCAAGCGTTTCCAACCCGGTTTTACCAGAAGATCAGTACATTTACCTATATAACGGATCTCCCCGTTGCCCGAATAATCCTTGTACGTGTCTTCCAAACTTTCATTCTGGCAGGCGGACACGCATACAAGTATTCCGAGTAAAATTCCTATATATCTATTTATTTTCATAATCAATTCGTCTTGTTTGTGTAAACTTCTAATTCATGAAATTGAACATAGTTGTCAACATTCTCATATTTCGCAAAACTAGTAGCATCGGCAGTAGCGAATACATCGTTAACAACAATCTTCAGATAGCGATATCCATTCTCTCCTTGAACGTACATCGGGACTAAAATTTCCATGAATTCCGCCTCCGCAGCTAATAATGCTTTTTCATCGAGTTCCTGATACTGCATCGTATTCCAACTATAATTACACCATCTATCAGTATATGGATACAATCTTTTTTCTTGCTTGAACGTTCCCAACTCTTCCCATCCTTCCAAGCGATTCATCTCTTCGTATGAAGCCGGTGCTTTACCGTCATCCTTTATCCCGTAAAGTGTTACTTCACAAGGCAATTCATTTTCATTGTAAACATTACAGAGACCTCCCATCCCGCCATTACCCGAATCATACCACGTCGGTCCCGCCACATTTTTGAGCATGGAGTAAAAACGGGTAGAAGCCACTATCATGTTCTGTTTCAAATCCAGATACATGGGGTGCGCATATTCTCCCGCTCCATAAGGTCCTGCCAAGAACGAACAACATTTATTCCGGTTCCCGGGTTGAAAGCAAACCAACCCTTTCGTGTCCCCGTCGAATAAATACTCCACGCCCAATTTATCTATCGGGTCTTCAATGGAATTGTCGCAATAGAAAGAAAAATCCTGGGGCATTAGTTTAGTCATCTCGTATTTTTCCACGTCCGTCCACGTCCGCTCGTCCACCATGGAACCGCGGAAATCTTCCACCCGGAGAATCACCGTGTACGTATCCACGTCCTGTTTAATCTGGTAATTAACCTCCTCAACTCCGGTCGTCTCTTGCAACAAGAAACTGGTCATCAAAATCGTATCGGGCAAATTCGTCACCGGGTCGTAACCGAGATAGAACACGTGAGCCATACCCGTGGTTTCCGGCGGATTATTGTACCGCAACGTGAAACCTCCCCAGTTCGAAAGCACTTTCACGTTTTTTATAAACGTCACGGGACCGGAATCAGCAGTACTGAACGTCACGTCAAACGGCTGGGATTCCCGATCGTCATAATAACAAAAACTTACCTGGGCGGGAATATTGCTTGTCGCTTTATTAAAACCGACCAGTTTCACGGAATCGCAAGTACTGCTGGCAGCCCGAAGCATATCTTTCCCGTATTCATCCTTGTAACGCACCCTAATCCCGACAATACCCGGATCCTCAGGAAGGATATAGTGCATGACGGCTCCCCCGGACATCGGTTTGAACGAGAAAGCGTTATCCGGCAATTCGGCAACAACAAATCCCGACTTATCATCATCACAAGCCCAAAGCCCTATAATCAACAACAATAATAATATATTTCTCATAATTGCCTGTTTATAAAATTTACAATTTAATATAGCAAATCCTACATTATCCGTTACCACCCCGGGTTTTGCACGATATCGGATATCTGAATGTCCTCCGAACGTATCGGTGTGAAATAATCCTTGGGAGCTTCAAATTTACGCTTCTTCCACACGATCATCGGTTGGTCGTAATCGCAATAAAAACCTCTCTCCGTGGAAGACAACACGTTCCACCCGTACTGCGGGGCGTTTAACTCCTCCGGGGCAGTCATCCAGCGGCGCAAGTTCCAGTAGCGGCGTCCCTCGAAAGCGAACTCGATATTCCACTCCTGTTGGATAATTTCGCGCATACCGGCTTTCGTGGTCACTTTATCGGGATTCTTCGCATAAGCCTGCCAGGCTTCGCGCACCTCAAGAATTCCTGCGCGGGTGCGCACCTTGTCCAACGGATCATAAACCCGGTCATCCGGCACGTCCAGGTATTCATTCCACGCCTCGGCGGCAGCCAGATAAAGTTCCGCCAAACGGAATATATATCTCGGATTTTTAAGACTGTTTTTCAAAGCTGTATGGTAATTTCTGAATGGTATGTCCGAACTCAACCATTTCTTGATCCAGTAACCAGTAATATTCTGGGGCGTAGATTCGTCATACCGTTTCAGTTTCGTACCCAACACCTCGTTCTGCCTTACCTTGATATCCACTCCCTTGTACGTCACCTCACCTCCGGTAGTGTAAGCACGATACCATTGCGAGCGATCCGCGGCAATCATGGCGTAGAAACGAGGTTCGCGGCGACGATGCAAGCTCAACACGTCAACACCTAAAGGCAACACGTCACGGTATTTCTCGTCCGCCTCTTTACTCATGCTATACTTGGAAGCTACCCATTGTTTATCCTCGGTAATGGGAACCCCGTGTTCGGTGTAAAACATCTCCACCATTTTCATCGGGGCTCCCAAACACCCGTAACTAGCCGCATCATAATACCCATCAGATTGGGAAGGCGAGTACACCAGCGTCATACTCGTCAGGTAATCATAGCTATCCGAGTTATTAACGGTAAGGATTGATTCTTTACTGGAATAACCGTCACCGATCCACGTGCGTTCGATATCCATCAGCTTGTTGAGCAACGGAGAGGGAGCGCTACCCGTCCCGGAGATTAACTCCTTGCCGGCAGCTTTACAAATAAGAAGTGCCGTATCGCACGCCAAGGCAGCCCTTTTCCATTTCTCCTTGTCGTAAGCCGGGAAAAGCTTTTCCCCGTTTCTATTCACGAAATTTTGCAGGGAAGCATTACCGTTAAACAAGGGAGAGGCCGCATAGAGCAACGTCAGGGCTTTCAGCGTGGCAACAGCCTCCTTGTTGAAGTAAAGCGAATGATCTGTCGGTTTGGCACTCATATAAGGTAACTCGCCCATAGCCTCGTCACACAATTTCACGATGGCATCCACGCACTCGTCTATCGGGCGGCGGGATTGTATCATTTCCTCCATACTCACGTTAGCATCGATATTCTTATCCACCAGAACGATCGGACCGTAACGGCGCATCAGGTCAAAATAATAAAACGCCTTCACGGCTTTCACCTCAGCTTTCCACAAGGCTTTCTCATCGGCTTCCATATTATATACCCCATCGATATGTTCTAGGAAGATATTGCAATAACGAATAGCCGCGAAATACTGGTTCTTATGCCAGACATTACAATAGGGTGATTGTGCCATTTGTAAACCGTCACCGATAAACAAAGCAGGAACCAAGCCTGCATTCTTCGTCCTGACATACTCTGCCCCACAATACTCGTCCGCCCCCAAGTATGCCGGATTTCCCGCTGATTCCGCCACGTTTACAGTTAGAAAAACATAGCAGGATTTGAGCCACACTTCAGCGTTTTCACGTTTTTCAAAATCAGTTTCGATCGTTTCGATATCATTATCCGGAACAACATCAAGGAACCCGCTGCATCCGGTCAGAAAAACGAAACACGCGAACAATACATTATACCATAATTTTTTCATCATCATATCTGTTTTCAGTTTAGAAACTAACATTCAAACCCACTGAATAAGTTTTTTGAATCGGGTAATTGAACCCATTTTTCCCCAACTCCACGTCCCAGATTTTAAAATCCGTGATGCAGAACGGGTTGTTCGTGCTAATCGCCAATTTCACGTTCTGGAGTTTCAACTTGTCCAACCATCTCCTGGGTAAACTGTAAGCTAACGTGATCGCCGTGCAACGCAAGAATGAACATTCCCGCATGAAATAGGTACTCTTTCGAACCTCCACGTCACTGTCATTCCATCTTTCCTGGGGGTTATGCGCACTTATCGCTTGATTGGAAAGACGCGGCCAGAAAGGCTTCTTCGCCATATTATCGTCCGACCAGTGGTCGTCGGCAATCTCTTTGAGCATGGCGTGATTATTCACGAACGGGCTGAGAGCCATCGGGTCCATGAAGAACGTGCGCTTGCCCGATCCCTGGAACGAGAACGAGAACTCGATATTCTTGTAAGTCAAGTATCCGCTAAAACCGTAAATCAAACGAGGTTCTTCCGGGTAGCCGATAAACGTGACATCATTTATATCAATCTTGTTATCCCCGTTCAAATCCCGGTAACGGATATCACCCGGTTTCACGTCACCTTCCTGGCTGGGAGAATTATCAATTTCTGCCTGATCGCGGAAAAGCCCCTCGGCAATATACCCTATAGCCTGACTGATCTCGCGCCCCTTTTTACGTTGCCACGGCTGTGTACCGATAGCTTCTTCTATATCTCTATAAATAACTTTATTATACGTCAGGGTTCCGTTCAGGATAAACCCGAAATCCTTGTCGAACATATACTGGAGTTTCCCTGAAAAATCGACTCCACGGGAGCGGGTTGATCCGATATTATCCAGTTGCGGCACTTCAATACCCATGGATGCCGGAACGATCACACGCTGCGAAATGATATTATGGCGTATTTCCTGGTAGATATCCGCTTGAATTTCAATTAAATCCCGGAAGAATTTAGTTTCGATACCGAAGTTCATCGATTCTGCCACCTCCCATTGAATGTTATCATTGGCATACGTAACCACGGCTTTGCGTGAAAATCTTTGTGACGAATAGGGAGGCAAATCTATACGTTCCTGATTCATCGCTACCGCTGACATCCCTTTTGACTGGATCGTTCCCAGTTTCGGGATATACACGTAACGAGGCTCGTCGATAACCCCGTCATTCCCCACTTTACCGTAAGAGAAACGGAATTTCAAATAAGAAAGCACCTTCGCGACAGGTTCCATCCATTTTTCACTGGAAGCTACCCAGGCTCCGCCGACAGCGGGGAAGAACCCCATACGGTTCCCTTTGGCAAAACGTTCCGACCCGTTGTAAGCGCCACTGGCTTCAATAAAATATCGATTCTTGTATCCGTAGGAAGCACGAGCCGAATAATTCAAATTACGTTGCGGCATCCCGTTCAGCACTTCAGTAATCGGGTTGAACGTGCGCTCGTACAGCTGGCATACTCCCGTCAACGAGGTTTGGTGGTCACCCCACGCGGCAGTATGGTAAAGACGTCCCTCGAACGTCAACCTCGTATCGGTAGAAGAACCCGACGACCCGACACTCAACGTTCTCGAGGAACCCGCATTACGACCATCTGCTACCAGCGTATGTTCCCCCGTCTCGAAGTCATAATTTCCCTCGGGCAAAGAATAGTAATAAGGTGCTGTTGTATACCCCTGGTCGTACAAACCGCTTTGTACCAAAGAAGCACTTAAACGCAACTCCAAGCCTTTCACCAGCACAGACAGATTCTGTATATACTCGGCTTTGTTAATTGTCGAATACCGGATACGCTTTTTATACCCTTGTTGCAAAAGAGCGTACGGGTTTACATCTACCGTCGGACCGGCAGAGGTCGTACCGAAACGAAGATGCGGCCACCCGTATTTCATGTCTCCCGGGTAAGTCGGGGCAAAATCTACCGGCGAAGCGTTGAACGCCAAAGAATACGCGGATTGGGTATCGATCAACGGACCATTATACCTATCCAAGGTGGCTGAAGAATTGATCACGAGTTTGATTCCTGCATGAAGATCAATATTCAAATTGGTTCGAAAAGCAATCTGGTGATTCCGGATATTACAGTTGAACTGGTTCAACCGGTCGGTCTTCAACATACCCTGATCGTAATTGTAAGCAAGAGAAGAGTAATACTGCACCACCCGGGAGCCACCGCGGATAGTCGCCCCGGCATAGTGGTTCACGCTGAAATCTTTAAACAGGATATCATACCAATCGTTGGCAGGATAAACCCAAGAAGGATATTTGCCGGAAGCGGTACGATTAATCCGCTCCACGCTATATTTCGGGGTAGCCGAATTGGAACGACCGATCAATGCCTGGTTGTAATACCGCATATATTCTATCGGGTCTGCCACCTCTATTTCTTTCGTGGGTTGGGTCACTACCATCTCGTAACGAGCGGTAGTGTACACGCTGCCTTCCGCACCTTTCTTGGTGGTAACCAAAATGACACCGTTCGCCCCGCGGGCTCCGTACATCGCCGTGGCAGAAGCATCCTTCATCACGCTGAAACTTTCCATATCTTCCGGTGCGATACGGGACAAATCCAACATGGAACATTCCACCCCGTCCAACAAAATCAACGGGCTGGAATTAGCCCCTCTCTGGAAAGACGTGATCCCGCGAATGACAATCTTGTTATTTAGTTCCTCTTCCGTCAAAGCTACCGGTAAACCGCTTTGTTTATAACCGATCAGTCCTGAAACCCTCCCGACAAGCCCGGCGGTGAAGTCACTGCTGGAAGTCTTCAGATCCATCGGTCGCACGGTGGTGATCGACCCCACGACACTCTCCTTCTTCTGTTCCCCGAAAGCCACGACGGTTACCTCTTCCAGGTTTTCCTCCGTGGGATTCATCGTGATATTCGCCCTCGATCTTCCTTTAACGGGAAACACCTCATCCTCGTAACCGATAAAAGTAATTTTCAACACGTCATCCGGCTTCACGTTCAAGGTAAACCGCCCGTTTTCATCCGAAGCGGTACCCCGCGTGGTACCAAGAATAAGAACCGTCGCCCCGGCTATAGGATTTCCTTTCTCGTCAACGACCGCACCTTTTATACTGATCGTGCTTTGCTGATCGCTCTCGGTTTGTGATTTCTTGATCCCGATCAAGATTAATTCTCCCTCGATCTGGTAAGAATACTTTGATCCATTCAACAACACGGTCAACGCGGAATCCACGCTCACGTTTTTCACCTGGATCGAGAAATGTTCGTTTGAAATCGCATTCCGGTCATCCCGGAAGCCATAGGCAAATCCCGTTTGTCTTTTAATTTCCGACAGGATACTTACTAACGTCTTATCCTTCACGTTCAGAGTAACTTTCTTATCATTTTGCTGTTGCACCTCCGGAAAACCGGAAGCAAAGAGTTGTTTCGGGCAATATAGAATCGGCATAATCAACAAAAATATGCCTATAGCAATTTTATTCACCCCTGTTTTAATCGTTTCTACTTTCTTTTTCATAAATTTGTAAGAAATTATAGATATAACGTTCTACTTACGTTTTCTGTAATGACACCACCAAAGGTTTCAGACCTTCGAAATCGAACCTTGTGGTTATTTTTTCAAGGGAATCTTCTCTAAGAAGATTCTCTTTTTTGGTAAATACAATCTACTTTATATAATAGACACCTCCTTCTTTTTTTACCGGTTTGTTAATAATCAGTCCTAAAGCACGCACCACCCAGTCTATCGTCGACGATTTGTCAAACTCCAGGCTGAAAGTTTCTTTTTCCAATCCCGGGGCAAGGCGAATCTCCACCCCGTACCATTGGGATATATCAAATATTATTTTATCCAATCTCGCCCGGTTGTATTTAAAACTATTCCCCAACCACGCGGTATAATCTGCCGGATCTACTTTTTCCACCCGCACGGCACTATCTATCATCGAGTAACATACCCGCTGGTTGGGTAAAATCATGGTTTCCTTGCCTCCCGCCGTCATACCTATACTCCCTTTCACGAGTACCGCCTCGGCAAGAGCGAGTTTTTCACTGCTGAACAAGTTAAACTCCGTACCATACACCTTCACTTGTGTTTCTCCGGCTTTCACGACAAAAGGAATATCGGATTTCTCCACGCTAAAATAGCCTTCCCCCTTTAGTTCCACCCGCCGGACTGAATCACAGAACTCCTCCGGGAATCTTAATTCACTGCCGGCATTCAACATAACAGTGGAACCGTCTGCTAGTTGCACACTGTAGGTATATCCGGCAGGAATTACAACCCGAACGATTCGGACATTTTTTTTAACAGGGGTGAGATTCTTCTCAGATAATTCTTCTTGTTTCTTTTTCCCCACGACATAGACATTCCCTTTTTCTTTTACTTCCAGCGTATCTAATGAAAGGATCACATCGTTTTTCTCGGTAGTGATTAAGGTCGGCACTTTTATCTCGGCCATTTTTATCACGGGAGTTCTTTCTATCACTTGTTCCCTTTCAGGCAACATCGTTGTTACCATGAAAAACAACACGATCGCTGCCGCCACGGAACTCCCCGCATACAACCAATGACGGGATGCTCTTTTCTTCCGCTCCAGTCCCCGCAATCTTGCCTGCAATTTTTCCCCCATCTTCTCCTTGTCCATCCGTGCTATCTGATGTATCTCCTCTACCATCCGTTCCACGACATCCGTCCCCGTTTGCCTCCCTTCCTCTTCTTCGGTAAACTCCATCTCACGCAAGAGAATCTCCTTTTTCATCGACTCCGCCCGCTCGATCGCCTTCCCGGCAATTTCCAAATCTTTTCTCTCTTTATTATCCAATTTCTTCATATATTTTTGCCATGCTTTTATTATAAAACAGTTTTCTCCGCTCATTTTTACCTGAGGTGAGTTGTATTTAATATAGTTTAACATCTTGTGTAAAAAAGGTATGTTTGTTAAACGAAGGAATTCTCGCAAATTGCTCATAAGTTGAGCAAAATTCATCTAAAATTGCTCATTTATTGAGCAATTTTTCACAAAAAAACGATATAGAATTTGCATCCGGCAATATCATACCGCTCTGGCATTTCAGGTTCAATTATTAGACTTGCCTCCGATTTGAAACAAAAATAAGGATGACTTGCCTCCGATTTGAAACATTTTCGTATATTTGCAACTGATAATCAACACCAAAGCAATTATCACTTTAAAATAACAACCTCATTAATTTACCTCGTGGGACAATTACCAAATATCATTGAAAAAGAATCTCTTTCACAAAAATAAAACACCATGAAAAACACCATCATATTCAACGCCCGCATCCTCACCATGAACGAGAACATGGAGGTAATTAAAAACGGCTCTATTCTGATAGAAAAAAATTGTATCAAAGAAATTCGTGACGGTAAAATCGAGATGCCCGATGCCGAATATTTCGACGCGGAAGGCATGATCGTAATGCCCGGATTCGTGAACACGCACACGCACGTGCCGATGACCATGTTACGCGGGTACGCCGACGACCTTCCCCTTCACACGTGGCTAAACGACCATATCTTCCCGGCAGAGGCCCGTATGGTGACACCGGAGAATGTTGCCGTGGCTACCCGGCTGGCCTTTATTGAAATGATCAAATCGGGTACGACCTGTTTCAACGACATGTACTTCTTCGAGGATATTATCGCCGCAGAAGCCAAGAAAGCCGGAATCCGTGCCGTTATCGGCGAATCGCTCATAGACTTCCCGACTCCCAGTTTTCACACGCTCGACGAGGGTATTGCCCGCTGTGAATCCCTCGTGCAGCAATGGTACGGGAACGACCTGATCCACCCGACGGTTTGCGCCCACTCGCCATATACCTGTTCAAAACAAACCCTGAGAAAAGCAAAAGATATAACGGAAAAATACAATATTCCCCTTCACATTCACGTGGCCGAAACCCGCAAAGAAGTAGAGGACGTCACGGCACAAACAGGAGCCTCCCCTGCCGAGTATCTCTACTCGATCGGCTTACTTGACCGAAACGTAATTGCTGCCCATTCCGTTTGGCTCAACCCGAAAGAAATCGAATTATATGCCCGGACACACACCTCCGTGGCGCATTGCCCGAAAAGCAATCTAAAACTCGCCAGCGGAATCGCCGACACGGACGCCTACCTGAAAGCGGGGGTAAACGTGAGCATCGGGACCGACGGCACGGCAAGCAACAACACGCTGGACATGGTCGAAGAAACACGCTTCGCCGCCCTTCTCCCCAAGGGAACACGTTACAACCCGGAAGCTGTCAGCGCCCGCACCGCCCTTCGCATGGCAACCATCAACGGGGCTAGAGCCTTGGGATTAGGTCATTTGACCGGAAGCCTCGAAACAGGTAAACGGGCAGACCTCATCGTGATTCACGCCGACGCCAGCAACATGATTCCCGTGTACGACGAGTACTCTGCTATCGTGTACGCGGCGAACAGCAAGAACATCCGTTCCTCCATGGTCAACGGCAAATGGATCATGCGAAACCGGGAAGTTCTGAACATCGACAAGGCGGCAACACTGGATACCATGAAACATCTTGTGAATGAGGCTGAAAAACGCAACAAATAATTTTCAACTTTCAATTTTCAATTTTCAATTAAATACGTTAGTTTTGCAGACCTTTTTATAAAGAAAGGAGTTTATAAACACTATAAACCCAAATAGATATGGAGAATAAAAATTATGGAGGACTCGACAGCGAGTTTACGGCATACGAAACAGCCGAGATTGTAGTATTACCAGTACCTTACGACGGGACAAGCACGTGGTTGAAGGGAGCGGACAAAGGTCCCGACGCGATTCTTGAAGCATCGGCAAACATGGAACTCTACGATATCGAAACGGATTCCGAAGTTTACACCCGCGGCATCGCGACATTAGACCCGGTAACGGAAGCCTCTTCTCCCGAAGCCATGTCTCAAGAAGTGGAAAAACAAGTTGATAAAATTCTGACAGATAAAAAATTCCCCGTGATACTGGGAGGGGAGCACTCCGTGAGTATCGGGGCATTCCGGGCTTTTGCCAAACACTATGACAAATTTTCCGTCCTGCAATTGGATGCACACTCCGATATGCGCAGCGAATACGAGGGTTCCACCCACAACCACGCCTGCGTGATGGCCCGTGCCAAAGAAGTGGCTACCGTTGCACAAGTAGGCATCAGAAGTTCCGCTATCGAGGAAAAGGAAAACATCATGCCCGACCGTATTTTTTACGCTCACGACCTGCATGATGCCAAAGAGGGCAACAACTGGATGTACATGGTATCCCAGAAATTGCATGACAACGTTTATATCACGATCGACTTGGACGTTTTCGATCCCGCTATTCTTCCGGCCACGGGAACCCCGGAACCGGACGGATTGTATTACCGGGAAGTATTGAATTTCCTGAAACTGATCAACGAGCGCCACAACATCATCGGTTTGGACGTGGTAGAACTTTGCCCCAACGAAATCAATAAATCATCCGATTTCCTTGCAAGCAAACTGATCTACCAGATATTGAGCATGAGGTTTCAAAACCAATGAAACAATTTACGATTTATGATTTACGATTTATGATTCAAAAAAGCGTAAGCCTTGCGCGGTTGGAATCCAAAATCTAAAATCATAAATCACAAATAAAGAAATTGAGTCAATAAGGTCCTCATAATTGTACCTTATATTTTTAAATAAATAAAATGGAAAAGAAAGATTTATTAAAAGACACTATCAAACACATCGACATCAAATCGTATGACTCAACCCAATTGATCGACGCGATGCGCGATATGTCCTTCACCTCTCGCGATACTGCCAGAGCAACTGATATCCTGATGATGATGGTTGGAGAGAAAGAGTGTACTAATATTCTTACCATTGCCGGAAGTACAAGTGCTGCCGGATGTATGCAGGTATATGTGGATATGGTTCGCAACAAAATGGTTGACGTGGTAGTTTCTACCGGGGCATCTATCATCGACATGGACTTGTTCGAGGCTCTGGGTTTCAAACACTACAAGGGACACCAGGACGTGCCTGACATGCAATTGAGAGAACTTTACATTGACCGTATTTACGATACGTTCATCGACGAGGAGGAATTACAAGCTTGCGACCACACGACTTACGAGATCGCCAACAACTTGGAACCCCGTCCTTATTCATCACGTGAATTTATCTGGGAAATCGGGAAATGGTTACACGAGGGACACGCCGTGAAAAAAGACAGCTTGATCCAAACTTGCTATGAATGTGGTGTACCCATCTTCTGCCCGGCATTCTCAGACTGTAGCGCGGGATTCGGTATCGGTAAACACCAATGGGAACACCCCGACAAACACCTGTCGATTGACTCGGTAAAGGACTTCGTTGAACTGACCCAAATCAAGATCAAGGCTGGTACTACCGGACTGTTCATGGTCGGTGGCGGAACCCCGAAGAACTTCGCACAAGACACCGTAGTCTGTGCTGAAATCTTAGGTTTCGACGTGCCTATGCACAAATACGCCATCCAAATCACCGTGGCTGACGTTCGCGACGGAGCATGCTCTTCTTCAACCTTGAAAGAAGCCTGCTCTTGGGGTAAAGTCGACGTTACCTACGAGCAAATGGTTTACGCCGAAGGTACAACCGTTATCCCCGCTATCGCAAGTTACGTTTATCACAACGGACCTTGGAAAGAAAGAGAATATAAAAATTGGAATAAATTATTCCTGAAATAATGAAGAAAGAAAAGGCTGTCTATTTACTTTTTAGACAGCCTCTTCATTTATAACGCATTTTTGCGGAAAATCTCTACACCGTCAAGGGGTAAAATTCCCCACCCATTCTTCCGGGTATATTCTTTCAACTATCCAAGAAATTGCCTATATTTACTTTTCGAAAACGGGAGATGGAAAACAAGAAAATCATTCATATTGATATGGACGCGTTCTATGCTTCCATAGAGCAACGGGATCACCCGGAATACCGGGGAAAGCCTCTTGCCGTGGGAAGAGCGGAGAAAAGGGGAGTCGTGGCAGCTGCCAGTTATGAGGCTCGACGTTATGGCGTACGCTCTGCCATGTCGTCCATGAAAGCCAAACAACTTTGCCCGGATTTGATCTTTGTCTCTTCCGGCATGGAACATTATAAATCCGTTTCCCACCAAATACATGAAATATTCCGGGAATATACCGATATCATCGAACCGCTGGCGCTTGACGAGGCATTTCTCGATGTCACGGAGAACAAAAAAGGCATCACCCTTGCCGTGGATGTCGCCCGGGAAATAAAGCGGGAAATAAAAGAAAAGCTCGGTTTGATAGCCTCCGCGGGAGTATCCTACAATAAATTCCTTGCCAAGATCGCCTCCGATTACCGTAAGCCAGACGGGTTATACACGATACATCCCGAACGGGCTGCCGATTTTATAGCGAAATTACCCATAGAAGCTTTTTGGGGTATCGGGAAAGTTACCGCCCGAAAAATGCATTCGCTAGGAATACACACGGGGGCAGACCTTCGCAAATGTTCTGCGGCTTTTCTCGCTCGCAATTTCGGGAAAAACGGGGCTCTATACCACGATTTCGCGCATGGAATAGACCCTCGAATTGTTTCCCCCGAACGTATCCGCAAATCAGTGGGTTGCGAAAGTACCTTCGACAACGACTTGACAAACTATATCGCCGTTATCATCGAGTTGTACCACGTGGCAGTTGAACTTATACACAGGCTAGAAACATCCGGTTTCAAGGGACATACCCTCACGCTAAAAATAAAATTCCACGACTTTTCTCAAAAAACACGTAGTGCCAGCGTGGCATATGAACTGAAAACTTTAAAAGAAATTCTCCCTCTGGCAAAAAAATTACTCCGGGAATTAGAACTTACTCAATTTAGGATTAGACTCATAGGACTCTCTGTATCAAATCCTTTCGAGGCGACATCTATTGAAGGACCATTACAATTAAGGTTTGATTTTGATTAATTATGAAACCTTTACGTTTAATTGACGTATATAGGCATACAATTTGAATAAATTATCATGTAACCGAAACTTAACGGAAACGTCACTCGGTTACGATGAAAACCTGATACCTTTGTATCAGTATTCAAAGAGAGACTTCGATTTTTTTTCATAAATTTGTTATTGGTATTTTGGGTCCCCGCTGAGACAGCGCGGACCATTTTTATTTTACCCTGTACACATCCAAAGTACACGGGAGCGTTTTTTTTCCTAGGCAAACCGGGACTGTATTAACACCTAATTCCAACCGTATTCAAACTCTATTAATAAGGTAATAATTCACCTTTTCCAGAGCCCGCCCAGAACTCAAACAGACCAACCATACTCCGGGATAGCTGTGCCACGGCGAAGCAACAGTTCGGCTACGGCAGAATAGCAGGTTCTTCCCGAGAATACAATTGATTTTTTTAAGGGATTATTTCAGTACATAGTGAAACCTTTCGTCGAGAAATACGTTTACTACTATAGATTTCAATGATTAATCTATATAATGGAAATTTAACTATAAGAATTTTCATATATAAAGAAAAGCCGATACCTTTGTATCGGATTTCAAAAGAGACTTCGATTTTTTTTCATAAATTTGTTATTGGTTGCCTCCTGCTGTGACAGCACGAGGCTTTTTTTCTTTCACCGTTGCTAAACTATAAAATCTTTTTTTACCTACAAACGTTTGCACCACTTTTAATAGTGTTAAATATCAGAATAACCACAACACTCTAGTTATCAATAGTGTTGTTTTTCGCTTTAACACTTCCAGAATTGCGTTTTCACAAAAAAAAGATCGTGTCAACATCTACAATGAGATAACTAACACGACCTTCTATATTTCGAAAATTATATTCTGCTTATTCCAAATAGGTATACCCGTACAATCCGGAACGGTAATTTGACAAGAACTCACGTCCTTCTTCTGCCGAGATAATTCCTTTCTTCACGGAACTCGTTACCCATACCTCGACGGTTCTAGCCATTTTCTTCGGCATAAACTGCACGTATTCCAATACATCTGCGACGGTTTCCCCTTCGATTACCTTATCAATCACGTACTCATCACCTTTCACCTTAATATGAACGGCATTCGTGTCCCCGAACAAGTTGTGCAAATCTCCCAGAATCTCCTGGTAAGCCCCAACGAGGAATACCCCGAAATAATAAGGTTCCTTCCCGTTCAAGTCATGTACCGGAAGGTGGTACGAGAAATTACGCGTAGAGATAAAATTATCTATCTTCCCATCGGAGTCGCAAGTGATATCCTGTAAAGTTGCCGATTTCGTCGGCTGTTCATTTAAACGGGAAATCGGTATGATCGGGAAAATCTGGTCTATCGCCCATGAATCAGGCAACGACTGGAACAACGAGAAATTACAAAAATATTTATCCGGCAATAACTTGGAGATTTTCTTTAATTCGTCCGGTGAATGTTTCGTGTTCACCGCCATATCATATACATCACGGGCTACCGACCAGAACAAACGTTCGATCTGGGCACGGGTATGCAAATCAATCAACCCGAGATTGAACAATCCCAAGCCATCCTCACGAATCTGCATGGCATCATGCCACGTTTCGATTAAGCGGGGCTGGTTCAAGTTCTCCCAAAGGTCATACAATTCTTTCACCAGTTCATGGGCATCCTCGGCAATCTCCTCGTTCTCGTCAAAAGCCGGCAGGCTCGTGCTTGCCAATGCCTCGAAAATCAACACGGAGTGATGCGCCGTCAAGGAGCGTCCCGACTCGGTAATGATATTCGGCTGTTCCAATTCATTCTTCTCGCAAGCATCCACCAGAGCGGAAACGGCATCGTTCACGTACTCTTGAATCGAGTAGTTCATGCTATTGCCACTTGTAGCGGAACGAGTCCCGTCATAATCAACACCCAGTCCGCCCCCGATGTCCACGAAATGTATATTGTATCCCATGTTTTTTAATTGCACGTAGAATTGGGATGCCTCTTTCAATGCCGTTTTGATACGGCGAATGTTCGTTACCTGACTTCCGATATGGAAATGAATCAGTTTCAGGCAATCGGTCATCTTGTTCTTTTGCAGGACGTCGAGCGCTTCCAACAATTCACTGGAGTTCAAGCCGAATTTGCTGACGTCACCCCCGGACTCTTCCCACTTTCCGCTACCGGAACTTGCCAATTTAATCCGGATGCCGATATTCGGACGAATTTTCAGGCGCTTGGATATCGCGGCTATATTCCTCAACTCGTTCAACTTCTCGACCACGAGGTAAATATTCCGCCCCATCTTCTGTGCCAACAAGGCCAGCTCGATGTAGTTCTCGTCCTTGTACCCGTTACAGATAATCATGGCATCATCGTCAATATCGATGGATAGCACGGCATGCAGTTCCGGTTTGGAACCAGCCTCAAGACCGATATTATATTTCGTCCCATGACTTACAATCTCCTCCACGACCGGACGCATCTGGTTTACCTTGATCGGGTAAATTATAAAATTTTTCCCCGTGTAACCATATTCCGTGGCAGCCGCCTGGAAACAACTTGAGATTTTTTCGATCCGGTTATCCAGAATATCCGGGAACCGTAATAACACGGGAGCGGACACATCTCTCACCTGAAGTTCCTCCATCAATTCTTTGATGTCAATCCTTGGTCCTCCTACTTTCGGTGTTACCGTCACGTGTCCTTTCTCGTTAATCGAAAAATAGTTCAGCCCCCAACCGTTGATATTGTACAGTTCTGCTGAATCGTCAATGCTCCATTTTCTCATTTCTATTCTAAAGATCTTTAAGGTTGATTGTCCCGCAAAGCTACAATATATTTTTATATATGAGTTTATAAAGTTCATAAAGTTTATAAGGTTTATAAAGTAACGGGTGTCCTTCGGATTATATCTATCGGCAGCCATGCTGCCGTGAATAATAAACTTTATAAACTGATTGATTCCTATAAGTTTTGAATTTCCCGTATCCCATCACGGGTAATCATCAGACGGAAACGCCTGTAATCGACGTTTCCCTCGTGTCGCAATTGAATCAGGAAATTGACGTAGTAAATTTTCTCTCCCTTGATTGCCGTGTAACCCGAATCCCCCTCCGGAACATAAAGTTCATAAGCGTGCTCATCCATCTTCCGGGCAAAATTTCCCAAATCAAAGCGGATAATCTCGTTTACTCCCGAAATGTCATATTGACTATATTCACCTAAAATTTCCGCGTCCAACTGTATCCATTTCCGGTAGAGAATAATCTTCTCACCCGCGTATCGGTTGTCGGCAGCCAAGAGATCAGTACGTGCCCGTCGGTTAATAATTTCTTCCGGCACCTTATTTTCCGATATAAAATCCACCCCGTCTTTGATCTGACCGACCACCTTATCCCCCATACTGATCTTCGTTTTCCGGTCAAAATAATTCTTTCCCAAGCGGTGGGCAAAATAGAATCGCATCAATTCCTTGATCCTGTCTTTCAACATATAACTCACGACCAAAGCCACGAACAAGGGCATGGTAAAATTGCCGTACTTCTTTTGAAACGAGAACGCGATTACCGTGGCAAATATCATCGAGAGCCCGGCTGCCAAACTATAATATATCTGCTCGACCAATACCCCGTCCCGTTTTTTCGATGCCTTCAAGAAAAGATCACTTTCCGCGTATTTCTTCAATATCCCCCGCCGATAAATCACTGTCCGGTTCTGATCCCGACTATCTTTCTCCGCTACCGGATAACCATGCTTCTTCTTGTAGGTAATCTCTTCATGCACCAGTTCCAGCAATTTACCCTCCTTGCGCTCGTAACATTCCACGTCAACCTCTTTCAACCCGTCCAATAAGCGAAACGTGTGAAATTCAATCAGATTGGAGAGATACTCGTCCCCGAAAGAAAAATAATTCAACGCTTCTTTCGGCAAACCCTGTACATGAACAATCTTTTTCAACTCCCGATAACGACGGGCAATAATCCGAACACAAGCCACATAGTGCCCTACCATCAATCCCCGTTCATTCCCTTCCACCTCGTGATGAATCGCCTTATTCACGTTCCCCCGCAAGGCACTTTTGAATATCGAGGTGAACATCTTGATTTGGTATTCGTAAGTTTCGACAGACTCCCTCGTGCGTTCCTCTACCAGATGTTGAAACGCATCCTCCAGAAACACGAAAGGGGTCCACTCACCCTCCGCGATTTCCTCCAACGAATAAATCGGGGTAATTAGCCTCACGTTAGAACGCACGTCCTTGTAAAAATCATCTTTCGAGTAAGTTGATGCACTGATACCAAGACTATGAGGCACGAAAAACCACGTGTCCATTCTGAACTCGTTCTCCTCCCGGTCACGATCTACCACGTAACCCACCTTAAACTCCACGGAGTATCTGTCATGCAGCTTTACTTGAATATCAATCATAACGAATCTACATCCTAAAATCGTTATGCAATGTACGTATTATTTTCGAGAATATAAAAAACAGAAAGAACGCCTTCACAAGCGTTCTTTCCTATTTGGTCGAGATGACTGGACTTGAACCAGCGGCCTCCACGTCCCGAACGTGGCGCGCTACCAACTGCGCTACATCTCGTTTCCGTTTTGCGAGGGCAAAGATAATAAAAGTATCAATTATAATCACTATATTTGTGGAAATTTTTTTAGCAAACAATTTTTTTCTTGATATGGATACTATAAGACAAAATAAAGTAGGGCGTTTGATACAACGAGATTTAAGCGAAATGTTTCAGAAAGAGTGTAAAGAATACACCGGAGGTGCAATGTTATCCGTTACTGCCGTGCGAGTTAGCCCTGACATGTCGTATGCCCGGGTATACTTGAGTATTTTCCCGTCGGAACTCGCGGAGAAAGTATTAGGTATTCTGGACGAGAAAAATAAAAACATCCGTTTTATCCTCGGGAAAAAAATCGGAAAGCAAACGCGTATCATCCCGGAATTACGTTTCTTCGTGGATGACAGCTTGGACTATATAGATAAAATAGACAATCTATTGAAGCAATAGAAAACCGTCCACGATGAAACTGTCGATATTCATTGCCCGGAGGTACCTGTTCTCTAAAAAGAAACAGAACGCCATAAATATCATTTCTATCATCAGTATGGTAGGAGTTATGATAGGCACGACCGCGTTGATTGTCGTACTTTCTGTCTTCAATGGCATCGACACGTTACTCACCACGGTAACAGATAGCTTCACTCCCGACCTGACGGTTTCTCCCGCGCAAGGAAAATTCGTCGCCACCGACTCCCTGCTACTGGAACAGTTGGAAAACATGCCCGGCATCGCGTCTTTCGATGCCGTCGTGGAAGAAAATTCACTGGTAAAATTCGGTGATAAACTTGTCCCCGTGATAGTGAAAGGAGTCGAGGAAGATTACGCCCTCCACGCGGGAATTGCCCCCACCATCATTAGCGGGAAATTCAGTCTTGAAGAAGAAGACAAACCAACCGTGGTACTCGGGTACGGTATTGCCGCCGCCTTGCGAACCCGCCTTGGCATGCAATCACCGGTAACATTCTATTACCCGGACAAAACCGCGTCGTCGGCATCCATGTCGGCATTGAACAGTCAAAGGATATACCCGATTGGAATATTCTCCGCGCAACAGGATATCGACGGGAAATACGTGATTACCGGAATAGAAACCGCGAGAAAATTATTCGGGGTTCCGGGTGAAATATCCAAAATAGAGATTAAACTGAAAAACCCTGACAACCTCGCGTCTTTCAAAACATCACTCGCGACGAAAGTGGGAACAAAATACAAGGTACTCGACAAGTATGACCTCAACCGTTCGTTCTATGCCATGATGAAATCCGAGAAACTCGCGGTATTCCTAATCTTGTTGTTTATCCTACTAATCGCCTCATTCAATATCGTGGGCTCCGTTTCAATGTTGATTATAGACAAGAAAGAAGATATTGGCGTCTATCAAGCCCTAGGAATGACAAAAGAGAAACTCGTTTCAATCTTTAAACTGGAGGGGAACCTAATCACGGGAGTCGGGGCTTTCGCCGGACTTATCATCGGAACCGGACTTTGCCTGCTGCAAGAATATTACGGTTTCATTACCCTCGGTAACGGCAGTTACATCATCAACGCTTACCCCGTGAAAGTCGTTGCCTCGGATATATTGATTATCATGCTCACGGTCATTGCCATCGGGTACATCGCCTCGCATTTCCCGGTACGATACCTCGTGAATAAAATTGTCAAATCGTAAATGATATATAGTATGTATAAACTTCTGATACTCTCGTTCACGCTTGCCCTTTTCACGCTTCCATCCACGGGACAGGAAAAAGAGCGTATCGTGTTGATAGAAACCAGCATGGGCAATCTCAAGGCAAAATTATACAACGACACCCCGATTCACCGGGATAACTTTATTGAATTAGCGAAATCCGGTCAGTATGACGGGACGCTATTTTACCGGGTAATCAAAGACTTCATCATACAAGGCGGTTCCGCGGACAGCCGTAACGCGGTTGCCGGTCAGGAACTGGGATATGGTAGAGAAATCACGATTGATGCCGAAATCAAACCGCACCACTACCATAAAAAAGGAGCTTTGGCTGCCCCCCGGCAACCGGACGAAACAAACCCGCTCAAGAAATCGGATATCTCGCAATTCTATTTCACCGTCGGGAGAAAATACCCGCCGGAAGAACTGGAGCATATCGAGAAATCGGTAAACGTGCCCATCAAGAGGGCTATCCAGAATAAATACTATACCCCGGAGAAAAAAGCGATTCTAGATTCTTTAAAAGCACAAAAGAATGTACCGGAATTCCGGAAAATAGCCAACAAAATCAAGGCGGACATCGCCCGTGACTGGGAAAACAACACTGAAAAACTCTTCATGGACGAGGCTAAAAAACAAGCATACACGACAGAGGGCGGCGCACACAGTCTGGACGGCGAATACACGGTGTTCGGGGAATTGATTGAAGGTTTTGACATTCTTGACAAAATCGCCGCTTTACAAACAGATAAAAAGAACCGCCCGTTAAAAGACGTGAGAATAATTCGAGTAAAAATAATTGAATAATGATAGCACACAAACACGTATTATTATGGTGTAATCTTCTATGGGCAGGCGTTATCTTTTTCTTATGCGCCATTCCCTCGAGTTCCATACCGGACCCCAAATTGAATATCCCGCATTTGGATAAGGTCGTCCATTTCGGCATGTTCTTCATCATGTCCGTCTTCCTATGCGATGCCTTACGCCATAAACTATCCTCACGTGCCTGCTACTTGATTGCCATCGGGTTCAGTTTCGCGTATGGCGGCTTAATAGAGATACTTCAATACAAATATTTCCATCGAGGGGGCGACTGGTGGGATTTGCTCGCCGATGTACTCGGCGGAATTACGGGATGTTTATTATATCCCACGGCAAAAAAAATAATGGATAAACTTGTAGCCCGTTTCTGTAAAAATATTCGAGATAAAAATTGAAGTTCTCGAATAATTGAAATGTATCAGACTTTTTTATTACATTTGCAAACCAAGGATTTCAAATTTTTGAGAAGATGTTAGATAAGATTAAACAACTCCGTGATGAAATAGCAAACTTCCAAGCCGGTAGCTTGGAAGAAGTAGAGCAATTTAGAATCAAGCATTTAAGCAAGAAAGGTTCTATCGCCGCTCTTTTTGACGATTTCAAAAGCGTCCCCGCAGACCAGAAAAAGGCTGTCGGACAGGAGTTGAACGTGTTGAAGAATACGGCTTTAGCGAAAGTAAACGAACTGAAAGAATTGTTGAGTAACGCCGAAGAGGGACTCAGCGGGATGGATTTAACCATGCCGGGCAATCCCATGAAACTCGGAACTCGTCATCCTCTGTCTATCGTTAAAAACGAAATTCTAGCCATCTTCAGCAGACTTGGTTTTACCGTGTCCGAGGGACCCGAAATAGAAGACGACTGGCATAATTTCTCCGCGTTGAACTTCCCGGAAGAACATCCGGCACGCGACATGCAAGACACGTTCTTCATCCAGAAAAATCCCGATATCGTGCTTCACACGCATACCTCATCCGTGCAGGTACGCGACATGGAAGCACATCAACCGCCCATTCGTTTGGTGACCCCAGGACGGGTGTTCCGCAACGAGGCGATTTCGGCGCGAGCACACTGTATTTTCCACCAGATTGAGGCACTTTATATCGACGAAAACGTTTCTTTCGCCGACTTGAAGCAAACCCTCACCTACTTCGCGAAAGAACTGTTCGGTGCAGACACGCGAATCCGTCTGCGTCCCTCGTTCTTCCCGTTCACCGAACCGTCGGCAGAAATGGACGTATCCTGTACATTGTGCCACGGGAAAGGCTGTAACGTATGCAAAGGCACGGGTTGGTTAGAAATCTTAGGTTGTGGAATGGTTGACCCCAACGTACTCGAACTAAACGGTATCGACAAAGAAAAATATACCGGATTTGCGTTGGGAATGGGAATCGAACGTATCACGATGTTGAAATACGGCATCAAAGACATACGTCTTTTCTTCGAGAACGACATCCGCTTCCTTGAACAATTTTCGGCCGCAGGCAAATAATATATAAACACAACACAAGAGAGATGAGGATGCCGTTCACGCGGCTCCTCATTTTTTATTCACCCAAAACGCTTTACATGAAAAAAACGATTCTTTTGCTACTTGTCGCCCTTTTCCCTGTCATCTCGGGATGTAAAGCACAATCTCCCGTATCGGAAGAAGATAAAGCAATCCTCTCCCGGTTTTTCGAGTATGCCTCGGGAAAAGAATTACACCGGCTTCCCGTGAACGAACGAATCGTTGCTATCGGTCAATTCTTTATCAATACCCCCTACAAAAGCGGCACTCTCGAAATCAACCCGAAAGAACAACTCGTCGTGAACCTGCGGGAATTCGACTGTGTAACATTCACGGATAACGTGCTTGCCTTGGCTCTATTGAAAGAATATACCCCCCGACAAACAGAGGTCTACTTGAAGAATTTACAAAAGATTCGCTACCGGGACGGCGAAATCACCGACTACACTGCCCGGCTTCATTACTCCACCGATTGGTTGTACGAGATGAGCCTAGACAGCATTGTAAAAGACGTCACCTTGGAAAACGGAGGCATCCCCTTCCCTAACAAAGTGGGTTTCATTTCCCGAAACTGGCAGAAATATCCCGCCCTCGCGCAAGATTCCCTCCTCGCAAGAAAAATGCTTCGGGTAGAGAACAACATAAACCTCCGGAAATACCATTATATCCCCAAGGACAAGGTATCCGCCGCGACCGGGCAAATCCAACTGGGGGATATCCTGCTCATCACGACAGACAAAAAAGGGCTCGACACCGCCCACGTGGGAATAGCCATAGAACAAAACGGGCAGATTCACTTGCTCCACGCGTCACTTTCCACCAAGAAAGTGGTCATTTCAGAAGTACCCCTCTCCGAATACTTGCAAGGCATTCGCTCTCATTCCGGAATAATAATTGCCCGTCCCTATCAATTTTAAATGTAATTAACATCCTAAAAGACATCTAACACGTATATTTGGTCAAATAATTGTAATAACATTTGATATAGATCGTGGAATTTGAATATAAACCTAAAATCAAAAGAATATGAGAAAAGTATTTATCGGAACACTTGTCGTGTTAACCATAGCGATATTAAACGGATGCGGTAGCCGGAGAATAGCCCGGGTAGACCCAAGCGAAACAATAGACCTCAGCGGACGTTGGAATGATAGTGATTCCCGTATGGTATCGGATGAGATGATCGGCGATCTACTGACATCCGCGTGGATACCCAAATACCTGAAAGCAAATGATAAACGCCCGGTAGTCGTGGTCGGATTAGTCGAGAACAAGAGCCACGAACACATCAACTCGGAAACCTTTATCAAGGATGTCGAGAAAGCCATTATTCGTGACGGAAATATCCGTCTGGTCGTGGCAGGAGAGAAACGAAACGAGCTACGGAAAGAACGTGCCGAACAACAAGACTACGCCTCCCCCGAAACCACCAAGAAATGGGGTAAAGAACTGGGCGCCGACTTTATCCTGCAAGGCACCATCAACAGCATCGTGGACTCGTACAAAAAGCAAAAAGTGGTAACCTATCAAATCGACTTGCAACTCACCAACATCGAAACCAATGAAGTGGTATGGATGGGCGACAAGAAGATAAAGAAACATATCACGGATAGAGTATTCTAATTAGTTCGCAAAGTTTATAAGGTTCATAAAGTTTATAAAGTAGTCCCATAATGATACACATTCATCATTCATGCTTCAGTAGAAATACAATAAGGATTCATAAACCTTATGAACCTTATAAACTTTATAAACCTTACAAACTCTTTGGACTCATTATCATCCTCTTCCTCTTTTCCGGGTGTGCCACGTGGTACCAGCGCACGGCTGAATTCCAATCGGCAGTCACTGCCGGAAACTTCGAAAAGGCAAACAAGCTACTGGATAAAGATAAAAAACAAGCCACCGGGAAAAACCGGATTCTTTATTACTTGAACAAGGGATACGTGGAGTTCATGCTCGGGCAACCCGAGAATAGTAACAAGTACTTTGAAACCGCCGAAAACTTGATTGACGAGCAACACCGCAATCTCGGGGCAGAAGCGGCAGCCTTGGTAACGAATCCCGAAATGCGTCCCTACCAACCAGAAGACTTCGAGGTAATCATGATTAATTTCTACAAGGCATTGAATTATCTTGACTTGAATGACATGGAAGGTGCGTTAGTCGAAGTCAGGAAAATAAACATCAAACTAAATCAACTGAACGACAAGTATCCCGACCACAAAAATCGTTATCAGCGGGACGCTTTCGCCCACTTGCTTATGGGATTGATTTACGATGCATCGGGCGACGCCAACAACGCTTTCATCGCCTACCGTAACGCTTACGAGGTATATCAATCCGACTACGTGAAGAACTTCGGCGTACAAGCCCCGGAACAATTAAAACAAGACTTGATGCGTTCCGCGTACAATTGTGGCTTCACGACAGAATTGAAGCAATACGAAAAAGAGTTCAACACCACTTACAAACATACCCCTACCTCTGCGAATGGGCAACTCGTCTTTTTCTGGCTGAACGGGGTGGGACCCGTGAAAGCGGAGTGGAGTATCAATTTCGCCAAACAGAAAAGAGGTGATGGGGCTATCGTGTTCCACAACGACGAATTCGGATTCGCCTTTCCTTTCTTTTTCGACTCCCGCTACTCGGATTCCGACCGCCAAAGCATTGCCAACCTGCAAATGTTAAGAGTCGCCTTCCCCAAATACATGGAACGCCCGCCCTTGTACGCCAAAGGCTCCCTTGTGCTTGATGCCAAAACCTACCCCCTCGAAATTGCCGAAAACATCAACGAGATTGCATTCAAAACCCTGCGTGACCGTATGGTACGCGAGTTTTCCACGTCACTCCTACGTGTCGCGGCAAAAAAGGGACTCGAATACACGGCTCGAAAGCAAAACGAATGGCTCGGATTCGCCGTCGGCATCGCCAACTCTCTGACAGAAAAAGCGGATACCCGCAACTGGCAGACTCTCCCCTATTCCATCTCTTACACGCGTATCCCCCTCGACGCCGGAACAAACAACATCTCCCTGCAACTCACCACCCGCAACGGCTCCCGCAACACGGACCAAATCACCATCGAGGGTGGCGGCAAGAAAACCCGCTTCCATGTATTCCAAACCATGGATTCCCGCCAATTTTAACCCACCCGCGTAATATACCCGAGCAAATACCATTCTAGCAAAAGACATATTTTACCCCTTTTAAGGTTGAAATCCTCCCGCATTCCTCCAACACACGAAGTTTATTCTCGTTTCCCACCACGCACAAACCCGATACCTATCGGCTTTAACTCAACTTTGACTCGACTATAAGTCGGCTTTATTCAACGTTCGCAAGCCGAATTCGGCAGGAATCCTTACAGAATAACACACACAACTTCTTTAATAACTCAAAATTACTACTAAATAACAGGAATTCTCTTAATTTTAATCATTTATTAAAGAAACCTTACCTTCAATCTCTTTTACCATACCTTTTCTTAACATAGTCTTGTATGCCTTTTCGATACTAGATATGATATTAACAGATGTACGCTTATATCCTAAATTCCTTGCAGTAACTAAAAATAAATCATTGGGAGTTATACCAAAACTATGTCCAATTACAATTCGCAAGGCTTCAACAAGTTCACTTTGTGATATATATTCAATTTTACGAGGAGCATCCAAAGTTTTTCTAGCGACAGGCGTATTAAAATTCCTAATTGTCACAAATAAATCTTTACCTATTTGTACATCATTAGTCAATTGCTTCTTTATTTGATATGTAACCTCATCGACGACACTAGAAGTAACTTTTTGCCTCCCGTATAATGGTGCAACTCTACGACATAACTCCTCAAGATGTATCGGTTGTTCTATTTCCACTACTCTTTTTATTGCACGTGTAACTGGCAATTCTTCTAACACATTTATATCTGCATATACATAGTTGGAAAAACCTTTACTATCGCTATTAACCATCTCCTTTTCTTCGACCTCCTCTTCTACATCCAAACACGAAACCGCTTCCAACACATTACTATCGCTTAACTTATCGATATTAATTTTGCATAAAGCTTTCTCAACTACTTGAATCAATTTTTCTTTCTCGATTTCTGGATTTTTTATCCAATCAGTAGACCATATTCGATAAATTACCCAACCCATATCTTCCAATATGGTTTGACGTAACCTATCTCTTTCACGAGCAGTTCTTGAACTATGGTAGGTTGCACCATCACACTCTATACCAATTGCAAATTCACCTCTACGCTGAGGATTTTTTATTGCCATATCTATCCTAAAACCAGAACATCCTACTTGTGTAACAATTTCATATTTTTTTGAAGTTAAAAAATCATATACTGATTCTTCAAAAGGAGAGTCAAATACAGGTAAATCACTATAAGATAATTCTTTTTGTAAAGCAACAACACCTTGCTGAGCAAACTCTATATAAGAACGCAACATCTTGACTCCCTCTGACTCAACCTTAGCTACATCTATATCAATGGGCATAATAGAACCGACCAATTTAACATTATACTTAGCTCGAGTAATTGCTACATTCAAACGACGATAACCACCATCTCTACTAAGCGGTCCAAAATTCATATACATTATACCTCTATTGTCTTTTGCATAGCCAATACTAAAAATAATTGTGTCGCGTTCATCCCCTTGTACATTTTCCAAATTCTTGATAAAAAAAGCTTCCTCTTTATCTTCAACAAAGAAACTCTCGAATGCATCATTTTCATGACGTTTCTGCCTTATTGCCATATCCACTGCGGCTTGTTGCGCCTCACTAAAAGTTACAACACCTAATGACCTTTCTGGAAAATTTTGAAAATGTTCGAACACTAAATCGGCAACACGCTTAGCTTCCGCAAGGTTATTTTTTTTACCCCCTCTATCATACACTCCATCCGCAACATAAATATATTCAACGCCAAAGTTGGGACTTTTATCTATTATTGACGGAAACGTAATTAAACTATGATTATAAATCTTGGCATTTGAGAATGCAATAAGGTGCTCATGACGACTACGATAGTGCCAACGCAAACTTCTCTCAGGCAACACGGCTAAAGCTTCATCAAGGATTGAATCAAATGCACCAGCATCATTATCCTGTTCTTCATCATTAGTATCAATATCGTATTCCTCATCATTCAAAGACACCGCAAAGAAATTTGTCGGTGGAAGTTGCTTTGCATCTCCAACTATTATAACCTGCTTACCTCTCATTATAGCCCCTATAGCATCCTCTGTATGAACTTGTGAAGCCTCATCAAAAATCACCAAATCAAAATCATAACTCTTTGCTTCAAGGAACACACTAACCGATAATGGTGACATCATAAAACAAGGTTTTAATGCCGTTACAAGATTAGGAATAGCCATAAACAATTTACGAAGCGGCATTAACCTTCGCCTCTTATTCAATTCTCGTTTCAATATTCCTATTTCATCTCTCGTCGAAGTAATAGTGTTAAAATCCGGCATCCGTGCAACAACACGCTCCCGTACCCTTGCCTGAGCAATCACAAATTGTTCTTTATCTAATTGACAAAACTCTCCAATCACTTGTTCTTGAATTCTTCCTCGAAAATTCTGTACTGCAGGAAATTTCAACAAAACAGAATCGAGCCACAATCTATAAAAACGTTTCAAATAAACATTTACAATAAGATTCGCATCTATTACATTCTCCTCTATTTGTTGTAAGTATGACGTTAATCCTGCAGCATTACATTTTTCTTTATTAGCTCTATAATCAACCCATTTTTCTAAAAGATGTTTTTTATCTTTACATTCAGACAATCGAGTTGTCAACTCACCAATTCCACAGTCCTTGAATGACTCCACATTATCAAACAAGGAAAAAAACCATTCTAATTGTGAATGAATAGAATCATAAAGAGCAGTCAATGACAATAAACTATTCTTACAATATGCAATAGTTGAATTATCTCCACAAATTTTCTCAACAAGAATTTCCGGCATAGAAAACCTACTTATAAAGCCTCTTAACTCTTTTGCGAATTCAACAGAATCATTTATCTCACCCCAGTCTGTATTTTCATCACAATAATATCCCTCATACAAAGTTTTCATTATACCCTCTTGACTTAACACGCAATCAAGTTTTTCATGATACGATTTGATATTATTCAACAATTCTATGGCTTCATTGTAATCAAGTTTCGCACCCGTACTTGAAAAACGATTAAGCAGTTGAATATCTTTACGATATCCACTTTTCAGTTTTCTCATAAAAGTGTTATAGTCACTTCGAAATCTTTGCAAAATAGGATAGTAATCCAGCCCAAGAATTTCTCTATCAAATTCTTTTAAGATAGTTGTTTTTTGAACAACATATGACTCACACAATTCCCTATGTTCTGCGAGTTTACTTTCCAATTCTTCAAAATCATCCTGATACACCCATTTTTTCAATGTCAGAGGTGATTTTGCCGCAATTCTAAGCAATTCCATTGCAAAATCTAACCCAGATAAAGACGGTGTGATAGAAATTCCTAACTCTTGACTACAAACTAGCAAATCTTTTTCAATATCAGGCAGAATTGCCACAATAGAATTAATCTTAGCATCTATATCATGTCGCAATTCATTGGATAAATAAGGTATCGTGGCATCTTTCCATACATTATTGTTATCAATAGTTTTTGCCAATTCTGAAAGTAAATATATTTTTTCACCCAATTGTAATTCTGTGGTATTCTCTACATCCGTTATCTCAAAAATGTATTCTGGAACATCATCTAACTTAGCCAACCTACCATTAATATTGAATATCGTATTGTTCAAAGCTGAACAAGGTGTATGTAATTCTTTTTGATAATCATTAAGTATAGAACGTTTGCGTTCAAGCATATCCAATCGCACTAATGCTTCTTCACGCACTCTCTTTCGGTCTATTGCTATAGCGTTCGCAAGTTCATTAAGTATTTCTTTTTTACTAACTTTATGACTATGAAGAGTAAAACAAAAATCCGCTAATCCAACATTTGCAAGTCGCTTATACACGACTTGCAATGCTGCCATTTTTTCAGATACAAACAATACTTTTTTCCCATCAGCCAATGCTTCTGAAATAATATTAGTAATAGTTTGACTTTTACCTGTTCCCGGGGGACCTTGCAACACAAAACTTTTCCCAGCCTTTGATAGTAAAATCGCATCTTGCTGACTAGAATCTGCATCCACAACTTGAAAAATATCTATAGGGCGTGTATTCGTATCATGGTCATAATTATTCAATTCTGCAGGAAAACTAATAGGCTCATGCTCCCCCGCTATCGCTGAAATTATCGGATTGGCTTGCAACTTCTCTTTGTTGTTCTCAAGATCCTTATACATATTTATCTTAAGAAATGACAAGTTTGTTAAGTTTACACAACGATCAACAGACCATCCCCTCTTTGCTATCATTTTCTCCACGTGCTCGAAATAGCTCTCTATATCATCTTGGGTATTATCAAATCCGGGAATTTTAATCGAAAAATCATTATCTAACTTGTATGTTAATGTCGGATTCACGACAATTTCATCTTCATGCAAAAGCAATTTATAGGGAGATGTCAATGAATCAATCGTAAGTTTTACAGGAACAAGTATCAACGGTGATGCAAAAGTTTGGGAAGAATCTTCTCTCTCTGTCCATTTTAACAAACCAAAAGCAAGGTATAAAGTATTAATTCCCTGTTCTTCAATAGAAGTATTAGCTCTATATCTCAACATTTTAAGTGTTTTTTGTAATTCACCTACTGTTTTTGTCGTTTCTACATTACCTTCTATTACAGCATTGTACACTTCTTCTCCATTTTCATTGACACGAACTTTACCTGCATATGGAAAAATTACCTCCTTTTCATGCACAGCAATCAAGTCGTATAGGGGCTTGTACGAAGGCATCACAATCTCAACATTAGAGCGCTTACCATCTTTGAAATTTATAAGCCTATTTCTTTTACCAAAATCTAACAAAAGTTTTTTCCAAGTTTTTATGCGATTATGTAGCTTGCTCCCCATACAATTTTTATTTAATAATTAAACACATCAAATTTTTATTGTTCACGCAACATTTTAACAACAAGTAAATTCTATGACATACAAACTTATAATTTTATCATGAAACAAACAATATATACAGATTAGTACAAAAACTTCATTTACAAAATAACCATAACTTCGACTGTTCCCATAACGTGATATTCATTTTACCGTCCGTTTTAAGCGCTCGATATATTTTTCCAACGCATCCGGAGCTGTTATTTCTAGTTCTTGCAGCAAACTATCTGTCATCGTGTTCTTCATATCAAGATAATTTTCTTGCAACTCTTCTTTCAATTCTTTTTGACTCTCGAATAACATATCAAATGTCACGAAGGTTTTAATCATACAAACATTCTCTTGTTGTATAGCGAACAGCACTCCATCTTGGGTACTTCCTTCCATGTGATTTTCGGCTATCCCCTCTTTCCACGCAACACCGATATTGCGCATAAAGAAACTTCTTATCAACTCTTTATTCGAGATATTATCGTCTTTCAAAAGACGTTTCCGGTAACGTGAAAACACGTGAGCCGAAAAAATATCCAAACCAGCTTGTCCGTTCACTTCGTCAAAATCCGTATTCAAAATAGCCGCACAAGCACCACCATTATTATAAATACAAACAGCATGATAAAGCAAATGGCCAAAATCATTCCTCCATCGCCTCTCTTTACACTCCAAAAAGACTATATACTGATTACCTCCCTTGGAACGATAATCCAAGGAAGTCATCACGGGAAAGACTGTCCGATGACAAAAAAATCGGACAATCTTTTTCTGTTCCCGAGATAAATAAGCCCCAATCTCTTTGTCTTCTTTTTTTAACTCTTCTAATATCTCCTTACCGGTAAAATATTCTGTAATCATGCTTGCATCATCTTGTTGTTATTTCTTCAATGTTGAACTGCGTATACCATGCATTTTTCTTCTTCCTCTACTTAACTCTAAATTAGCAAAAGGAAGAACAAGATTTTTATCTGGCAAACCTTGCAATGAATCTTTTGATACTTGTTTCCCAAAACACGCTAAAAGTTGTTCTTCTTTCTCTTTCGGGGAAGAACAAGGTATATAATACACCCACAAATCATGCAATATTTTTAATGTTTTAATCCAATGTCCTCCGGCATGAGGCTTTGCATCACCTAATTCTGTCGTATAATATTGACTTACTCGTTTAGCCAATGTATTTTCAGTCTGACCAATATAAAGAATATTCTCATCTGGTAACCCAAAATCAGTAAGTCGTTTCTTTAATTCCTGTATACTCGGACGTTTATTATCCAATTGCAAACAGGAAACTTTATTCAACCAAAAAGCTAATATTTTTTCATCAATCGGAGCTAACGAATAAAGTTTTCTATCTTCTGATGCATCGCAAGAAGTTGAAATGATATAAATTCCTATCTCTTGACAAGTAAATCGTTCACCCCATCTCACTCGTTTCAAATTCGTAGGATTCAATCCTACCTCTTTCAATAAATTGTAAACTGTAATTGCCATACAACATTTTTTAGTTATTTACTATTTGATGAATTCCTTACAAAATATTCTCTACTACTCGAATAAAGATATTATAATCCCTACTAACATTAGAAGGGCTATAATAGAAAATACACATCCCGTTACCCGATTAGCCCTTTCTTCATTCTTTTTTACCATCTCCTCATGAGTCATGGGCTCCGGCTTTTTAGCCGCTGCTGCACCTAATACCAACAACGCTAAACCTACAATACAAATCGCAATAATCATAATCCCGCAATTAACAACAAGATAACTTAATATACTCGCCTTTCTTCTCAAACATAATTTCTGCCGCTGTTATTAGTTTTTTTAGTCTTTCAAGACTTTCTCGATAGCTTCATGTAACTTCATCATTTTTTTCTCATTTTTATTCCTTCCGCCAGTCCCCGATGCGGAAAAATATATACACGAAAAAAGCGTGGGTACTGTATGCTTATCCGGTAAAGTGGCTCTGGTAAACCATTGGTACAAATAAACAACAACCCACGCTTAACCGGTATATATGAAATACATATACGGCAAGCATGAACGTCATTCGTTTGTGTTCCTGTACCTTGAAAATTTACCAGACTTTCTTTACCAAGAATCAAACAAAACGCTTCAATATAAAATATATCCACCACGTGACATCTCCATGCCCGTGATGCAACAAATTTACAATTTTATCACGAAATAAACAACGTCCGTGGGTTGTTGCAAGAACTTTAATTTATGACAAAGAAAAACGGGAACAGGGACAGAGTATGGCACGCACTCGAAAAAAATATTATCTTTAAACCGTTTTACACGACATATTATGGCAAAAAGCGACTACACCAAGCGATATTTATACATCATCCGCGACGTACAGGAACACCCTTACATCTCCAGTAAAGAATTAATCGAACACGTGTCACGGCAACTCGTTCTACACGACTCGGAAGCCACCTCCTTCTCTACCCGCACCCTGAAACGGGATTTACAAGAAATACGCGACAAACTCGGTTTTGCCATAGAATGGGACAACCGAAGAAAAGGATACTACATCCCCGACAATGACGAGGCAAACGACCCGGAGGGAATCGCCCGCTTCCTGGAATCTTTCGAGATTCTAAACTCCCTGAACGCGGACAACGGGCTATCCCGCTTTGTTTTCCCGGAACACCATCACCCTTCCGGTACACAACACCTCTACCCCCTTGTTCAAGCGATGAAAGAAAATCGGCTTATCACTTTCAATTACTACAAATTCCGAGAACAATTAATGACCTCCCGCGAAGTAGAACCATACGCCGTGAAAGAATGCAGGGGACGCTGGTACCTAATCGGGAAAGAATCCGGTTCGAACATATTTAAAACATTCAGCTTAAACTACATCACGAACTTAAATATCACCCCGTGCGCTTTCAAGAGAAATAACGCTATCGACATCAATCGCTCCTTCCGGGATTCTTTCGGGATTATAAACGACGAGAAATTCCCCGTCGAGGACATCACCCTATCGTTTGACGCCCTTGACGGGCAATACATAAAAACGAAACCCTTCCACCACTCGCAACAAATCATAAAAGACACTCCCGACGAGTTCACCATCACCCTTCGCTTGCGCGTCACGAACGATTTTGTCATGGAACTCCTTTCTAGAAGCCGCTCCCTGCGAGTTATTCAACCATTAAATCTCAAGGCAAGAATCAACGAAATCTATCGGCAAGCCTTACTACGCAATTCCTGAAAGCCCCTAGAAATTCACGACCTTTTACCTTGGATTATTGGAATCACCAAACAACCATACATCACAAATACATTAAATATAAGAGACAAAAAATCGCCAAACCCAAGTAACGGATTTGGCGATTTTCTTGTTAAATTAAAGTGCCTTACTTCTTCATAATCTCCCCGAAATACTTGTAGAATAACGGGATGGTCGTGATTCCGTTGTAGAACTGCTCCAACGGGTAGTTCTCGTTCGGCGAGTGGATAGCGTCAGAACCTAAACCGAAGCCCATCAGCACAGACTTGATGCCTAACACTTCTTCGAAAGTGGCGATGATTGGGATACTTCCGCCGGAACGTACCGGAACGGGTTGCTTTCCGTACACTTCCTCGTATGCTTTTTCGGCAGCCGCGTAAGCCGGAAGGTCAATCGGGCACACGTAAGAAGGTCCCCCATGCAGGTATTCCACTTTTACCTTCACGTAATCGGGAGCGATAGACTCGAAATATTCCTTGAATAATTTCGCAATTTTCTCGTGCTTCTGGTTCGGAACCAAGCGGCAGCTAATCTTGGCATAAGCTTTTGACGGCAAAACGGTTTTTGCACCTTCTCCAGTGTAACCGCCCCAGATACCGCAAACGTCAAACGTCGGGCGAATACCCGTGCGCTCGTTAGTGGAGAATCCTTCTTCGCCTTTTACCTCCTTGATATCGAGAGATTTCTTGTAATCTTCCAAATTAAACGGAGCCTTTGCCATTTTAGCACGTTCCTCGGCACTTACTTCCAGCACATCGTCGTAAAAACCGGGTATCGTGATATGTCCTTTCTCGTCCTGCATCTCGGCAATCATCTTGCACAGCACGTTGATCGGGTTTGCCACCGCACCACCGAAAATACCGGAATGCAAGTCAGCGTTCGGTCCGGTCACTTCTACCTGCCAGTACGCCAAACCTCTCAACCCGGTCGTGATAGAAGGTACATCGGGAGCGATCATACTCGTGTCGGAAACCAGAATCACGTCAGCTTTCAGCATATCTTTATGCTCTTTGCAGAACTTCGGCAGGTTAGGAGAACCAATCTCTTCCTCTCCCTCGATCATGAATTTCACGTTGCAATTCAACTTGCCGGACTTCACGAGATACTCGAAAGCCTTGGCATGCATGAAAGCCTGTCCCTTGTCATCGTCAGCCCCACGAGCCCAAATCCTACCGTCCTTGATAACGGGTTCGAAAGGCTTCGTGTTCCACAAGTCGATCGGATCAACCGGCATCACGTCCATGTGCCCGTAAACCAACACGGTCGGGAGAGCGGGATCTACGATCTTTTCCCCGTACGCCACGGGATTTCCGTCTGTTTCATACACTTCTGCCCGGTCAGCCCCGGCGGCTAACATGATCTTGGTCCATTGCTCGGCACAACGGTACATATCCGGCTTATGCTCGGACAATGAAGAGATTGAAGGAATCCGGATTAACTCGAACAACTCGTTCAGGAAACGCTCCTTGTTCTCTTCCACGTACTTTTTGATTTCTTCCATTTACTTGAATATATATTGATTAATAAATAATAAACACGCTTTCGCCGTGTAAATATAATATATTCGGGTGAAGGAATCAAACGGTACGTGTAAAAAACGCTGCCGTTTAATTCCTTCACCCGGTTGCAAGTTACAGGTTTACAAGTTATAAGTTCAATACCCAGAACCTGCAACTTGCTAAGTTGTAACTTGTAACTGTTTTGACAAACGTATTTATCGAAACTTTTCAACATTTCAACATGCTATCTAAGATTAATTTTCTATTTTTGCCAAGTGTTTCAACTAATGATTTAGATATGTCAAATTTGCCCGAAATTAAAGTTTTCGCCGGAGAAAACAGTCGATACATTGCGGAAAGCATCGCTAGTTCTCTTGGGCTTGAGCTCGGTAAAAAAACGTTTACAAGATTCAGTGACGGAGAATTCGTCACCTCTTTCGACGAAACGGTGAGAGGGGAACATGTGTTTATCGTTCAATCAACCTTCCCGCCAAGTGATAATCTCATGGAGTTACTCTTGATGATTGACGCGGCTAAAAGAGCGTCAGCCTATAAGGTAATCGCGGTAATTCCCTACTTCGGGTTTGCCCGTCAAGACCGGAAAGACAAGCCGCGTGTTGCCATCGGGGCAAAACTTGTAGCCAATATGCTGCAAGCTGCCGGGGTAGACCGTGTAATGACGATGGACTTGCATGCCGATCAAATCCAAGGATTTTTCGATATTCCGGTAGATCACTTGTACGGTTCCACGATATTGATTCCTTACATCAAATCGTTGGGATTAAAAGATTTCGCCATAGCTTCTCCTGACATCGGTGGTGCCAAGCGAGCTAATTCGTGGGCAAAATACTTCGATTCGGGCTTAATCATTTGCCACAAAACCCGTATCAGAGCCAACGAAGTAGCCGACATGAAAGTAATCGGAGATGTTGAAGGCAAAAACATTATCATCGTGGATGATATGATTGATACTGCGGGAACAATTTGCAAGGCTGCCGATATGCTCGTTGAGGCGGGAGCAGCCAGTGTACGTGCCGTGGCTACTCATGCCGTTCTCTCGGGCAAAGCATACGAGAACATCGAGAATTCAAAACTCACGGAAGTGATCTTCACGGATTCCATTCCGCAAAAACAAGAATGCTCGAAAATCAAGGTATTGCCTATCGCCCCGATGTTTGCAGACACTATCCGCAACATTTACGAGCACAAGTCCATTAGCGACCATTTCCTTATGTAATTTTCGTTACAAAATATCAAATAGAAATGGTGTAAGTTAAAACTTACACCATTTCTATTTGATTATAAATTACAATCATAAATCGGGACTGCCCATTCCGGAAGGATTTCTACGTATTGTTTTGTTAATCGCCCTTTCATCGAGCGAAATAATAATGTAGCTTCTTTATCCTCTATTGAATTATCATAAATATACATTCTATCCACTAATTTAGAAACTAAACAACAATTAGAAATAGATTTCTGATATCTTGAAATAATCTTGGTAATAGGAACATCATGCCCCCCTTCCATTACCCTACCAGCAATTCGTGCAGCATTTATCGTAGGAGACTCTGTACAAACAAAAAAGAAACGAACAAAAAAACCCGCATCAATAGCTCTATAAATATAATTAACCTTGTCTTCAACAGAAAGAACCGTTTCAAAAATAAGGCTCTGTCGTTTTATCAAACAATCCTCTCGTAAATCTTCGCAATATTTCACGGCTTGCATCACCGCCTCTCTAGAATTCCAGTTACCAAATTTTTCTTGAGCAACAATATCTGGGTTTATATAAATCGAATTTTCCATCCATTCATGATGAAGAATTTTTGAAGTAACAGATGTCTTACCAGAGCCATTAGGCCCCGCAATGACAATAAGTACCGGTTTATGAAAATCACTCATTATTAAAAACTCACATTATACTCTTTGCTCCACTCCGCTTGATGTCCACGGATATAATCCCTTATTTCTTGAAAAAACTTTTTATGAGCTTCTTCTGACTTACGCTTAGCTTCTTCTGCTACCTCCTTCATTAAAGTAGCAAGCATTTCATCTGATGGTTCTTCCAAACCCGTCAAACGATAAGAGTTCATTTCTTTTTCTGACATAATCAAACTTTTAGTATGTACAAATATAATCTTTTTAAAAGAGATAACCAACTCTAATCCTCAATCCTCCAAAAAACAACACAAGAAAACCCTTTCCACATTCTCACGTACAACAATCTATACACCAAAAATAAAAGACAATGAAAACAATATTACATAGAGCTGAAAGCCGGGGATTTTTCGACCACGGGTGGTTAAAAACCCACCATACATTCAGTTTCGCGGATTACTACAACCCGCAACGCATTAATTTCGGGGCTTTACGAGTTCTCAACGACGACCGGATTGAAGGCGGCACGGGATTTGACCTGCACCCGCACCAGAACATGGAAGTGATTTCCATCCCGTTAAAAGGGGATTTGGAACATCAGGACAGCCTCGGTCACAAGGATACCATTCAAGAGGGTGAAATACAAGTAATGAGTGCCGGAACGGGTATCATGCACAGCGAGTACAACCGGAACGACGACCGTCCCACCGAGTTCTTGCAGATATGGGTATTCCCGAACAAGAAAAACGTTCCGCCCCGATACGAGAACGCCATTATTTCCGATCTGGTACAACGCAACGAAATCAGTGAAATTGTATCTCCCTACCCCGGGAACGCCAAAGGGCTATGGATATATCAACAGGCTTGGTTCTCCATCGGCCATTTGGACAAAAACGTGCTGCAAAGCTACAAGATGAAATCAAAAGACAGCCTTGGCGTCTACATTTTCATCATCGAGGGCGGCATCACGATAAAGGAGCTGGAATTGAAACGCCGTGACGGTGTAGGCGTGTATGACACGGAAGAAGTCGAATTCAAAGCCACAGAAAAATCACGGGTATTATTTATAGAAGTTCCACCCTATCAATAATATATAACACACGTGAAAAAACCGTATCTTTGGGGATACGGTTTTTTTCATGTCAACCCTGTATCAAGTTAACCTCCTCTAAAAAAAGAGTACTTTTACAAACTAAAACAAATCTATCCCGTAAGGAAAAACCAGTATTATCATTTTTCAAACAAAGAACACAAATGACACCGGAAGATATAAAACAACTTGTTGACTTTCAAGTAAATGAAATCACAGAAAGTAAAATTTACAGCCGACTGGCAAACATACAAAAGGACACGCACAACAGCGAAGTATTGAAGGAGTTATCCGCCGAGGAACTCAAACACTACCATATTCTAAAAAAATACACGGGCAAAAGCCCTTCTCCCAAGCACTGGAAAATCACACTCTACGTGTTGATTGCCCGTTTTTTCGGTCTTACTTTCGGAATAAAGCTCATGGAGAAAGGAGAAGTTCACGCGCAAGACTCCTATCGTAAATGGGCGGACGAGAAAGATTTGCAGACCATGGCAGACGAGGAAGAAGTACACGAGAGCAAACTCATCGGACTGCTTGATGAAGAAGGGCTCAATTACATGGGAGCAGTGGTACTGGGACTGAACGACGCTCTGGTAGAATTCACGGGAGCCTTGGCAGGTTACACTTTCGCCCTGCAAAATCCCAAACTGATAGCCTTGACCGGAAGTATCACGGGTATTGCCGCCGCCCTCTCCATGGCGGCTTCCGAATATCTTTCCTCCCGCGCAGAGAATGACGGGAAGAACGCGATAAAAGCGGCAATATACACCGGAATAGCTTATATCATCACGGTAGTCGTACTCATCATGCCTTTCGTCGTCATGTCGAACCCGTACCGGGCATTGGTCGTTTGCCTTACCGGGGCAATCACGATCATCGCGATATTCAACTATTACTATTCTATCGTGAAAGACGAAAACTTCAGAAAACGCTTTCTCGAAATGGCGGCGATCAGCCTTGGCATAGCGGCAATCAGTTTCGGTATCGGTTACGCTTTAAGAGTCGTCACGGGCATAGACTTATGACGCTTTTCCCGGATAAGCAACAGTCCGAGGTAGCACAGCAACCCGTTGAGCAAAAGAATCTCGAAACCGAACTTATACCCGAAAAGCAGTTCTTCCGAGTAACAATTCACCACGTAAGACAGCACCGGGGAAATCAAGCACACGAGAGGAATATACTTTTCCCGCACTTGGCAGCGGGTAGTCAACCCGAAGGCAAAAAGCCCCAGCAACGGACCGTACGTGTACCCCACCGCTTTAAAAAGAGCCAAAATCACGCTCGAATTATTCAACTCCCGGAAAAGTACCACGACAAAAATCATCAACAAAGAGAAAACGACATGCACCCCCATACGCTTTCTCTTATCCCGCTTATTCCGGGGATCTATTTTCAAAAAATCAATACAGAAAGAGGTTGTCAACGAGGTCAGCGAAGAATCGACAGAAGAATAAGCCGCCGCCGTGATTCCCAGCAAAAAGAATATTCCCGCCGCCGTACCGAAATAATTTAACGATAAAAACGGGAACACATCGTCCGACTTCCCCGGCAACACGATCCCCTCCCGTTCGGCATACATGTACAATAAGGCTCCCAGCATAAGAAACAACAAATTCGTCACCAGAAAGAGAAACGAAAACGTGAACATATTCGTCTTACAATCCCGCAGGGAACGGCAAGTCAGATTCTTCTGCATCATATTCTGATCCAACCCGTTCAAACTGACCGTGATCGCTATTCCCGCCAAGAACTGCTTCACAGTGTTCTGCCCCGAACGCCAGTCAAAATCGAACACTCGCGAGAGAGGACTCTCTTTCACCGCCGCCACTGCCGATGAAAAATCGAGATCCAACGCTTTATTCACCACGGCAATCGTCAGACCGACCGACACCAGAATACATATCGTCTGCAAGGCATCCGTCCACACGATCGTTTTTATACCTCCCCGCACGGTATAAATCCACACGAAAGCAATCGTGACAAACACCGTCACGGGAAACGGAATCCCCACTGCGTCAAAAAAAGCCAACTGTAACACCCCCACGACCAAGAACAAGCGGAAGGAAGCCCCCACCAACTGCGACACGATAAAGAAAAAAGAACCCGTCAACCGGGCTTTCTTCCCGAATCGGGAACCCAGCCACGAGTAAATGGAAACCAGATTCTGTTTATAATACAAGGGCAAAAGCACGAGGGCAATCACGATATACCCCACGCAATTGCCCGCAACCACTGCCAAATACGTCCAATGCGTATTGCCGACCTCCCCGGGAATGGAAATAAAAGTCACCCCGGAAAGCGTAGTCCCGATCATCCCGAAAGCCACCAGATACCAAGGCGAATTTCGGTTCGCGGTAAAAAACATCTCGCTATTCGCCTTTCTGGTTGTCACGAAGCCAACCAGAATCAACAACAGAAAATAAGACAGCAATATCGCTAAAACTACACTCGTGGACACAGACAATTATTTTAAATTCCACGGCAAATATAGTCACTTTACGCTCCTTTTCTATTCCGGGACATAAATAATTTCACCATTCTCAAGTTCATAGGCAATCCCCACCTTCTTTCCCCGCTTACCCGATTTGTCTTGATTTTCCGAGGGAGTGTAACGATTGATCTTCTCACCTTCCTTGGTAATGATCTCCATATTTTCCTTTCCCGGGTTCTTCACCATGGTGAAATCCTCTGTCGAAAGCATTTCCGTCATATTATAGCGAGTCACCAGCGCAACCATTAACGCCACGGCAAACACCATTGCCACGTCGAAAAGATTGGATACCGCGCTAATCGGATCATTATCCTCCTCCTTCTTCAACAAATTGCGTTTCATTTTCGTTCATTTTTTTCGTTCAACACCTCGACCAAACATTCCAGATTAGTCATATCCTGCAAATACCAACGTTGTTTCACTTGCTGCGTCAGGAAACCGATAGCTCCCGCCACCAGACCGATCACCGTCGTGGCAAAAGCCACCTGCATATTATAAGCCATAGAAGCGATATCACCCGTTGACAACCCTACCAACGCCGGTCCCATGGGAATCAAGGTTCCCATCAACCCGAGAATGGGCCCCAGCTTCGTCAACATCTTGGAAGTTGCCAAATCCTTATCGGCGGCAATCTCGAAATTCGCCAACAACCGCTGCACTTGGGCTTTGTTCCCCTGTTCCGCCAATATCCGTTTCATAAACATCACCACCAATGAACTACTCTTCTCCGGCAACTTGGAACCGAAATGATCGATATTATCCACATGCAGCGTTTCCATCTGCTCCCGGATCAACTTGTCCGTCTTGCGAATAGAAACATACTGACCGAAGAAACTGCCCACCAGCAAAAGGGAGCGGAAAAACAATAAAATCAACAATACAATAACAGGCACCAACAATCCTGTTGATATCCAAAACATGATATCAGAAATCGCGTTCATTATCTTTTCAATTTAAAAGTTAGTTTTCTTTTTATTACATACACGCTCCACCCCACGACAGCCCCCACCGCAAAAAGTCCGATACAGCCGGACATTGCCGACCAATCAACTCGCGTCGTCCCGTCCACGGCTGTACGCCCGTTCACGGTAGCAATAATCCCCAGAATGGCCGCCAGAGCATTGGTTAGGAAAAACAATTCCAACCGCAATTCCGCCTCCGGCAACAACCACTTGATAAACCAACGTCCCAAGGGAACAACTACCGCGATAAACAAGGCAAACAACCAAGCGATTAATTCAAACGACACACCCGGGAATGTAAATATCGTTTGCGTGAGCCCGAAAAACAATACCGGCAATATCAACACCCCCGGGAACCGGTACAACACCCGGTAAGCCCACATCATACGCCGCTTCACGGGAGAGAAATTCGCCACGTGAACCGACAACAGGCAAAAAGCCATTTGCAGGGACAGTTCCAGTGTCAGAATCACCGATGTATCCAGCATCAACTGATTGTCGAACAACCAATCCGCGATCTGCGTCTTCGATTGCTCGATAGCGTAAGGCCACACCAGCAACACGAAAACCGCGGCAATACCGGTAGCGACAAGCGTCGCTACCGGTTTCCAAAAGGTCTGCTTCAACAAAAAATTAAATGCCGTCAATAGAATCAGAATCCAAACTATCGTATCCATGATTACATACTGCTTTTACGTCTTTTCCTCATCAAGACCGCCAAACCGATCAACACCACAATCACCCCTGCCGCTATCCACGGCGTACTCACCCGATTCGTGCGCTTCTGTGTTTCCGAGGCTATCTCGTCTTTCTTCATCACCACCCCTTTGGACCGGTCTGCCGCAACCTCCCTCACCTGCTGAATACTGTTCCGGTACTCTTTCGCCGCTTCGGGAGTCGCTTTGGAAGCGATAAAATCACGCAATTTGGCATTATCACACACAAATCCGGAACATGCCGGTTTATACTTCTTAATCAAATCCGTGTGTAACTCCGACAAATCCGCCAACTGCTGCCCGGTAGCCTTCCACATCCCCTTACGCGCGGTTTCCATCATAATGGCAGTGATCTCCTGCAACGCGGCAGGACTCACTTTCTCGAAGAAATCCTGCACCCCGAGGTCAAATTTATCCTTCACGTACACGTTATAAATCTCGTCCCACATCTCGTTGTCAATCACCGAAGGTTTCATCACGTTCCACCCGTAAGTATTACGGATAATTTCAGTAAAACCGGATGCGGAGGTTGCCTCTCCTTTCATTTTTTCTTTAATATACGAGGGATTGAATATCGTCGTTCTGGATTCCACCCCGATCGCCTCCTTCACCTCCTGCATCTTGTTATTATTCCGGTTCCGGTAATCACTCAGGTAAGCATCCGGGTCTTTCCCCGTCACGTTACGCACGGCAAGATTCATTCCGCCCATGAACTCGTACACGTGATCAAGGCTCAACGCTCCCCACGTGTTACTCTGCCGGGGTTGTACCACCACGTCCGTGCGGGTTAGCGCTGCCTCGAAAGCGAATTGCCTGAATTTCTCCCAATTCTTCTCGCTACCGTAGTAAGCCCCCATGTTATTCAAGTAAGTCGCCGCAATTTCCGATTCACTCTCCCAGCGATCTCCCGCCTCTACCATCACCGTGATTCCGGTTCCGTAACCGCCATTCGCACCCCCGAACACCCGGAATGTCGAAATCTCACGGGCATCCTTCGGGGAAATTCCCTTATCAATCAATGTCCTCTCCGCTTCCAGCACTCCGGCAGCCACTTGATTCTCGTATTTATCATCTTTGGCAGCCGCTGCCATTTCCACGGCTCTATTCACGAGGAAAAGACGGGAAGCCGCAATATCCCGCAACTGCCCGGAAGTCTGTACCACCACGTCTACCCGGGGACGTCCCAACTCGGCAGAAGGAATCAGCTTCAAATCGCTCACCCGCCCGAAAGCATCCCGCACGGGCTCCACGCCGAGCATATACAACACTTGGGCTATCGTGGCTCCTCCCGTTTCGATAAACTCGCCGGACCAAAGCGTGTAGCTCACCTTCTTCGGGAACTCCCCGTCATGCCGTTTCCGGTACATCTCGATAGTACTCTTTGCCAACTGCATCCCTTTCTCCCAAGCGGACTCCGTGGGAGTTTCCTCCGCGTTAATGGCAAAAAGATTGCGCCCCGTCGGCAACGTGTTCGGGTTCACGATAGGATCCCCGCCGGGCGAAGGAGCCGTGTACCCGCCATTCAAAGCGTTCATCAACGACTGCAATTCGACTGCCGGACTTTCCGCCAATGCCCGTTTGTAATTATTCACGTTCTTCAACGTCTTCTCCACCTCCATGATGGCAAGAGCCTTGTTCACCTCCTCTTTCGAGTACTCTTTCGCTTTCTTGCCCATCATCGCTTTCATCATGGCACTCATATCGGGCTTATCCTCTTTCGGCTTCGTCATTGCCGCCTTCATCTTCTCCATCGCCTCTTTCGGCGCTCCCATCTTCTCCGCCATAGCCAATCGCTCCTCGGGAGTCTTGTCCTTGCCCATCTGTTTCATCATCTCCTTCATCATCCCGGACATCCCCTCTTCCTTCTTTTCATCTTTCACGGTCGGTTGCTTTGCCGTCGCCGCCATCATCATCGCCATCATCCCCTTGGGCGCGTTCCGGTCCGCATCAATCTCCCGGGCTTGAGCCAACTCCCCGCTCGTGATTCCTGCCACGCGGCAAATAAAGTCGTCGTTCACGTTCTCTCTCCCGTTCAACAACCTCCCGACCAACTTCTTCGCCGGCTCCAGATAACGTTCGGTAAAAATAGCCTTCCGCTTCAATACCCCGGCATCCGCCTTTCCCCGCAACTTATCCAACGCGTACAACCCGTAAGCAATCGGGTCGGTCGCCATAGAATAAACGGAAGACTCTATCCGGGCAGCCTCGTAAGGCACTCCCATAGAGTACAACTGTCCGGTCACCTTCTCCGCCGCCAGTTCATCCGCGAAGTTTTCAATCTTCAAAACCTCTTCCTCGGTATAGGGAACCGTCAACACGCTATCCAACCCCAACTCCCGGTGCATGCCCAAGGAAACCGCCAACTCTTTCACCGCCAAGGAAGCCTGCTCCACGTCCTTCGCGTTGGCGATACCCTTCTCCGGGTACAATTTCTGGTTGTATATCTTTATCTTTTCCGTCAGACTCCGGTAAATACCCCACACGTTACTCTCCATAAACGGGGGAGTCAGATAGGATTGCAACATCCCGTATCCCCGACGTTTGGCAATCATCCCCTCGCCCACGTCGCCAATGGAATAAATATACAAGTGAGGCACACTGCCCACGAGTCTGTCCGGCCAATCCAAATCGCACAGGGCTGCCTGCTTCTTGGGCGTAAACTCCAGACTGCCATGCGTCCCGAAATGTATCATGGCATCCGCCTTGAACCCGTATTGCATCCACAAGTAAGCCGCAATATAAGAATGAGGGGGAGCCGCATCCGTCCCATGCACGATCTGGAAAGCGTTATCCCCGCCCCCGGCAGCGGGTTGCGGCATTATCACCACGTTCCCGAACTGTATCCGGGATATTCCCAGTATCCCGTCAGCGGGACTCATGTATTCCCCGGGAAATTCCCCGAAAGCGGCAACCACCTCGGCATATTTCTCCGGGCGCAGGGCTTGTTTCACCCAACTCTCGTACTCCTCCCTCGAAATCAACAAAGGGTGACTCTCTTTCAAGAAACGATCTACCACGCCGTCGGCATAAGTCCCGAACACGGCACCTTCCGCCATGATCATTTTCTCCAGTTCCTTGTGATTTGCCGGAAGGCCGTCCACCCGGTAGCCCTCCTCTCTCATCTTCTTCAAAAGATTGTACAACGAGGGAACCACTTCCATTCCCGCCGCGCTCATGGCACTCTGTCCCGGTCCTTTATAGTAATAAATCACCACCCGTTTCTCGCTATTCGGCTTATCCCTCAAGGCAAGCGTTTTCTGTATATTCTCCACGTATGTTCTCAAACGGGAAGGCTCCGCGTAGGAATGGCGTAATCCCTCCTTGTCCTTATACTGGGCGAACAAAGCCGACGTGCGGATAGCCCCGTCTATTTCGGGCGTAACAATACTCTGGGACATAAACCCGCCGGACATTCCCATGGGATCGCGTTCCCATTCCTCCACCAGATTATTCACCGTCAGCGGCGCGAACAACAGAATATTACGTTCTTTCAAATAACGCACCATGTCATCGCCCAAACGGCCGTGCGCCATATTAATTATCGCGTCCGGGGCAATCTCCCAGATAAAATCAAGCAAACGCCGCAACGACAACACCGGGTAAACATTATACCCGACCCGTTCCAGCGTGTCGATTAACCCCGTGGCATCGGCCATCTGTCCCGTCACCACGATTTTTTTCGCCCCATCCCTGTATAATTTCTTATCTTTCAAATATTTCTCGTACTCCCCGACAGACAGAAAGTCCAGTTCCTCCCCCGGCTTGTCCAAATCCGCATGGTACAGGATATCCGATGCCCGCTCGATCGGCTCCCCCGGTTCCTCGACAGCAATCATCACCTTCCTGTCAATATTCTTCCGCACGTAATTCAGCAAATTCTTGTAATTCCGCCTGCCCCCGCTACCGAGATAAGCCCGCAAGGCAGCCTGATCGACCGAATCTATCGTGCATATATTATTCGCCGGGTTCGTCGCCATCGTCGTGAACACCGGTACACCCTTGTCCGCCGCGTTTTGTATCTGCTGCCGCTGTTCTTCCACGACACGCAACCCCATCCCGTTCACGAACACCATATCGAAGCCGGACAAACGCCCCAACTCCTCGACGGGAACTTCCTGCAATTGAATAAATGAATTGTCATTCGCCTTCGCGATACTCCCCATCGTCATCGTCTGGAAATTCACGAAAGCAATCCTCGTGGTCCCGAACCATACACGATACCCCCACACTCCCAACAAGATCACGACCAAAAGACATCCCCATTTAAGCCATTTCTTTTTCATCCGTTTTCTTTTTATCTGATTATAATTTAAACAAATCCGCCAAATTCACGGACAACGTCCCGAGCACCCCTATTCCTCGTTGCGGGGTAACCGATTGATCGGCAGTCACGTTTTTATCCTTGAAATTAAACAGGTTATCCAGTCCCGCCGTAAAACGGAACCCTCGCGGGAAACGCCCGCTAAGATTCAACGCGCAAAACGTCCGGCTGTCATATTCATTCTGCACGTAACCGCCCGCGCTATTCTTGTACCACGTTTCCACCGAGGACATCCAACGCCCGTTCAGTGCCACCGACAGCGTCACCTTCCCGAACGTCTTGGAATAATTCGCCGTGAACGTCACGCTATGCGGACGGTCACTCGCCATATTATACCCGTCAACCTCGGAATGCGCATCAATATAGGCGTATGCGCCGCGCAACGTCAACCCGTTCCTGAAACGGAATTGCGCCATCACATCCACCCCCGTCCTTGTCGCGTTATCCGCGTTATAATATTGCTGGTTCTTCCCGTCCGAAGACAACCCCAAACCGATCTCGTCGAAATACCTCGTGTAGTACCCGGATACCGAACCGTTAAAAATCCCCCTCGTCACCTCCGCCGACAACGTCCCTTGGTGACTGATCTCCGGTTCCAAATCCTCGTTACCGTAAATCATAAAGAAACCTTGTCCGCCCATATCATACTCGCTGTGCAACTCTTTCAACGAAGGTATACGGAATCCCATCCCGTAACCGCCACGCAAAGCCAACACCCCGTACCTGTACATCAACGATATTTTCGGACTCGCGTGGAAACCGTATTCCGAATGGCAATCCGACCGCACACCCGCCAGAATACTAAACGAATCACTCACTTTCCAATCCTCCTGCAAATACAACACGTAAGTCTGCGCATCAAACTTTTTGCCCGACCCGTTATCAAACCAGTAATGCTGCAACCGCTGCGTGTTCATCTCGATCCCCGCGGTCAGCGTGTGTCTGTCATGGAGATATCCCGTGTAATTCAATCGCATGTTATGGATCATATCCCCAAGCCTCTTTTCCGTGGGAGATTTTTTATACTCTATTTTCTTCTCGTAATTCTCGAACACGTACGACAAATCCAGAATATGCCTATCATTTATCGCGTAAAACATCTTCGGGTTGAGCTTGTAAGTCGAAAACACATCCTGTTCCTTTTCCTGTATATATTCCAGAATATGATTGTTATAATACGTTCCGTCCAACGATACACGGAAGCGATCGTTAAACGTGAAACTCAATTTCTGGTTCACTTGCCAAATCTCGAACCCCTTAACGCTCGTCATCCCTTTGGTCGAAGTATCCGCGACGACCGAATCCCGGTCATACATATCCTTGTAGTGCGTGTATTGAATTTGCCCGACCTCGTCTTTCAGCGCATAAGCATCCCGCGTGCGATAAGAAAGCGACGTCAACGCGGAGAATCGCCCTTGCTTCGTACCCAATGACAGCGAATACTTACTCTCGTCGTTATTACCGTAACGGACGGAAGCGTTTCCCGTGAAGGGACGATCGGCATCCTTCGTGATAATATTCACCACGCCCCCCATCGCCTGCGAACCGTACAACGTCGACATAGGTCCTTTCACCACCTCTATCCGCTCGATATTATCAACATCAATCAAACTATAATCTATATTATTACTGGAACCTTCTCCCGATACGCGTTCCCCGTCAATCAAGAACAACACGTATCCCCCCGCCGAGCCTTGGAATTTCAATTCCGGCAAACCCGAACCGTGAGCCAACCCGAACTGCAATCCCGGCATCTCGTACTCCAACAGACTCTGCAAATCCAAAGGATTGATTTGTGCTATATCCTCTCGTGAGATGACACGGGTCAGCACGGGTACATCCTTCAACGGTTTCATCGTGCGGGTTCCCGTGATCACCACCTCGTTCAGCGCGTTATCACCCGGAGCCAGTGCGAAGTGAAACAAACTATCCAGACCGGGAACTACTTCCCGTTCCTTCGGGGCATAACCCGTGAAACTAACTCTTAACACACATTTCTCCCTCGACGTCAGTTTTACCGTGAACTCCCCCTTCGCGTTCGTTCCCGCACCGACAACAGTCCCTTTCACCCACACGGAAGCCCCTGCCAGCGGTTCCCCTTTCTCGTCCACGACTACTCCTTTTACCTTAAAAGAGGGAGCCTCATTCTCGTGTTCATCCGCCATTAAACACGGGGACAAAAATATCAAAAACAATATCAACAATCCGTTTCTCATCTGCTTCTCCATTGAACCAAGCACGGCTTCCGTGCGTTACTTTAGAGGATATTCGTAATCAAACGCGGCATATACCTTCTCGTTCTTATCATTGGAATAATCCGTGAATCTTATTTTAGCATACTCCCCGGCTGCCGTTTTCAACACGAATACATTCTTATTGATCTCGTAAGTATAAGGCGGCATCGAACCTGTCGGGGTTGCCGTCACCCAACCACACAATACTTCATTCAATTTCGTGGACTGATACCCCACGAAACCTTCCATCATGTTCGTCATATCCACCATTACTTGGTGATCGTCCGTGTCAGCCGTGAAATTCTCCCCGGTTACGGAAGACAAGGTTACCGCGTCAAGGTCGAACGTGTTCAATTTCACCGCACCCCCGCCGTTCGTCTTGACATCATACTTGTGGAAAGCAATATCCCAGTCAAAAGAGGTTTCGTCCCCGTTCAACATATAGACCTTGTTATCCCTCTCTTTCACGGTATAAGTCCCAGTGATCGCCATAGGCATAGCGCCCGGCTTAAAAGTCACCTTTATACTTGCCGCACTTCCGGCTGCCGCACCTATTCTTCCGCTGAAAGTTACTTCCTTGTACACCGTGGTTGTTTCTCCGTTGACCACATCGACACTTGTCGGTACTCCCGTCAACACCCACTCTTCCCCGTCCCGCGCTATTGCCGCTTTCGCCGATAAAGAATAAGGCTCCACATCACCACTCATGCTGAGCGTCAAACTATCCAGAGAAAGCAATACCGAATCCTCGGCAATTGTAGAAATAATCAACTTCACGCCCTCTTGATTCCCGTAAGAACTCCCCATAACGGAGATATCTAAATCACCCTTGTATATCCCGGTGATACCACCTTCTTGGGATTTCACGCTAAGCGTCTTCACGGTACCCGTCTTAAAATCGAAATACGTCCACGCGTCATAATCGGCGGCAGCAACCACGGTGTATTCACCATCCCAACCACTACCGTTATCGTCATCAGAACAAGCTGTAAAACAGGCAACACACAACATCAGCCCCCACGCGATAAACTGATTCATCTTTTTCATTATATAAAAATTTTAATTTAACAGACTATTTATCGCCACAAAAGTATATCCCCGAACATCCCTTCACAATCCCCAAAAATGAGGAAAAACAGACTCCATTTCATCTATATTAGGGATTCTTCCTTAAATTTCACCACGGTACAAATAAGATATCACGTCAGTCACTAAACATCTGGATTACAATAATAAAATACATATCAATTCCATATGAATTCCGCATCACTTCCGTGTAAAACGCTATTAGTTCCCTATTAAAACGCTATTAAAACCCTATATAGTAATAGCGTTTTAATAGCTTACTAAAAGCTTAGTAAAAACTTTATAAACGGAATTGAACCGGAAATCATACGGAATTCATACCGGATTTATATAGGAAAAGAGTACATCCTCTTACAATATTAGGTAATCACCCCTATGACATAAAATAATAAAAGAGTTTCCGACTTCTGTATTTTTATTACCTTTGTCATTCATTACGAGAACTAAAAAAAGAATAACATGGAATACAATTTCAAGGAAGTCGAGAAAAAGTGGCAAAGCTACTGGCAAGAGAACAAAACTTACCGGGTTGAAATGGATCCTTCCAAACCCAAATATTACGTGCTGGACATGTTCCCTTATCCCTCCGGGGCAGGGCTACACGTCGGACACCCGCTAGGCTACATCGCTTCCGATATCTATTCCCGTTACAAGCATTTGAAAGGTTTTAACGTGTTGCATCCCATGGGGTATGATGCCTACGGACTGCCGGCAGAGCAATACGCCATCCAGACAGGGCAACACCCGGCTATCACGACGGAGAAAAATATCAACCGCTACCGGGAACAAATGGACAAGATCGGCTTCTCGTACGACTGGGACAGAGAAATCCGTACCTGCGACCCGGGATATTACAAATGGACACAATGGACTTTCATCCGGATGTTCAACAGCTATTTCTGTTACAACGAGCAAAAAGCCATGCCGATCAGCGATCTGGTAAAAGCTTTTGAAACGGTGGGTACGGAAGGACTGAACGCGGCATGCGGCGAAGAATTGCATTTCACTGCCGAAGAATGGAAAGCCAAATCGGAGAAGGAGAAACAAGAGATATTATTGAATTACCGTATCGCTTATCTTGCCGACACGATGGTGAACTGGTGCCCGGAACTGGGAACCGTGCTTGCCAACGACGAGGTGAAAGACGGGCTGTCCGAACGAGGCGGTTATCCCGTGGTACAAAAGAAAATGCGCCAATGGTCGCTCCGCGTATCCGCCTATGCCCAACGGCTATTGGACGGGTTGGATAAAGTGGAATGGTCGGATTCGCTGAAGGATATTCAACGCAACTGGATAGGTCGCTCGCAAGGTGCCGACGTGATTTTCGACGTGAAAGATTCGGACGTGAAACTGGAAATCTTCACCACCCGCCCGGACACGATATTCGGGGTGTCATTCATGGTGCTGGCTCCCGAATCGGATTACGTGAAACAGCTGACCACCCCGGAACAGGCGGACGCCGTTGCCGAGTACTTGGACTACGTGTCGAAACGCACGGAACGGGAGCGCCAGACGGAAGTGAAAAAAGTGACCGGAGTATTTACCGGTTCATACGCCATTAACCCGTTCACGAACGAGGCGATACCCGTGTGGATCAGCGAATACGTGCTATCCGGCTACGGAACCGGAGCAATCATGGCAGTACCGGGACACGACAGCCGCGACTACGCTTTCGCACGTCATTTCAATCTCCCGATCGTTCCCGTGATTGACGACGGGGAAGGACACGATATGTCCGAAGGATCATACGACACGAAAGTCGGCAAGATGATTAACAGCGGTATCATCAACGGCATGGAAGTAAAAGATGCCATCGCGTATATCTCGCAAGAAGTCGAGAAAAGAGGAATCGGTAAAAGCAAGATCAATTACCGCCTGCGGGATGCCATTTTTAGTCGTCAACGATACTGGGGCGAACCGTTCCCAGTGTATTACAAAGACGGTATGCCATATATGCTCGACGAGTCAAAATTGCCGCTGGAGTTGCCGGAGGTAGATAAATACTTGCCGACAGAAACAGGAGAACCGCCTCTAGGTCGTGTACAAGACTGGAAAACGGAAGAGGGTTATCCTCTGGAATTAAACACGATGCCCGGCTTCGCGGGTTCCTCGGCGTATTTTTTACGCTACATGGACCCGCACAATGACAAGGCTCTGGTAGATAAGGACGTCTGCAATTACTGGAAAAACGTGGATCTTTACTTGGGCGGGACAGAACACGCCACGGGACATTTGATTTATTCCCGTTTCTGGAACATGTTCTTGCATGATATCGGTGTTGCCACCGAAGAAGAGCCTTTCAAGAAACTAATCAACCAAGGTATGATTCAAGGACGTTCGAATTTCGTGTACCGGATACAAGGCACGAATACGTTTGTTTCCCTCGGGTTGAAGGATCAACATAAGACCACGGAGTTACACGTGGACGTGAATATCGTGAAGAATGACGTGTTAGACGTGGATGCGTTCCGTGCATGGCGACCGGAATTCGCCAATGCCGAGTTTATCCTCGAAAACGGGAAATACATCTGTGGCTGGGCTATCGAGAAGATGTCCAAGTCCATGTTCAACGTGGTGAACCCCGACACGATTATCGAAGAATACGGGGCTGACACGTTGCGCCTGTACGAGATGTTCCTCGGACCACTGGAATTCAGCAAACCGTGGGACACGCAAGGTATCGACGGGGTGTACAAATTCCTGCGTAAATTCTGGCGCCTGTTCCAAAACGGCGAAGATTTCAGCGTGAGCGACGAGATGCCGACCAAAGAAGAATTGAAAGTACTGCATAAAACGATCAAGAAGGTGGAATACGATATCGAGAACTTCTCGTTCAACACGTCCATTCCCGCTTTCATGATCTGCACGAACGAACTGACAGCCTTGAAATGCAATAAACGGGCTATCCTCGAACCTCTCGTGATCACCCTCGCTCCTTTTGCCCCACACATGGCGGAAGAACTGTGGAGCCTGCTAGGCCACACTAGAAGCATCACGAAAGAAGCCTTCCCGAAATGGGAAGAAAAATACCTCGTGGAAGACGAGTTCGAATACCCGGTTTCCTTCAACGGCAAGGTACGTTTCAAACTCGCCATGCCCACGACAGCAACCAACGCGGAGATTGAAACAGCCGTAAAAGCCACTCCGGACTTCGCGAAATGGATGGACGGGAAGGAAATCAAGAAAATGATTATCGTACCGAAAAAAATCGTGAACGTGGTGATAGGATAATAATAAAAGAGAGCGTCGCTCTCTTTTATTTCTTTTTGGGATTCGGTACGATAAACAACACGCTGCATGTCCCAACCACACCCAATATCAATAATAATATCCTCACATGCAAATTCTCAATAATCCCGAAAGCGGAAATACTGATCATCGTCCACATACAAATAATGGATACCGCTTTTGTCTTCCAACCCACTCCTTTTTTCTCTTGAAAATGCCGGATATAAGGCCCCAACCACTTGGAACGATGCAAGGCATCATGCAATCGCTTGGAACTATTGTAAAAAAGCCATGAACTCAATAAAAGAAAAGGTGTCGTCGGCAAACCGGGCACGAAAATACCGATTATACCCAACACCACGGAAATACAGCCTATAATGATATATATCGCTTTCTTCATCCGCAATCACCCTTCTTCCTGTCCCGGCACGAAGGCACGCGCAAGCGCTTCGTTATACTGGGATAGTTTGTTACTCTTGTGAATCTTCTTCAATATTTTCCGGTCGGTCATCGGCATGAAATATTCCCAGAAAGTTTTCATTTTCATCACTAATTGATGCTCACCCTGCAAACGTTCGGCATAAGCGGCCAGAAGTTCGGCATGAAAGAGTTTGAATTTCCTGTACTTCTCCTCCGAGGTCAATTCTTTACCATCCAAGTATTCCATTACCAACGCGGGGTTCGCTAACAATCCCCGGCCGATCATGACGCCTTCCAAACGGGGAAAGCGTGCCGTCACCCGTTGAATATCCTCTAGGGTCAACACATCCCCGTTGTAATACAAGGGATGTTTACATTGATTATAAAATGCCTCAAACGCATCCGGGTTAACCTCTCCCTTGTATTCCTGCGTACCGACACGAGCGTGCAGGATAACGGCAGTTAAAGGGGTGTCATTCAAAACAGGAAGCAATGACAAACATTCTTCAGGATTCTCCCATCCCAAACGCATTTTCACGGAACACTGCATCCCCGGGTATTCCTTCACAACTTCCATCAGCTCCCGTACCCGCTTCGGGTCGGACAACACGCCCGCTCCTTTCCCCCGCCTCGCGATCATCGGGAAAGGACATCCCATGTTGATATCCACCCCCGTGAAGCCTCTCTCTTCCAACATCTCCAGAGATACATCCAATTCCATCGGGTCGCCCCCCAACACCTGCGGGATCAATCTCTGCACGGTATTTAATTCGGGATCACAATCCTTCATATCTCTCGACCGGAAACTATCCCCTTTTTCAACCCGGATAAACGGGGTATAATAGGCGTCCACTCCCCCGAAGTATTTCTCGTGCAGGTTCCGGTACGTCCAATCTGTATGCCCCTGCACGGGTGCAAAATGTATTTTATATTTCTTCTGTTTTTCCATATCAAAACCCACTAACTACTATCATCTTGTTACGACAAATATACAGTCTTTCTTCCCGTATATGAAAAGAATCTGATAAAAGTAACAATTTTTCCCTCGTACCCCGTACAACTATCAATAATAATCAGTAACTATGTCTCAAATTTTAGAATATGCGATTTTTACTTTGTCCACAATGCGGCATACGCCGTTTTCACGTGAAAGACGCACAAGGCAATCCATGTCTGGTGCAAGTGACAACCGATTACGAGGTTGTTCCGGTAAATGAAAATGACTCTCTGGAGGGATTCGACACGACAATTCTCTATTGCTTGGGATGCTCGTGGAGCGGTAGCCCGAAAAGTCTGAAACGATATTAATCAAACATGATCCAATATGAAACACCTGACTCTAATTTTATTATTATTCATGACCTGTGCTTGGGTTCAAGCCCCGGAAGACGATAGAGGATACATCGTGAAAGTAGGCGACAAAGCACCTGATATCGAATTAATCTTTCCCGACGGCACAAAGAAACAACTGAAAGACCTAAAAGGGAAAATCGTTATGCTTCAATTCACTGCCAGCTGGTGTGGCGTATGCCGAAAAGAAATGCCCTTTATCGAAAAAGATATTTGGCTGAAACACAAGGATAATCCCGACTTCGTTTTATACGGCATTGATCTTAAGGAATCGAAAGAAGTGGTCAAAAAATTTGCCAAAGAAACAGGTATCACTTACCCTCTCCTGCTCGATCCGGAAGGTAAAGCCTTTTATTCTTTTGCCGCACAAGGCGCAGGCGTCACCCGGAACGTTATCATAGACAAAGAGGGGAAGATTGTCTATCTCACCCGCCTGTACGAACCGAAAGAGTTCGAGGAAATGACAAAAGTGATTGATGATTTGTTGAAAAAGAAATAAGCCTTTCGGGCTTATTTCTTTTTCTTGAGAGGTTTCTTGGCTTTTTTCTTTTTCTTCTTTTTCCCACCCCGGTGTTTGATCAGGAAATACACGAGCAAGAACAAGAGCACGGCTCCCGCCACGGCGATAATTTGTTCTTTCCGGGTCGGGGGATATGATTTACCGGGTTGCTTGGGCATATGTTCCAGATGCGAAAGGGTATCCGCTTCCAACAGCTTTTCCAGCTCATCCGGTAGTTGCGGGAAGAAATCAATACCGGTCATTTTCTCCACTTTCGACACGGGTACCGCGAAACTGTTTATCGGGCGCCGACTCTCCTCGTTCGGCAACACGTAAGCTATCATCTGCTGCTTCGACGGGGAGTAAAATAATTTGTAATAGTAACCGGGAACGGTCACTTTTCCTTTGCCTATCTTCCCCTTGTTACTCTTGAAAATCGGTCCGGTTACCACGTACAGTTTTTCCCGCTTTGCCCGTTCCCGAACGTGTTCCTCCAACTTCTTCCAGATACCCCGGTTAAACATCGGCACTTGCGGCGACATATTCGACATGTAAAACGTTTCGCTCATCGCTTTCGCGTTAAACGACATATCAGCAGCAGGACACAAATGCCCCCGGTCATACCCGCTTCCCTTGTAATCGGCTAACGTGGCACTCCATGTATCTAGTTTCGGGTCTACCCGAAAATTATCTTTCCGGCTCGCCTTCCCCGTGAGATTCTTGGCTTCCAACTCGTAATACACCCAATTCGCCTGTTTATGCTCTTTGTCAAAACCCAAACAATAATAGGTATATTCAACCAACATTCCCTCCCCCGAGGGAATATAACGGTTTTGCGCGAAACCACCCAGCGTGCAAAACAGAAACAGGAGGCCTATCAGCCTCCCGTGTAAAATATTCATCATTGTCTATTGTTTAATCGCTTCCTGTAAGGTATTATCAATCTGACCGATTATCGGGTAGAAACCGATATCATCCAAAGCGTGACGACCGATATAAGCCTCTATCCGTGTTCTCAAAATCTGGTAAGACTCTTTTATCTCCTTGTCATTCCGCTTCAATCCACGGCGGGCAGCATAATTCGCCATTTCGTTTACCAGATCGAACTGCTTCAAGTATCGCTGGATAGCCTTGTAATCTTTTAAATCCTTCATCTCATTCCGGTGTCTATCCATGAAATCAAAAGTATAATCATACAAGAACTGAGTTCTCGTCACCGCTGCCAGATAACGGGTAGCCCCAGTCGTGTCAGCCGGCACAAAGACATCCGGCATAATTCCGCCACCGCCATACACGGTACGTCCGCCAACAGTCTGATATTTCAAATTCTCGTCAAACGTGATGCTATCCCTTTGAGAAAACTCCCCGTGCATCATACGGTTGTAAATATCGCTGTAATATTTCTCTTTCCCTTGGTCATAAGGTTTCTGAATAGAACGTCCCGAAGGCGTATAATAACGGGCTACCGTCAACCGTACGGCAGAACCGTCGGATAGCGGGCGTTGTTCCTGTACCAATCCCTTGCCGAAAGAACGACGTCCGATAATTAATCCCCGGTCGTTATCCTGTATTGCACCCGCGAAAATCTCACTGGCGGACGCACTAAACTCACTAATCAATACATCCACACGGATATCCTTGTAACGTCCCTGACCGTTGGACGTGAAATCCATACGGGCTCTGGCGTTTCCCTGCGTGTACAAAATCAGCTTGTCCGCGTCCAGAAATTCATTTATCATCTTGATTGCCGTTTCCAGCACACCGCCCTCGTTCTCCCGCAAGTCGATGATTATCTTTTTCATCCCCGCCTGCTTCAAGCTCTCCATAGCATTCATAAACTCCATATAGGTAACCATACCGAATGTATTGGTTTTCAAATAACCCGTTGTATCATTGAGCATATACGCCACATCAACACTTTTTACCGGGATACTGCCGCGGGTAACCGTCTTCTTGATCGGCTTCGGTTCACCCCTTCTCACGATGGTCAAATCTACTTTCGAACCGAACTCTCCCCTCATCATTGCCATAATCTGGTCGGTGTTCTTGTTTACCCCGGCTACCACAGAATCGCCTACCCGGATAATCCGGTCACCATCCAATATCCCCGCTTTCTCGGAAGGTCCGCCGGGAACGACTTTCACGACCGTAACCGTGTCCAGATATTTATAGAACTGCACGCCTACACCCCCGAAATTACCGATAATTCCTTCATTTGCCCGCTGCATATCTTTCGCAGGAATATATATCGTGTGAGGATCCAAATCATTCAATATGATCGGGATTGAATTCTCTATCAACTCTGTCATGTTCACCGTATCCACGTACGAGTGTTGTATCATTCCCAAAATCACATCCAATTTATTGCCCATCTGCGGGTACACTCCCGCAGCAACAGACATTTGTCCGCGATCCGGCAAAAACCTGTTTATCATCATACCGAGCACGATGGCCAAAGCCAACACGATCGGTGTCAATAACGCTCTTAAATTACTCTTGTTCATATTTAATCTTTTATCTCTTTATCATCCGCAAACCCTATATACTCCACTTCTATTCCCGCTTTTTGCAGTAATTCGATTCCATCCGCGCTCCTGTAATGTTCCGAATATACCACCCGTCGGATGCCCGCCTGAATAATCAGCTTCGAGCATTCGATACAAGGAGAAGCCGTCACGTACAACGTTGCCCCGAAACTACTGTTATTCGATTTCGCCACTTTCGTGATAGCGTTCGCCTCGGCATGCAACACGTAGGGCTTTGTTTTATTGTCCTCGTCTTCACATATATTCTCGAACCCGGAAGGAGTCCCGTTATACCCGTCCGAAATAATGGCATCGCCCCTCACGATCAAGGCTCCTACCTGACGACGTATGCAATACGAATTTTCCGCCCATATCCGGGCCATTCTCAAATAACGCTCGTCTAACAATCGCTGTTTAGATTTCTCCATTTAATACACTATTTTATTTCTTCCGACTTCCTATCTCGTCCAACATCTCGTAGAAATCGACTTTTCGTTCTGCCGGAACTTCAATCTTATCCAATATCTCCCGACTCTTTTCCAAATATTTATCTATTGCCGCAAAAGCGACTTCTTTTATCCCTAAACGATCATATATCCGTGTAACGGCTTCCACTTTTTCCTTGTGATCAAAATCCTTCTTCTCTATCCATCCCCACAACTCCTCCTTTGTCGCCGGATCAGCCAACTCCAACGCCTTGATAAGCATATAAGTTTTCTTGTTTGCCACGATATCTCCACCTATGTTTTTCCCGAATTCGGCAACATCCCCATACACGTCAAGGTAATCATCCTGTAACTGGAAAGCTAACCCAAGATATCCCCCGAAATCATACAACGCTTTGTACTCGTGTTCCGGAGCCCCGGCAAGCAACGCCCCGTGCCGCAAACTACCGGCAAGCAAAACGGCTGTCTTCAAATAAATCATGTGGATATACTCTTCCTCGGTCACGTTATTTCTCGTTTCGAACACCATATCATACTGCTGTCCCTTGCACACGTCCAGCGCCACCTGATTAAAAAAGTCAATTGCCCGACGCAAGTATTTATCCTCGCAATGCTCTATACTCTTGTAAGCCATAATAGCAGCCGCATCACCACTTAATATCGCCACGTTACTGTTCCACTTCTTGTGAACCGTCGGACGTCCTCTTCTCAATTCGGCATCATCCATCACGTCATCGTGCAAAAGCGTGTAATTGTGAAAGATTTCTATCCCGATAGCGGATTTCAACACCTTCTCGATGTCCTCCCGGTAGAGATTATAAGCCATTAAAGTAAGCATCGGACGTAACCGTTTTCCACCGTCTTCCAGTATATACTGTATCGGCTCAAACAACGAATACGGCTCTTGCATATACTCTTTTTTCTCTAACTCTTTCGTTATAATCTCCCTTAAGTCATTTAGTGTGTACATCTCTTTCACGTTTTACAAATTTGTTCCGCTAAAGTATAAAAAAAGAGCAAACAACGCATCATTAACAAGCAGAAATATCTTTTTAACAGAAATATCCCGGCTTCCGACAAGGAAAACCGGGATACACGAAAAACGATTTCGAGAGCATCTTCTTAATGTCCGCCGCCTTCCAATTGCATTAATTGCTGGGCAACAAACATAATCATTGTCGCATCCATTTCCATGAATAACCGCCGCACGAATTTCGCCGCACGCTTTTTCACGACCTCATCCCCGTTCACAAACAATGCCGCAAAATTATACATGATATACGCTTTATAGTCATCATTCAACTGAGCATACTCCTTCTCACACAGAGTCATAAAAGCATTCAAATCACCTTTCCCGTGGCATTCTATGAAACGAAATGCTTCCGTGTAATAATTATCCTTATTCAATCCCAAATCAATAATCTCCCTTTTCACTACATCATATTGCTGTTGTTCAAAAGGTATTTGAGCTATCAGATATTTTTGCATTTCCATTTTATACAAATTCCCGATTTGTTCCGAGATTTTATCCTTCACGGCAGGAGCAAATTTATCCCGACAAGTTATCATATAGCGGGCGATTGCATCCATAGGACTTTCGGTAAAAGAAATATACACAAACAAGTTTTCATCGGCCAGCTTTTGTTTATCATTCAACCCGCTAAAATAATCTTGCACGATTTTAAAAGCCTCTTCTTTTTTAGACATATCCGGACGACGATTCCGGTATACTTGTTCCAATTTCATTCCCGCATAGGCAGAAATCAACTCGGCTGTACGCTCGCCGCTTTCATAACGTTGTTGCATTCGTTCGGGAGTTTTATCGGGGTCTATTTGACGGTCAATACTCGTGATAAAAGCAGTTCCATCCACCGAACCTCCCTCTTTAATCATTAATACTCTCTCAACCACATCTATGGCTACAAAAGTAGGATACGCTTTTACCTTGTACTTTTTTGCCAATTCCGGTCCCTCTCCTTTTTCAGCATCAATCTTAATACACACGAACTTATCATTCAAATAATCCCCAACCTCTTTCAACGGGAAGATATTTTTCATCATCATTTTACACGGACCACACCAAGAGGTATAAAAATCGATAAATACCAGTTTTTTCTCGTCTTTCGCGGCAGCGAGGGCTTCTTTATAAGTAATATTCCGGAAATTCGTTTGCGCCGTTGCAGAAATGACCAACAAAGAAACAAACAACAACAAAACAATCTTTTTCATTATATTCGTCTTTTTATTTACACGTTATAATCAATAAGGGAAACATGGACCAAATCCATACATAGGTCCCAGCATGGCAGTCATATCCACAGCCGCCTGACAAACATACCGCACACTTCTCAGTTTGCCTTCGCCGGAGAAAACTGTTATAGGTTCCCCGTAAGGTTGTCCTCCGCGTATATTATACAAATACACGGTATAATTATCACCTTCCTGTGTCCCGACCACTATGTTGTCAAAATTCAACGATGTATCCCCGAATAACCCCATGTTCCAATATTGATTGGAGAAATAAGAAATTGTAGCTCCTTCCGGGATGCCGGTTATCGGAATCTCCATTTCACTCTCGGCATCAAAATTATAACCGTATAATTTATTATCATGCACACAATAAATCAATGTTCCCGTCAAACCGTTGCCCGCAATAATATCCCCTTGAGCCAAATGCAAATTAGATTTTAAAGGCCTAATCTCCACGATATTTCCCCCGGAAAGCAAATACAAATACCGGACTCCCGAAGTTTTATCCTGACACAGGAAATAGATCATCTCACTTCCTCCCACGTAATTAAGTCCACTCGACAGGCATTCCAAATTATCTTGATTCACTTCCGTATTGAACTCAACTTCCGATACACCGGAACAATTATAATCCACCGTCATGACACGATGTTTACTATTATTCCAGTATACATGACCTCCGAATCCCCCGTTCACTATTTGCACATGCTTACTGCTTTCACTATCCAAGGGGAAGCCCATTTTACCGCTATTTTCATCGGTAGAAGCAGAACGGATGCCTTTACTGGAAAAATAAAATATTCTCGAAAGACTTCTAACCATACAATAAGGGGACTCATCGGCCTCCATTTCCTCGAAAAGTAAATTCGAATTATCAAAAACTTTCAACATATCCACCGTACGGAAACAGGCAAATTTATTCTGTTCCGTGGTAACACATACCGTGTTGCCCGTTGCCATTACGTTCTCTTCCGTATCAATAAAAGCCTGCCCGAAACACACGGACAAATTACGAGGAGCCCCAATCAACGGTTCCCCTTGCGAGTTCGTCAAAAGATCTGAAACAAGACCGTCTTGTGTATATACGTCCAATTCCGAGTTCCCTTCCGCCGTTTCTTTCAAGATGTAAAAACCTTGAGAAAAAGTCGTGGAAACAGCTAATTTCATCTCTTCCGCAACTGAATAACCGTTCTCTTTAGCCGTCACTTCAAACACAACCGTGTAATTCCCGGCCGCCAAATTTATCTCGTACGATAAATTCTTGACGGAATCGATTTTATTCGTCCGGAATCCCTCTTGTTGATCCTCTTTATAAATATACCACGCGTAAGCTAACTGCTCTTCCGAATATTTTGTCTCGATTTTCGGTTCCCGTTCCAATTTATTTCCACTATAAGAGATAATTGAAGCATCTTTCAATGTATCAATCGCAATATCGCCAATCTCTCTGGTTGCCAAACTACTATCATCATCGTAACAGGCAACTAGCCCGAACAATGTAAACAATACGGCTAATAAAATATATTTTTTCATACTATCATCCATTAAATTATCAATTCCAAGATTTCGGTTCAAAACTTACCGGGGTACCGTCTTCTTCTTTGTAAGGTTCCTTATTTTCCGCTATCCTTTTGGCATTCTCTTCCTCTAACTTCCGAGCAAACCATCCTGCCAGATAATCGACATAAGCACTGTCACCCTCCATCAGTTCCTTGATATACTCGTCATCCCATTTCTCGTCTGTCCATTCTATCATCAAACGATGTTTTTCTGTTCCGTAAAGGCCAAATGAATAATCACAATAATATTCCTCCCATACCGAAGGTTTCGTCAATTTTGCAGAGATTGACAGCACACGGACAGTCAATCCCGCATATCCCGGTTTAAAATAACCGTTATCCTTGAATGTAAATTGTAACGTGACATCTCCATTCTCCAATGAAGGATCCTTTTTTACAACCACCGGAATTTCCGTTATCGTTTTACGAGCAGGGATGATGTAGTATTTCGCTTTCAACTCTTCATTCGTGAAGGCGACATAATGTACATCCGCTTTCGCATCATTCTGCCCGGTAAGAACCTGCTCCAACTCCAACGGTCGATCTTCATCCGACACGAAACCCATCGTTGATATTTTGAACCAAACCGTATCAACGTCCACATCTTCCCCGGCATACACGAATGAATACGAGGCGTATCTCATCTCGTCCGTAACCTTTTCCGTTTCCACGATAGTTCCGTCATAATTGTAATAAACGAAATTTAACCAGCAATCCGACGTACTATACACCGGCAAATCTTTTTCGCAAGAACTCATCCCCAAAAGTAGGATACAACCGATCATTATATTTATCAACTGTTTCATAATCATTTACTTTATTTGAGAATTAGGATTATATTCGGTTTCCGGCAAAGGAAGAATATATACTTTCTCGTCAGCCGTCCCATTACCCCAAAGCATACTTGCCGTTCCGGTTCTCTTGTAGGTATAGAACATCTGCCCCTCTCCATAAAACTCCCGGCGATACTCGTTCACGATCTCCTTGGGAACATCGTTCAAGGAAGAAAATCCCGCTTCATTCAACACCACGTTATGAGCCAACATGTAATCCGTATACCACCCGTTTATCTCATCCAAATCGGAAGATGTTTCCATAGCAATCAAATAAACTTCGGACATACGCAACATCGGAATAATCTGATAATACAGCATTTGATTTTCAGCATCATCCGCGAAATAATACTTCGTGATCGCCGCATATAGGCTAGCCGACGCATCTTTCACGTTCCGGTTCCAGCAATTCAAATATCTGTTATGCGAACCCGTATTCTGTCCCGCGTACAAATCTGTCAACATCGAATGGGAGACAACCAAATGTCCCGAACCAACCTGCACGTCTGTCTGATTTCCAAGCAAAAATTCCGTCGAGTAGGTTTTCACGTTATATTTACTGAGATACAACAGGCATTCGGACGGACAAGTCTTATACCCTTTTGCGATATCCGTTTCGCCACTCATTGTCATGACAGGTTTTCCATCCACACCTTTGGCGTCTATAATTCCTTTCGCCAACGCGTAAGCCTTTTCTTTTTTTCCCAAATAAAGGTACATTCTAGCTTGAATTGCTTTCACCGCCCAATAGTTCATTCTAGCTTGACGATAATACATATAACTGTCATTCAATTCATTCCCGCTTACAGAATTCAAGTTGGAGAAAGTATATTGAAACACCGGATCACTATCTTTCAAGAAAGATTCCGCTTTAACCAAATCGCTTTCTAGTTTTGCCACGTAAGCATCGAAACCATAGTAAGCAGGCATTTCGTCAATAGAGGTAGTTTCAGAATAGGGTAATTCAACTTGTTGGCTTGCTCCTTGCGGCATCTGCCCGAACAAGCGAAGCACATCCAACTGACAAAAAGCACGGATGGCGTAAGCCTCTCCCGTAATCACGGCACGAGCCGCCGGATCTTCGATGACATCACCATTTTTCTCGGCGTACTTAATAATCATATTAGCCTGAGCAATCACGTTAAACAACCCGGCATATATCGTTTTGATCGCGGCCTTAGAATAATCACTCGTGTAATTATGTTCCATCAAATCATTATCCTCGTAACGAGTCGAATTACGGAATTGATACCAAAGATTTGCCAATGATTCGATATTAGACATTGTCAATCTCTCCCCATAAATATCTTGACCGGCTAAACTCATGTAACAACCCGTGAGAGCATCCTGAAATCCCTTGTACGTGGTAAACAAGTCTTTGTCTTTCTGTTCCGTGTCCGGCCGCACATCCAACCAATCATTACAGGAAACGGAAAACAAAGCCATGACTACCGTTATGATATATAATCTTTTCATAAATACAGTTTTTAATATTACATGTTAGAATAAGAACTTAATATATCCTTGAATATTACGAGCATACGGGTAACTGGTTCCGCGCTCCATTTTAATGGATGACAAATGCAGAATATCAGACATATTCACGCCAAAAGTGATAGAACCGGCACGAGTATATTTCTGAACCCAAGGAGAATCCCAACGATATTGTATCCCGACAGAAGATATCTCGAACACGTTATCATTCATCACGAAACGGGATGTCGCACGAGTTTGGGTATTACTCAGTTGCTTGAAGAACGTCACGTCACCCGCTTGAAACCACCGGGCTTTTAGCACACGGGCGTCCACATTTTGGCTAGTCAAGGTATTTTTTGTCACCTCCACCTTGTTCAACAAAGTTTCATTATACGCTTTACCTCCCCAGTAATAAGAACAGGCAACATTCACCGTCAACCCTTTCCACATGAACAGGATACTACCGTTCCCCCGGTATTTCTGCTCTTTCGCACCCAAATACACCTTATCCGACGGCTTCCAAGTATCCGTGATATTTCCGTCCTTATCAAGAAAAATCTCGTTACCCGTACTTGGGTCAATCCCCAAAGAACGAACAGCATAAATAGCGTTTTGCGGGCGTCCCTCGTAGAACAAGTTGCTCACGTCCACGTCCTCTTGTAAATACAATTCATTCTGCGCCTTAATCGCCTCCGAAAGTTTCGTGATACGATTCTTATTATATACCAATTGCCCGCTAAACATCAAAGTAACCTCCCGCTCATAATCACGAATAGCATACCCGCTCAAAGCCAACTCCCAACCATTATTCTTCACCTCCCCAACATTCGCGATATAAGAAGAGTAACCCATGGACAATGGCAAATCCATACTGGAAAGAAGATTTGCAGTCTTTTTCGTGTACACGTTCAATTCACCTTTCAAACGCCCTGCCCACAAACCAACTTCCATGCCTACATTCAACTCGTTCGTTTTTTGCCACGTTAACCTCGGATTTCCCCATCCTTGCAGAATCGCCCCGTTCCAATTCATATACTTGTTATCCGTGGAATACTTGTAAGTTGTCGATGCCCCGGTAGATGACCCCTGCTGCGAACCTGTTTCACCGTAAGACCCCTTCAACCTCAGCATGGTTATTACCGGATGACCTTGCAAGAAAGACTCGTTATGCAAATTCCATCCGATACCGGAACTCCAGAACGGGGCATACTTCTTGTCACTCCCGAACGTGGAACTACCGTCAACCCGGTAAGCCAAATCCACGTAATAACGACCGTCATAAATATAATTCACGTTCCCGGTCAACCCGAAACGGCGGGTACTTGTTTTCAATCCGTTAGGAATCCCGTCTTTCATATATTGTCGGGCATTCCCCAGAAAACTCATATCTTCACTCGAGAATCCTTCCAACTCAAAACTATACGAACGAGATTGAGTCTCCGCCAATGACCAATCAATACCCACGGACAAAAGATGTTTTTCCGCAAAAGTTCTATTATACGTCATCGTGACATTTCCGCTGTAACTATACTCTTTCCCGGTTCCGTAGCGATATAACCCTCTACGAAAAAAACCTTCATCCGTGGCATATTCCGCTTTTTTATCCCCGGTTGTGAAATAAGAATGCTCTGCCGGTAAGAAATAATCACTACTATTATCCGTGCTGGAAATACCTAATTGCCCCCTCAGCATCAATCCTTCCATAATATTCCACTCGATCGAGAAATTATTAGTCAATGATTGATATCCCGTTTTATCAAAAGAATTTAACGAGGCATCATACAACGGATTCTGCCTATCCAGATCACTATAACGAAAACCGTCAAAATAACGCACGAGATTACCGTTCTCATCATACGGCGCATCATACGGCTGTTGTTCTGCATAAGTACTGAACGAACCATACCTGCTTTCGCGTCCCCGATTCATCCCGTAAGACGTGTAATTCTTGAAAATCAAATTATCAATCGTATACATCAACGTGATCGAACCATTGAAATTACGCCGGGAAGAACCTTTCATCGCCCCGACTACATTTTTATACGCCAAAGAACCGCTCCACCGAAATTGTTCACTTCCCCCTTCCATTCGCAAATTATAATGAGATCCCACGCCCGTGTGTAAAGGCTTACTCAACCAATCCGTGTCAACCCCTGCAAGTACAGCCTTCAAACGCTTGTTATATCTTTCCGTGTATCTCACGTCATTTCCCGGTAAAGAAGACTCGTACAACCCGGACATCTTTTCCAACTGAAGCTTCTCTGCAGCATTTAACAGGTCATAAGAACTTAAATCCGGCGCCTCGATATCCATCCCAATCTCCGCGTTAATCCTCAATTTACCTGCCTCCGGTTGTTTGGTAATTACCACGATCACACCGTTCGATCCCCTTGAACCGTAAATAGCCGTGGCCGCCGCATCCTTCAATATGTTGATCGATTCAATCTCATCATCATTATAGTCCATCAATTTCTCCAGCGTGATCTCGAAACCATCCATGATAATCAAGGGAGTATTAACAGCATTAGATGCACTCTCGTTATACTCCTGCACGCTCACGGGCAATGAAGAATTACCCCGGATATTGATTTGAGGAATAGCGTTCGGGTTACTTCCGACCGCATTATTCACCATAAAATTCAACGATGCATCAATATTTTTTAATGTCTGCAACACGTTTTGTCCCTTGTACATTTTCAATTGCTCTGAAGTAATGCTTGAAACGGCCCCCGTATAACTTTCTTTCGCTTTCTTGAAGATACCGGTAACCACGACCTCATCAATCTCTGAGGTCTCATCTTCCAATGTCACGTTAATTACATCCTTGTCTGCATATACGACCTCTTTCGAAGTCATGCCGACAAACGAAAAGACCAGCACCGGTTTCTCCTGTCCGGCCGTCAACGTGATAGAATAATTTCCATCAACATCCGTGGCAACACCCAACGTCGTACCCTTGATACGCACGGTCACTCCCGGAAGCGGATTATTCTGCACGTCGACCACCTTCCCGGTAATCGTCAACTTCTTCACCTCTTCTTTTTTCGTTTCTCGTTTTATAACATAAACTCCGTCAAGCACCTCGCAAAAGAAACCCTTCCCTTTCAACACAGCATCAATAGCCTCTTTTACCGAAACATCTTTCAATGACACAGGACCACACATCACTTTTTCCAATTGATTCTCGTTAAAAATAATCTGTACTCCCGTCGCATCCTTAATATAAATCAGAACATCACTCAGCGGTTCCGATTTCACGTTCAACGTTACTGTTTTCGATTGCGCCAAAATGGCACTCGAAACAGTAAACGTTAATAACAGAATGAAAACAACGCGTAATTTCATGCCCGAAAACATTTTTCTTAAATTAACAGGAATACCTTGCCTGTCAAACCGATTTTTTTTCATACTTTTGATTGTTTACATGTTAACATTAATGTGAAACTTGTTAGAGGTACGAGTTTAGGTCGCCAAACTTACGACTCGTACTTTTTTATCTTTTCATAACCACAATACTCCGGCCTTTTATCTCAAACTTAATATCACACCCTTCTTCAAAAAAGCGTAATAAAGTTTCAATTTTGGCATAACGATTCAATGTCCCCGTGAAATACAACTTTTTCAACGTCTCATCACTAAACGAGATATCCACGTTGTACCAACGCATGACATCATTCATGATCTCATTCAAAGGACAACGTTCGAAACGGAATTGTTTACTTTTCCAAGCAATCTCGTTATCAACCTTCACTTCCTGAACAACCGGATTCCCGCCATTTTCATAACTGATCTGGAACCCCGGTTTGATTTTTATATAATTCTCCTTGTCGTCCTTCTTGCAAAATCCCACGCTTCCCTCCACCAAAGTAGTTTTTATCTCCTTTTCCCCCATGTACCTCTTCACATTGAATTCCGTCCCGTAAACCCTTACATTTCCCAAATCTGTTTCCACCACAAACGGACGTTCCGTATCATGCGCCACCTTAAAATACGCTTCTCCCGAAAGAATCACCCGACGTTCCCGTCCCTTAAGATTCACGGGGAATTTTAATTCCGAATCCGCATTCAGCCAAATCTCACTCTTGTCACTCAATACCACATGATACTCACCCCCCTTGGGAATAATAACCGTGTTGTACGCCAACTCACCTGCCTCCCCATCCCCCATGAAAGTGATTTTTCCCTCGTTTCGTATAATTTCCGCCACCCCTATCGCCAATCGAGCCGTGTCTGTCGTTTTATCCAAGTTTACATTCGTCCCGTCAGCCAGTACTAGAATTGCTTTGCTCTCCCCCGGGGTAATCTCTGCAACCGTTACATTTTCCTCCTCTATTGCCCGATTCTCTATCATAAATATTCCCCCGATACCCAGTAATAACACAACCGCAGCACTCCAACCCAACCATTTCCGACGTAAAGTCAAACGCCGTTGTCGTTTCTGCTCTTTCAACATGCTATCCAATCGCAACATGACTCTCGGCATATTCGTTTCGTGTACCACATCCTCATTCCATTCGGCAACCATCCGTTCATAATACTCCCGATGCTTCCAGTCTGTCATCCATTCTTCAAAAGATGCTTTTTCCTCTTCTGACAGCTCCCCGTTCATGCTCCGCACGAGTAAACTCCAATCTATGTATTCATCCTGTTTCATATATCCGTGTTTCAATTTTCAAGTATAATATCCACACAACTCCAAAACGGGGGACAATATTTTTATCTTTTTTGTCAAAGAATCGAGAATATAAATAAATTTGTAATCAAAATCCATTTCACATGAACGAAGAAATAAATATCAATGAACTTGGAAAAAGAATCAAAAGGCGAGATGAAGAAGCCTTTCGTGTCATGTACTTGGAATATTTCTCAAAATTCCAACATTACGCCATGCGTTACCTTTACGACTGGGATGAAGCGGAAAATCTTGTACAGGAAGCCTTCTTCACGTTATGGTGCAACTTGGACAAATACAATGAAAACCGTAATATCATCGCTTACTTGCTCACGATTGTCAAAAACGCTTGTCTGAAATATATCCGTGATCTTAAAATTCACGACAATAACCAAGACAAGATGATCGAAGCCATTCTCTTTTCTAACCTCCCGGACGAAGAACCGGACGAAAATCTGCATCGCCGTTTGAATCAAATCCTCACCCAATTACCGGAAAAACAAAAAGAGGTGCTATTAAAACACGCAGTAGAACACAAGACTCTCCCTTCTATCGCCAAAGAGCTGGATATCGCCGAATCAACCGCAAAAACACATTATAAACGGGCTATCGCAATCCTGCGCAAAAACTTACAATTTATCATCTTTGGATTTTAAAAAGAAAGACTTGACAGCAAAACACCATCAAGTCTAACCGTACCCCCGGGCAGAATCGAACTGCCATTTAAAGTTTAGGAAACTTCCGTTCTATCCGTTGAACTACAGGGGCTCCTAATCGAATTGCAAAACTAATCGAAAAAAACGTTAGTTCCAAATAATATTTTCAATTCACAAATCCGCAGATTCAACTCTCCAATACAACTTTTCAAGTCATTTTTTTCGAAAAGCCTCAAATACATATATAAATCCGTTCAAGTATAAAAAAAGCTACCAGCCAAATTGCCGATAGCTTTGCTATGAAAAAAGATCCTCACCAAGTTCTCCATCATCGTGCAATCATTTTCCGACAAATCTCCCCTAATTCTGCCGTCCGTTGTTCAATACACCGGAATCATCTTCTATCACGTACACTCCCAGTTCATTAGCATTAAAAGCACCTTCCGGACAAATCTCTCGTCCGTTTTCATAAATCTTCCCGTCAAATTCACCCTTCCCGTTCATCCATTCCCAAATTTCGGGATACACGTCTTTTATATGTTTCATCTCTTGCGGGTAATTAAACCAATCTTTACCACACACTTGATTGTTTTTGTCTTTATATTGCATTCCCGTTTCGGTAATCACCAAACCGTAAGGCAATTTATCCTTATCCAAAGATTCTTTCAAGTGATTCACGGATAAAGCGTATATTCGAGTCCCACCGTCCACTTCAATAAACCATTCTACTCTCATAGCCCCTTCCCCGTTAATCTTGGATATATCCCAACTTCTTATCGTGGAACCGAGAAAGGTTCTATTCCGGTCAAAATTTACTTCATTGAACATGACATTGAGAAACCCCTCATACTCTTTGTCATCCTGCTCTTTCCCGTAATTGAACATTTGTTTTCGGCAAGTCTTGTCTTTCGTGATCAGGCCACTGAAGATTTGCTTACTTCCTTTATAAACGTCACATCCCAACTTTATCTCTTTTGTAGAACCTAACGCAACCGGTTGTACCCCGAAGCCAAAGATGTTTCCCGATTGCTGGTATTTCACGTGAATCACGAGATCATTATAATCATAGTCACCCACCCAAGAATCCTCGAAACAAATCACTTGAAACAATCGGAATTGATTTTCTCCTACAATATTCGGGAATTTATCATCAAAACCTCTGGACAAACTTCTTCCCCCAAGATCTTCATTCTTATCCACGTAAGAAACTTTTGCCTGCACGCCTTTAGGAACAAGTATCGGAAACTCCGAATACCCAATGGCTACCGTATCTTCTCCCACGGTTACTATAGTTACTTTCCCGTCCTTCACCGGAACATTAAATTCTTCCGTTGTAATAAAACGAGAAACATCCTCCTTTGTAAGGTCACTTTTTAAGCCGTCGGAACAGGCTCCGAACATTACTCCGGCTACCAAAACAGATAAAACTTTTCTCATACACACCTTTTTAATTAATTACCTGAGACAAAGGTATGAATTTTATTTCTTTACCGGAGTCACTTTTAAGATGTAATTGTCGAAAAGTATGCTATTTTGTTATATTTTAAAACACACAGCTGACACTAATAACCTTTATTCCCGTGTGTATCACTCGTTATCTCCGCTTGTCTAAAAATTAAATTATTACTAAAACAGCCTTAAAACATCGAAATTGAAAGTTTTGCAATCGATTTTATTAAAAAATTGATATGAAAAATTTTATTTCAAAAACTTATTATTAACTTCGCAACACAAATACATAACAGCGTATATTCACTTTAAAACAGATAAACATGGTTAGCGACTACAAAGAAATTCTATCAGACAGCGCCAAAGGAATGAAGCGCTCTGCTATCAGGGAGTTATTAAAGTTAACTCAAAAACCGGAAATCATTTCTTTCGCCGGGGGACTTCCCGCCAAAGAATCTTTCCCGTTAGAACAATTACAGGAGATTTCCGCGGAAGTAATCGCCACGGATGGTGCTGCCGCTTGTCAATACGGTTCAACCGAAGGTGTTCCGGAATTATTGGAAATTCTGGCTCAACGTTATCGTGACCAAGGATTAAGTTTTGTTACCAAAGAAAATATCACGATGACCACTTCTTCTCAACAAGGATTGGACTCTGTTGGTAAACTTTTCTTGAATCGCGGAGATAAATATATTTGCGAATTGCCCTCTTATCTTGGTGCTTTAGGTGCATTCAACTCTTACGGCGGCGTTGGCGTAGGAATCCCTCAAGATGAACAAGGTATGAGTGCCGTGGAATTGGAAAAAACTTTGGCTGAAATGAAGGCTAAAGGTGAAAAACCGAAATTTATTTATCTGATTCCGGACTTCCAGAATCCCGCCGGTATGACTATGCCGGAGGCCAGAAGAATGGAAATCCTGAGCATTGCCAAGAAATACGACATCTTGATTATCGAGGATAGCCCTTACCGCGAATTACGCTTCACGGGTAAACCGCAACGTATGTTGTATGATCTGGACAAGGGTGAAGGTAACGTGATCACGTTGGGAACTTTCTCTAAAATTTTCTTACCGGGATTCCGTATGGGTTGGGTTCTCGCTCACCCGATGGTAATCGACAACTTCGTGAAAGCAAAACAAAATACAGACCTTTGTACTTCCGCGTTCTTGCAAAAAATCACGGTGAAATTCTTCCAGAAGAACTACTTCGATGCCAACGTAAAGAATATCGTTGAAATGTATCGCAAGAAACTGGAGGCCATGTTAGGTGCTTTCGAAAAATACATGCCGGAAGGTGTTACATGGACTCGTCCGGAAGGTGGTTTGTTCTTGTTCTTGAACTTGCCGGAAGGATACGACGCTGAAGAATTGTTCCAGATCGCCATCGAGAAAAACGTGGCATTCGTTCTCGGAACCGTGTTCTTCGTGAACGGTAAAGGCAAAAACACCATGCGTATCAACTTCTCGTACATGAGCGAGGAAATGAACATCGAAGGTGTGAGAAGACTTGCCGAATCTATCAAAGAATTGTACGCAAGACATAAATAATTTAGAATTTAAAATTTAAAGTTTAGAGTGGAGTATATGAACAAAATTCATATATTTCACTCTAAATTTTAAAACTCAAATTTAAATGAAAATAGTTATTCAAAGAGTTACACGTGCCAGCGTCACGATCGAGCAACAATTGTTTTCTTCCATAGGAAAAGGAATGCTTATATTGGTGGGCATTCAAGCTGACGACACGGATGAAGACATCGCGTGGCTCTCTTCCAAAATAGTGAACCTTCGTATTTTCGATGACGAAAACGGAGTAATGAACAAATCCATCTTAGAAACGAGTGGTGAAATCCTCGCCGTCAGCCAATTCACACTGATGGCTCGCACGAAAAAAGGCAATCGTCCATCGTATATTGACGCCGCTCCACCGGCAATCTCGATTCCCTTGTACGAAAAATTTGTCTCGGTATTAAGCCAAGAACTTCATAAACCGGTGCAAACCGGTCAATTCGGTGCAGATATGAAAGTAGAACTCATCAATGATGGTCCGGTGACTATTATTATTGATAGCAAATCCAAAATTTAAAAATGAAATGACTATTTTTGGGACTTTCAAATTAATTCACTTTTAAAATTATAACACTTTGGATGTTGCGGAATTACAAACAGCAGTAGACGCATGGATCAAGACGCATGGAGTCAGATACTTCAGCGAGTTGACGAACATGACGATTCTCGTGGAAGAAGTCGGGGAATTAGCCCGGGTGATAGCAAGGAAGTACGGGGAACAATCCTATAAAGAAGGAGAAGTAGATAATTTGGCCGAAGAACTAAGCGACGTGTTGTGGGTCTTGGTGTGTCTGGCAAATCAAACAGGGGTGGATTTGAACGAGGCCATAAACAATAATTTTGCCAAAAAAACAGCAAGAGATGCTAATCGGCACAAAAAAAATCCCAAACTCTTTAAAGATTAACCACATTTATCCTACTTTTGCCTACAAATGCGTAAACAATAAAATATATCATGTGGACTAAGATAGCAGGGATTCTTCTTCGTAACCGGATTGCCTTTATTACAGGGATCTTGATCATAACCATCTTCATGGGATTCCAAATTCCAAAAGTGGAAATGTCTTACGAATATGCCAATTTGCTACCAGCCACAGATAGCGCCTATCTGGATTACATTGATTTTCACGAGAAATTCGGTCAAGAAGGCAATGTAATGGTTTTTGCCGTTCAAGATTCGAACTTCTACCAGTTGGATAAGTTGAATGACTGGATTGCCATGTGTGATAGTTTAAAGGCTTTGCATGGAGTCATTGCCCTAGTGGATATTACGCATTCATATAACTTGCAAAAGGACACTCTCAACAAAAAATTCGAGATTCATCCCATTTTTCCGAATCGTATCAAAGATCAGAAGGAACTGGACAGCCTTGTCAATATTATTGAAAACTTACCCTTCTACGACGGGACGCTTTTTAACAAGGCGAAAGATATTTACGGGATGATGATTTCGGTTTCCGCCGATGTGATGAATTCTCCGGCACGGGTAGGACTGGTAAAGGATGTGTTGGAAATCACGGAAGAGTATTCAAAGAAATATAACATACAGATGCATTATTCGGGGATGCCTTACATCCGGGTAATCAATGCCGAGAATATCAAGGGAGAAATGTACATGTTCATTTTCTTGTCCTTGCTGATTACCACGTGCATCTTGTACCTGTTTTTCCGGTCGTTCCGGATTATCGGCTTCTGCTTGTTGATTGTACTGATTTGCGTGAGTTGGACGGTCGGCGTCATGGCTATGCTGGGGATTAAAATTACTCTGCTGACCGCCATGCTTCCACCATTATTAATCGTGATCTGTATACCGAATCTGGTATTCATGATTAACAAATTCCACGCGGAATACGATCGACACGGTAACAAAATCAAGGCATTGCAACGCATGATTCAAAGAATCGGAAACGCTTCTTTCTTGAGTAACTTGACAACGGCTGCCGGATTTGCCACGTTTATCGTGACTTCCAGCCAAATTCTGGTAGAGTTCGGTATCACGGCATCTATCGGTATCGCCTTTGTTTACTTCGTGTGCCTCATCATGATTCCCTGTGGATTCAGTTTTATGCCTGCCCCGGATAGCAAACAAATCAAACATCTGCATAACAAATTAGTAAATAATACAATAGATCGTGTCATCCAACTTATTCTAAATCGCCGAAACGTAGTTTACGCCATAGCTATCGTGATAGTCATTCTAGGTGGAATAGGGATATCCATGATAAAATCTACCGGCTATATGGTGGATGATTTGAAAGAAACAGATCCTATTCGTCAAGACCTTTCCTTTTTTGAAAAGAATTTTGACGGACTGATGCCGTTGGAAGTAACTGTCGATTTCAAAAAACCAAAGCAGGTTTTAAATTTACCTAATCTCGAAAAACTGGATAGACTCTCCAAAGAATTAGCCGAAGATGAAGATGTATCCAAGCCTATTTCTATCGTGGAAGTAATCAAGTTTGCCAATCAAGCCTTTTATAACGGCAAACCGACTTATTACAAACTTCCGACCAATATGACGAAGAATTTCATCCTGAAATACGCTTCACAATCCACGGGAGAACTTGGTAACCAAGCCAATTCATTTATTGACTCCACTCTCCAGCGAACGCGGTTAAGTTTCCGGATTAAAGACATCGGCACCAAGAAAATGCAGGAAAAAGAAATTAAACTGTATGAAATCGCGGAGAAGTATTTTCCAAGTGATCGTTACACGGTGAAAGTGACAGGTTCAAGTATCATTTTCTTTAAAGGAACCCAATATCTTGTATTCAACCTTTTTACCTCACTTGCCTTGGCCATTCTTCTGATTGCCCTCTTTATGGCGTGGATGTTCAAGAGCAAACGTATGGTACTCGTGGCATTGCTCCCCAATATTATCCCGCAAATCATCACGGCTGCCATCATGGGGTATTTCGGAATCCCCATCAAAGCATCCACGATACTGGTATTCAGTATTGCCTTTGGAATCTCGGTAGACGGAACCATTCACTATCTGGCCAAATACCGTCAGGAATTGCAGGGAACGAACTGGAGTATCCGTTCCTCCGCAGTGTTGGCCTTGAAAGAAGCGGGACAAAGTATGATATACAACGCTATCATCCTGTTCTTCGGCTTCGGCATCTTCGCCCTTTCCGATTTCGGGGGAACCGTCGCACTGGGAATCCTAGTATCGATCACCTTGCTCGCCGCCATGCTTTCCAACTTGATCCTCCTCCCGTCACTCTTGCTGACGCTGGATAAACACACCACGAACAAAACATTCCAAGACCCAAAAATTGATATCTTCTCGGAAGAGGAAACGAAAGAAAAATAGAGAATGCGGAAGCATCATATCAGCTTCCGCTCCTTCAAATCCAAATAACTATTGATACTGTTCACGGTGAGGGCTTCCGGTTTGGAAAGAATCACTCGGATACCCATTTGGCTCAATTCCCGCACCATTTGTCGTTTCTCCATGGCAAATCCGGCGGCAATGGTTTCGAAATAGACATCTTTGACACCACGTACAGGACGTTCCAAAGCTTTATTCAGCTCCGAGTTTTCAAATAAAACAATCAATACCAAATGTCGGCTCGCCAGTCGTCGCAAAGCCGAAAGATGACGCTGCATTCCGGTTACGGTGTCGAAATTGGTAAAAAGGATTAACAGACTACGTGTCGGGATTTGTCGGACAACCGAAATATATAATTTCTCGAAATCCGACTCTTGATAATGTGTTTCCAACCGATAGAGGGATTCACTGATTCTATTCAATTGTCCCACCCGATTATCCGCTTTCACACAATTCCGGGAAGTATTGGAAAACGAGATCAATCCTGCCCGATCACCTTTTTTCAATATCACGTTGGACAATGTCAGAATAGTATTAATTGCATGATCCAGCATCGTCATCCCGTTAAAGGGGGATTGCATGGTACGACCTTTATCCGCGAGGCAATAAATCTGTTGCGAGCGTTCCTCCGTGTAAGTATTTACCATTAAATGGTTATGCTTTGCCGTGGCTTTCCAGTTCACGGTACGGGGATCATCCCCCACCACGTAAGGCTTGATCTGTTCGAACGCCATATTTCCCCCCAACGCACGGGTACGCATTGCACCATTCTCCGGGTGATAATTCCCGTAAGCCATTAACTCGTACCGGTGCATCATCATAAACGACGGGTAAACGGCAACCTCCCGTTCCAAATCAAAAGAGTAACGCCTTTCCACCAGCGACAAACGGGTAGATATAAAAGCCCGAACCTTGCCGAACCCGTATGCGCCCCGTTTGGTTGGGCGCAAAGTATAATTTATTCCCTGCTGCTCGCCGGGCATCATATTTAAAGAGAAAGAAATATGCCGATTCTGGAACTCTACAGGAATCTCGTCTATCAAACGGCAATGCACCCCCACGGGATAACGATTCCGAACCTCGACACGAACGGGATTTTCCTCCCCGTTAGAAAGCTTGTCCGAAACAACACGGGAAGCCTCGAATCCTTGTTTATAACGGTACAAGGTTATCAACTCCAATAACACCATCACCGCGTACATGAGCAAAGCCCCCGCCACCCATATCAATAGTAAAGGAAAGACATAAGCCATCACGAGGGCAAAAATGCCCAACAGCAAACAGGTGAAAAAACGCCCGGTCAGATATGTATCTTTAAATACTCGCACTATCTTGGTACTTCTATTTTAGAAACGATTTGTTGTATAACCTGATCGACTGTCACACCTTCCAACTCTTTCTCGGAAGACAGCTGCACCCTGTGCCGCAACACGGGAGCCACCAGTTGCAACACGTCATCCGGGGTCACAAAATCTCTTCCTTGGATGGCCGCGAAAGCCTTTGCTCCATTCATCAAAGCGATAGAAGCACGCGGAGAAGCCCCCAAATACAACCAGCCACTCTTGCGGGTAGCGTAAACGATATTCACGATAAACGTTTTGATCTTCGGATCAACCACCACTTGAGACACGGATTCCCTCAACTCCCGCAACATATTGACATTCAGCACGGGTTCCAGCGTGTTCCAAGCCTTGATTGCTCCACGGTCATGCAATTCAAGCACCTCAACCTCTTCCTCCGCGGACGGGTAAGTCACGTTTATCTTGAACAGGAAACGGTCTAATTGTGCTTCCGGCAACCGATAGGTCCCCTCGTGCTCGATCGGATTCTGGGTACCGACCACGATAAACGGGTAGTCCATCTTGTATTCTACCCCGTCATTCGTGATCTGCCGCTCTTCCATCACCTCGAACAAAGCCGCTTGAGTCTTTGCCGGGGCACGGTTGATCTCGTCCACGAGAACAAGATTGGTAAATATCGGTCCTTTCCGGTACTCGAAACGTCCTGTCGCGGGAATAAATACCGAGGTCCCCAAAATATCGCTCGGCATCAAATCCGGCGTAAACTGTATCCGGTTAAAATTCACGTCCAGCATCCGGGACATGACCTTCACCATGAATGTTTTGGCGATACCGGGTACCCCCTCGATCAGAATATGTCCGTCAGCCAACATCGCCGTCAACAACAAATCCGCCACTTCCCGCTGTCCGACAATCACTTTGCCCATTTGTTCCCGAATCCGGGCAACCTTCTCGTGCAGACTCGTGAAGTCAATTCTGGACTCAAAATTTATCTGGTCTTCCATGCTTTTATCTTTTAGTTTTAAACAACTCTATATATTTCACTAATTCTCGTAACTTCTCTTCGTTCACGTGTTCTGTCTTCCGGATCAACAAAATCAAGTTCACCAACTTCTCCGTTTCCTCTTTCGGTACTCCCGAACGTTCCGCCAATAATACCGCGAACTCGGCGTTTAATTCATCTGTCCGTAACTTATAGTAATACCGGATTTCCTCCAAGAAACAATCTATCCGTTTATTAGCAATCGCCACGTGATCCCGGTGTTTATAATACAGGGAACTCACCACCCCGACAAATTCCAACGTTCTGTTCTCCGGGGGACGAATGACAGGAATGTACCGTTGCTCCCGCTTTGAACGGAACAACACGTACAAAATGCCACCCAGCAACAATAATATATACGCCCATTTCAATGCCGGATATTGAAGAAGTACCCGGAAAGGAGTAGCCTGTCCCTTGCGCTCGTTTTTCTGGTACTCGTCCCAAATCGCGTTCAGATCGGCAGGGAGAAAAGACAGTGCCTTCTGGTAATAATCGCCCGCCAAAGAATCCAACAAATAAAGATTCGTGAAAGCGACCGGATTCACGTGCAGGTAAAGCACCCCTTCACCATAAGGCAGACGGATAAAATTCGGCATCGTTACCGTATCCACGTATCCCAGTATTTCCCCGGCAAATGATTTTTCCAATTTAAAATACCGGTGTTTTACCCGGAAAGGATATGCCTTTCCAAACCCGCGGATGTAATCATTCCCTTCCCGAAAATCCTGTACTTCTTTTACTCCCGCGACAGATAACAACGTATCCGGTATATATTCTGCCGAAAGAAAAAGCGTGTTTCCCCCTCCCACGTAATCCAACAGAATATCAGCCTCTCCATTCGCATTTTTAAAATATCGGTTCACGAAGAAATATACTTCCGGTTCATCACTATCTTTCAGACGCAATCTCTCTCGCGGGGAAACCCGTGAAACCGTTGTCTTTCCTTCTGGGAACATATACGGCAAGGCGTCTTTCATGATATAAGTCCCGAAAGGTCCTTTCTTATCCACCGAGAAATTCATACTCCAATCCACGGGTTGCGGCTTATTTGCCTCGTAAATCGTGTAGACCGTCATTAGCGCTACCACGAGAAGGATGATCCACAAATTCTGCCTACGCTTCATTTCTCCACCTCCTTTCTGAAGTCTATAAAATATTGCCGGATATTCCGGTATGCCTCTTCGTCGACCGGAAATTCCCCGTAACAAACGTGATCGAATATACGGCTTAGATCTTCAAAAGTCCGGCTCCATTCCCGGTCACGTATCTCGTAAACATAGTCCCGATTGGTTTTGGAAGCTTCCCAACGAATCACCTGCTTCTCATCTAAAATTTGAAGCAACCCGGAATAACTTACCCGGACAGCGAGCGTGTAATCTTTTTCCTGCTCCGCCTTTACCAACATCCGGGAAAAAGTATCCCCGTCCTGCTCCCCGTTATAATCTCCCGTATCCGCGGCAAAAAGTCCCTCTCCCCTCTTTCTGAAAACCAAACTCTTCCGATATTTTATAAGTAAAATGATCAAACCGCCCGCCAAAAGAATCAAGATAATATATAACACGATATCCATGACCTGTGAAGAAGAATCAGACCATTTCATCCGGAACAACCGTTCCAAAATCCAACGTTTAATCCAATCCCACAACCCGGGAGCGGCAGACATATCCCTCTCGTAATCGAAATTAGCGTCATTTCTATATTTTTCCAGAAAATTGGCACCGGGGGAACGCGTCACCTCTTCCGCCAGCATCGTTCCCCGGCAGCAAACCAGTACAAACAGAATAATATATCTAGTCAGCCATCTCATCCGTTTTATTTTCAGGTCGAGTTCCCAATTCATCTATCCGGCTCAACAATGTCGTATGTTCCATCTCTTCCGACCGGGAGAAGAAGAACATCCCCAGCCCGATAAACACAATCGTGTGTAGCGTGTATTTTCCCAAGTAAGAAAGTAACAGCGTGAACGTCACCTCGTAAATTCCCGGCATTTCCCCCGTAAACGCTGAAGTTACGGTCAATGCCATATAAGGTATACTGAATACATAAGCAACAACTCCCACCAATAACTGCAAAACCACGGCATAACCGACAGTTCGCCACCAGTTCCCCTTCGTGATCGCCATAGCCCTAGACATCAAGGCATCAAAGCCGTTGTCCTTGATAATAATCAAATAAGTCCCGAAAGTCAAAGCCACCCCAAAATAAATCCCCGGTACAATCAGAAAAAGACATCCCACAACCACGATAATCATATAAAAAAGCGACCATACGATAAAGATTCCTAGTTTTCTCATCATCATGGCAAATACCTCGTTAATCGTAATCCGTTCCTCCACCCCTCCCCGGTAATGATCCCAATATACCCGAAGATAACAAATGGAGAACAGTTGCACCCACGCCACCATAATCATGGCAAAAAGTCCCGTCATCATGGAATTAATCATCATATTCCCGAAAGCATCCGTCGTTCCCAGATATTGTTGCGGATTATAAGTCATATCAAGCGCACCCAATAACAAATCCTTCATTAAAAACACAACCAACAGAATTACCGGAAACCCGATCACCGCGAAAGCCCGAATAAAAGGCACGAACTCCTGTTTCATAAAATTTATAGTTGCTGTTATCAAGTCCGAAAAAGAACGTTCCACGCTCAAATTAATCTTTTCCATGCAATTCGTTTTTATGTAAGTAATAAGGATAAACAATAAAATAACCGATCACGCCACCCAGCGAAAGGATAATCGCCGCGGCTCCCACGACAGGATAACTATCGGCATATCTCGTGATAAAACTTTCAATCCATCCGGCAATCACGAAGAAAGGAATCAATCCCGTGACAATCTTTATACCCCGCAACGCACCCTCTTTAAATGAATACATCCGTCGGTAAGTGCCCGGAAACAAGAAACTATTCCCCATAACCAACCCGGCTCCTCCGGCTATAATAATAGAGGTAATTTCGAATGTCCCGTGTGCCCAGACCGAAAGAACCGAATGTAACAGCAATCCCTGTTGGAAGAAAAAATACTGGAAAGCCCCGACCATCAAACCATTCGTGAAAAGAATCCACAAAGTCCCCGCCGAGAAAAGAATACCGAAAACAAAGGCGACAAACGACACTTTTATATTGTTCGTGGTAATCATCACGAACATATCCAACTCGTCCCCGGAAGCATAAATACCCATTGGCGTCCCATTCTCAATATTACTGATCGTTCTTTCCACGTAAGCATCTCCCAAAATAGAACGCACGAAACTCTCGTCATGTGCCGTGGAAAACACCCCGATTAATGCCGAGAACAAAAAGAGAAGCAACGCGAACAATAAAGTCCGTCGTTCCCGGTAAAGCAACAAGGGAAACTCGTGTCCCCAGAATGTCAACATCCCTCTACTCTCGGACTGTTCACCCTTGCCGTATATATTAATCTGGTAAACAGATATTAACTGATTCAGATACTTCTCCACGTCGCTTCCCGGGTAAAAAGTTTTGGCATAAGAAAGATCATCAGACAAAATCACGTAATTAGAGGCAAGCGTATCCGTGTTCAAACGTCCCACGTTCTCCATTTCCGCCCATTTTGATTTATTCCTATTTACAAACCGCGATTCTTTCATAATCCGTTTTCCACACGTTTTTTACTGTGCTAAAATTAATGCATTTCGAGAGAAAAACTGTATTTTTGTGAAAATATTTCCATAAAACATGAACATCTCTATCAATACCGCCCATAATGTAGCTATCAATTACACTCCCGCGGGAGTTATAGACCGTGTTTTAGCCACCATTATAGACTTTGCATTCCTGTTCGGGTTGCTATTCATGGGTGCTTTCGTGTTAGGCGCATTGAGTACTTTCATAGACATGGACTGGGCGATATTCATTCTTGTATTTCTATTATCTCTCTATCATTTAATTTGTGAATACGCGTTCAACGGGCGTAGCCTCGGAAAATTTACCATGCGTCTTCAAGTAGTCAAACTAAACGGTAAAAAACTCACATTCTGGGATTGTATGCTCCGTTGGGTATTCCGTTTGGTTGACATCACCATTTCCAGCGGAGCCGTCGCCCTTATATCCATCATTGTTTCCAAACACACGCAACGTCTTGGAGATCTGGCAGCGGGGACAACCGTAATTCGTCACGAGAGAAGCGTCACGTTAAAACAGATGAGCCAGTACGATGCCCCGGAGGAATACGAGGTCGTGTTTCAACAAGCCGCTCTCCTTTCCGACAAGGATATCAAAATCATCAAAGACATACTTCGTGAAGTAAACAGAAACAAAAATTACAGCTTACTTGCCCCTTTGGCAAAAAAAATTAAAGAGGTAACAGGTATTGAAACCGATATGGTACCTCTCGACTTTGTAAAAACCATTTTAAAAGATTACACGCGCTTGGCAAATGGCAATGACTAAAGACTCGCGTCTTTAGCCGCTACCGTCTTTATCTCTTTCAGTACGTCTTCCAATAATTGTGACGTTCCTATTCTGAAATACTTCGGACTAATCCATGCTTCACCCAGCACGTGTTTCACGATTGTCAAATAACGAATAGCGTTTTGCACTTTCGTGATACCCCCGGCTACCTTTATTCCGACCATTTTCCCTGTTTGAACATGGAATTGGCGCAAAGCCTCACAAATCACGTAAACCGCCTCCGGGGTAGCATTCATAGGCACCTTTCCCGTTGACGTCTTGATAAAATCCGCCCCAGCGTATGCCCCGAGCAGAGAAGCATTGAATATACTTTCTATCGTCTTCAATTCTCCTGTTTCGAGAATCACTTTCAGCACGACTCCGGCACACGCTTCCCGAATAGCAACCAACTCTTTATAAACTTGTTCGTAATTGCGTTCCAGCACCTCCCCCACGGGAATAACCACGTCAATCTCGTCTGCCCCGGCGGCAATAGCCTCCTTACATTCGGCCAACTTCACATCGAGAAATGTCTGCGCGGCAGGAAAACAAGCCCCTACCACGGTCGTTTTGATCGGCGTACCCGCCAACCCTGCTTTCACGACTGGAGCGAAACGGGGAAAAACGCAAACAGAAGCCACGTCCGGCAACGTATTCTTCTTGATTTTCTTTAAAAGTTCTGTCACAAAAGCAGTCACGGACTTTTCGGAGTCAGTCACTTTCAACGTCGTGTAATCCATACAAGAAACGCACAACTCGAAATTCTCGTTGCAATAAGCCGGAGCGATTTCTTTTTCAATCACGCCGTCCAACTCAAATTCGATACGATCTTCCAAATTTGAATACCCGTAAGCCGCCAATGTTTCCACTATATTCTCCATATACTTTAATTTATTACTTAGGCTCCTCCCCTACCTCCATCTTCCTTCATACGAAAAAAACACCACTGGGTTATGGCAATAACCCTTGTTCGTTTCCTAAAGCCAAGGCAAATTTACACAATGTTTGTGAGGTTTTAAAGTAAATCTCGCCCAAAATAATTAATTTTGGAAGGTGAAATTCAACCGTAATCTATAAGCTAAAGATAATAAAATATATGGCAACCAAAACAGAAGAACAAACGACCCCGTTAATGCAGCAATATTATTCGGCAAAGGCAAAATATCCCGACGCGATCCTGTTATATCGTATGGGTGACTTTTACGAAACCTTCGGCGAAGACGCCAAGCTCACCGCTAAAATTCTAGGCATCACCCTGACGAAACGTTCCCACGGCTCTCCCGGTGACGTCGAACTGGCAGGCTTCCCGTATCACGCCATAGACAACTACCTCCCGAAACTCGTGCGTGCGGGGCAACGTGTAGCCATTTGCGAACAATTGGAAGATCCCAAGAAAACCAAGAAACTCGTGAAAAGAGGCGTTATCGAATTGGTAACACCCGGTGTTTCCTACAACGAGAACACCATTGACAACAAAAATAACGTTTTTCTCGCTGCCGTTTATTTTACCAAGACCAAAGCCGGCCTCTCCCTTCTGGATCTTTCCACGGGAGAATTTCTCACGACGGAAGGCACCCCGGCAACCATGGACAAGATACTAAACAGTTTCCAGCCCAAGGAAGTTCTTTACCCCAAAGGCTCGGAAACCCGTTTCAACGAAATCTTCGGTTCTAAATATTACACGTACCCCATAGAAGAATGGTTCTTTGAAACCGAATCTTCAGCCGACCGATTGAAAAAACATTTCGAGGTCACCACCCTGAAAGGATTCGGGATCGACAAAATGGATTGCGGTATCTCTGCCGCCGGAGCCGTACTTTACTATCTTGATGCAACCAAACACGAGCTTGTCGGACATATCACCTCGATCTCCCGTATCGACGAATCGACCTGCGTATTGCTCGACCGGTTCACGTTGCGCAATCTCGAAATTCTGGACACGCTTCACGAGGGCGGACGTTCCTTGGCAGACATTATCGACAGAACCATCACCCCCATGGGCGGACGTACATTACGCCGCTGGCTCTGTATGCCCTTGAAAAATCCGGCAGAGATCAACGAACGTCTTGACATCGTGGAATGTTTCGTGAACCACGAGAACGAACGCTTGGAACTGGAACAAATACTTCGCACCATCGGCGATCTGGAACGTCTTGCTTCTAAAATTGCCGTCGGACGTATCTCCCCCCGGGAAATAGTTCAACTAAAAGTTGCATTACAAGCCATTAAACCGTTAAAAGAACAAGCCTTGTCTACGGGCAACGAGATTCTATGCAAATGGGTGGAACGACTGGATGATTGCGAAGAATTATACCAAAGAATAGAAAAAGACATCCGGGAAGACGCCCCCGCTTTACTAAGCAAGGGCAACGTGATCGCCGAAGGCGTGAACGCGGAACTGGACGAATTGCGGAATATCTCTTCCCACGGGAAAGAACTCTTGTTGAAAATGCAGCAACGGGAAATCGAAAATACCGGAATCCCCACGCTGAAAATCAGCTTCAACAACGTGTTCGGGTACTATATCGAGGTCACCAGAATCCACACGCACAAAGTTCCCGAAACATGGATCCGCAAACAGACGCTCGTCAATGCCGAACGTTACATCACCCCGGAATTAAAAGAATACGAGGAAAAGATACTGGGTGCCGAAGAACGGATTCAAACACTGGAAAGCGACATCTACAACGAACTCATGGCAAAGGCAACGACATATATCCGCCCTATCCAACAGGATGCCCGGATCATATCGCATATTGATGCTTTAATCTCGTTTGCCAACGTTGCCATAACTAACGACTACCATCGCCCGGAAATCAACGAATCATTCGTTATCGACATCAAAGCCGGACGCCATCCCGTGATCGAGAAACAATTACCCCCGGGAGAAAATTACATCGACAACGATCTTTATCTGGATAACGAGAAACAACAAATCATTATCATCACCGGACCCAACATGGCAGGTAAATCCGCCCTCTTGCGGCAAACGGCACTCATCGTCATCATGGCACAAGCCGGATGTTTCGTCCCCGCCGCATCTGCCAAAATCGGGTATGTCGACAAGATTTTCACCCGTGTAGGAGCCTCTGACAATATTTCCCTCGGGGAATCCACCTTCATGGTCGAGATGAACGAGGCGGCAAACATACTAAACAACATCTCCGACCGCAGTCTTGTCCTCTTCGACGAGCTGGGACGGGGTACCTCTACTTACGACGGAATTTCCATCGCTTGGGCTATCGTGGAATTCCTGCACGAGAATCCCAAAAATAGAGCTAAAACACTATTTGCCACCCACTATCACGAACTGAACGAAATGGAAAGTTCCTTCCCAAAGATCAAGAACTTCAACGTGTCGGTGAAAGAAATCAGCAACAAGATCGTATTTCTCCGCAAGTTGGTCAAGGGCGGCTCCAACCACTCCTTCGGAATCCAAGTCGGTAAAATGGCAGGACTGCCCCAATCCGTCATCAAACGCTCGTCCGAGATACTGAAACAACTTGAAAATGACCGTAATTCCAACGGAAACATACAAAAAAATGTAGCCAACATCGGCAACGAACGGGAAGGTATTCAATTAAGTTTCTTCCAGTTGGAAGACCCGGTGTTACTCCAAATCCGTGACGAAATCGCGGGACTCGACATCAACAGCTTAACCCCCTTGGAAGCCTTGAACAAATTGAACGAGATCAAGAAAATCACGGGTATCTAAAAGAGATAAAAGAATGTGTCAAAAGTCCATTCCCTTCTAAAACTCCTCCGTCTGCTTCGCAGCCACCTCGAGACCGGTTTCCGGGCTCAATACCCCGAAGGGGGGAGGGAGTTAAAAATGACTTTTGACACTTTCAGACTTTATGGACGAGAGGGCGTGTTTTGACACGCCCTCCTTAATCCATTATATTATATAATCTATTCTTACTCCTTCCTCACGCTATAAATCACCACATCCTTCTCCGGGCGATCGGCACTTCCCGTTTTCACGGCTGCAATTTTATCTACCACGTCCAATCCCTCGATCACCTCCCCGAAAACCGTGTATTGCCCGTCCAAATGCGGCGTACCGCCAACCGTCGTGTAAGCCTTTTTCTGTTCTTCGGACAATACCAATTCCTCGTCGGCGAACAGACTGTCACACTCTTGCGTCAATTTCTCCGACAAGGTAGCAAGACCGGCAGTGTCGTTCGCTTCCTGCAAACGCTCCAATTCGCTTACATATTTCATCTTTAATTGGTTATACAATGCCAGTTTACGTCTTCCGTTAATACTTTGCACCATGGTTTCCAACTCTTCCGGTTCATAAACCCGCCCTTGAACGATATAGAATTGTGCCCCGCTGGAACCGCGTTCCGGGTTTACTTGGTCGCCTTCACGAGCCGCAGCAAGCGCTCCCTTCTTGTGAAAATATTCCGGCACACGGAATTCCGCGTCCACCCGATAGCCGACATCCCCTTCGCCCAACATCACGTCCGGCGCTGCATTCTTGGACGTGGGGTCACCACCTTGAATCATAAAGTGGTTTATCACCCTGTGAAACAACAAACTGTCATAGAAATTCTCTTTCACCAACTTCAAAAAATTATCCCGGTGTTTGGGAGTATTCTCGTACAAACGAATCCGGATATCACCATAATTCGTGGAAATTTTCACGACAGGTTCAGCCTCCTCCTTACAGGAAGAAACCATCACCAAAAGCAACAAAACGCCAATAATCTTATTCATAATCGGTAGTTAAATTAGAAATTCTTACTTTCCACGCAAAAATAGAGGAAAATACTTTATTAACAATAAATTTGTTCGTATCTTGGCATGATAAATTATAAATTTCACGAAGTATGAAAGCATATTTATTTCTCACGATTGCTGTTCTAGTCGCTTTTTTCTCCTCATGCACGGAGAAAACCACTAAAAAAGAAACCGTTCAGACTGTTCAGAAAGAAACGGTTATCATCCGGGACACTGTTTATATAAACAAGGAAGAGCCAAAAACGACCTCCGTAAAAGAAGCTCCCGCTTATTTCCTTATCGCCGGATGTTTTGAATACAAAAGCAACGCGGACCGCCTACGCGAGAAACTTCAGAAAGAAGGATACCCAAACGCGTTAGTCATGCCCTATTTTGAAAACCTGTATCTGGTCGCTTACGAGGGATACGCCACTCACAAAGAGGCCGTTGCCGCTGCTCGGCAACTCCACAAGATTCCCGGCAATGAAGAAGCATGGATACATCCTGTCAAATAATTGAACGACTATGAAATTCGTGTTATTCCTGTCATTTATCGCGTTGCTCACCCTCGTCGGTTGTCAACGCGATAAAATGAATCCTAAAAACCTGACAACCGTTAATGTCAAGCGAGAACTGAGCGTGACTCCCGCCAAGGCAACAGCCGCCGCCAAAAGTACGGAAGAAACACCCGTGCCGCCGGCGGAAGCACAACCTTCCGCGACACCTCAAACGACAACAACGAAAAAACCTGCAACACCGACAAAAAGCTACCACATCATCGTGGCAAGCCATCCCCGCGAGAGCCTCGCACGGGAAGATGTCGCCCGGTTAAAAGCACAGGGATACACCGACGCGCGAATCATCACGAAAGACCAACGCTACCGGGTAAGTATAGCGAACAATCCCGACAAACAGGAAGCCACAAGGCAAAGGGACGAACTGGCTCGCCGCTTGAAACAGGATGATATCTGGATTACCCTTTATTAAACAGTACGCTCACCACGATTACGCCATAAAAGAACCCGGCATAAATCTGGGCGGGAGTGTGTCGTTTCAAGTATAGCCTTGAAAAAGCCAGAACCCCGGCAATCAGAATCAGAAAAGGCAACAGGTTTACCACCTCCCCGAAATACTTCGTCCCCAACGTAAAGACAAAAGCACACAAAGCCCCTATCGCGGTCATATGCATACTCATCTTCCAGCGCATCGTCACGATCATAAACCCGGAAAGCAGAATCACCATAATCAAGTACAACTCCCGCACGATATTGGAAAACGGCAGATTCCGGGACAGATAAAACACCAAAAAAGCCCCCACGACAGTAGCCAGCACGGGAAACACCCTGTCTTGCTTATGTATTAACCGATAATTACCTATTAACCCAAGCCATTTCAACAACGGAAGGCTCAACAACGGCAGCATCGTCACTCCCAGTAAAGTCAACATATAAGACATACGTTGCGTGTAAACCGGAATCCCCGAGAAAATCGTGTCCGAATTAAACGTGATAAATAACATATACATCGGCAACAACAACGGGTGAAAAAGTACCGACACACACCATGCAAAAATTCTCATATTAAAAAAACATTCATTTTAAACTTCTCGACGAAGTCGGGCAACCGGAATATCCAGCAATTGGCGGTACTTGGCGATCGTCCTCCGGGCGATCTGGTATCCCTTGTCTTTCATCATATCCACCAATTCGTCATCCGTGTACGGCTTACGCTTATCCTCACTTTCTACAATATCCTTAAGCACATTTTTAATTTCCCCTGTACTCACTTCCTCTCCGCTACTCGTCGGCATACTCCCTGAAAAGAACTGTTTCAAAGAATATATACCAAACCATGTCTGTATATATTTTGAATTGGAAACACGCGATATCGTCGAAACATCCAATCCCGTGATATCAGCAATATCCCGCAAGATCATCGGTTTCAACTTACTCTCGTCCCCCGTCATGAAAAATTGTTTCTGGAACTGCACGATAGCCGTCATCGTCAGCATCAACGTGTTATTCCGCTGCTGCACGGCATCGATAAACGAACGGGCTGAACTCAACTTGTATTTCACGAAAGAAACCACATCTTTTTTCTCCCGTGAATTGGAATGCTTCTGGTAATCCTCCAGCATATTGACGTAAGACTTATTCAACCGCAACTCGGGAATATCTCCCGTGTTCAAACTAAGTTGTAACTCCCCGTCCACGATATCCAGATTAAAATCCGGTATAATCTTTTCCGCACCCGGCACGGACGAATCGGAAATCTGTCCACCCGGTTTCGGGTTCAATTTCAATATCTCGTCCACCGCCTCTTTCAGCTCGGCATCCGAAATCTTCATCCGCTTGGAAATCTTCTCGTAATGCTTCTTGGAAAATTCCTCGAAATAATCCTCCAGAATAATACGGGCATCCACCAACGCGGGGGAAGCCCCTTCCGACAAACGGCGTTTCACCTGCAACAACAGACACTCGCGTAAATCCCTCGCCCCTACACCCGGCGGGTCAAATTGCTGCACGACCTTCAACAGGGATTCGATCTTCGCGTCGTCCACCTCGATACCCGCGCCGAAAGCCAAATCATCCACGATATTCTCCACGTCCCGGCGCAAATAACCGTCGTCGTCAATATTACCGATAATATACTCGCAAATTTTTCGATCCAGCTCACGCAAATGCTGCGTGCCCAACTGTTGCACCAGATTCTCGCGGAACGAAATCCCGCCCGAAAGCACGAACTCGCGGGCATCATCATCCTTGGATGCATTCGAGGAACTCAGCCTGTAATCCGGAATATCATCATCGTCACTAATATAATCATCCAAAGAAAATTCATCATCCGCGGAATTATATTCCTCTTCTTCATGCGCATTCTCTTCGTAATCCACCTCATCATCCCCCTCTTTGAAATCCACCTCCGGTTCCGGCTTCTCTTCTCCCTCTTCCAAAAGAGGATTCGACTCCAACTCCTCCTTTATCCGTTGTTCCAATTGATACGTGGGAAGCTCAAGCAGCTTTATCAGCTGGATTTGCAACGGATTGATTTTCAACCCCAACTTCTGTTGTAAACTCTGCTTGAGCATCCCTTTATCCTAAAAATTAAAATTCAGCATTCTTCGGCGCACGCGGGAACGGGATCACGTCACGGATATTTCCCATTCCGGTCACGAACAGCAACAATCGCTCGAATCCAAGCCCGAAACCACTATGCTCCGCCGAACCGAAACGTCTTGTATCCAAATACCACCACATGCTGGACTCCGGAATCCCGACTTCCTGCATACGGGTAACCAACTTATCGTAATTCTCCTCACGTTGCGACCCACCGATAATCTCCCCAATCTGCGGGAAAAGCACGTCCATCGCCGCCACGGTCTTGCCGTCCGGGTTTTGCTTCATGTAGAAAGCCTTGATCTCCTTCGGGTATCCCGTCAAAATCACCGGCTTCTTGAAGTGCTTCTCCACCAGATAGCGCTCGTGCTCACTTTGCAAATCCACGCCCCAGCCCGTCACCGGATACTGGAACTTACCATTCTTATTCGGCTTGCTGTTCATCAATATATCGATAGCTTCCGTGTAGGTCACCCGCTCGAAATCATGAGTCAGCACGAATTGCAACTTCTCTATCAACTCCATGGAACGCTCTTCCGCTTTCTTGTCCTTCTCTTCCTCTTGCAAACGCTTACTCAAGAATTGCAAGTCATCCATACAGTTATCCAAAGCGTAACGGATCAAGTATTTCAAGAAATCCTCCGCCAAATCCATGTTATCATTAATATCATAGAAAGCCACTTCCGGCTCGATCATCCAGAACTCCGACAAATGCCGCGTAGTATTGGAATTTTCAGCCCGGAAAGTAGGTCCGAACGTGTAAATACGTCCCAAGGACATAGCCCCCAACTCCCCTTCCAACTGTCCGCTCACTGTCAAGTTCGTGGCTTTCCCGAAGAAATCCTGCTTAAAATCAACACTCCCGTCTTCCATCAATGGCGGGTTAACCGGATCAAGCGTTGTTACCCGGAACATCTCTCCCGCCCCCTCGCAATCGGAAGCCGTGATCAACGGCGTATGCAAATAATAAAAACCATGATCGTTAAAATACTTGTGGATAGCGTAAGCCATCGCGTGGCGAATACGGAACACCGCACCGAAAATATTCGTGCGGAAACGTAAATGCGCCACTTCCCGCAAGAACTCCAAGCTATGCTTTTTCGGTTGAATCGGGTACTTATCTGGATCGGCCTCTCCCATCACGATCACCTCCGAAGCCTGAATCTCACGAGCCTGTCCACTTCCGGCACTCTCCACGAGCAACCCCTTCACGTGAACAGCCGCACCCGTTGTCACCTTCTTCATCACCTCTTCCGGGGTCTTCTCCATGTCAACCACCACCTGTATATTATTTATCGTAGAGCCGTCATTCAACGCGATAAAATTCACTTGTTTATTACCGCGTTTGGTTCTTACCCATCCTTTAACCTCAACCTCAATACCGCAATCCGTTGATTGCAACAGTTCTTTGACTGACATTCTACTTGTTTTCATCTGAAAAACATTTAAATATTAAACTTACACTGCAAAAATAGTATTTTTTCCACTACGGCACAGTCAAAACCCTTAAAAAATAACTTATAGACCCTTTCGGTGCTGTACAAATTGCTTGCCAAACTTAGAATTCTCTCTTAGATTCTTCCATCACAGAACCCGAAATCTCCCGTTCGCCCCATCACTAGGCTATAAACAAATCACTCAAAATAGCATCCGATATCACCCAACCGGATTCCGTAATCCGGATTTTCCCATCCCGCTCTACCAAATCGCCGGAGTCCAAATACTTTTGTAACGACATCCCGACTTCCCTCCAAAACTTCCCGAACTTCTTATCCGCATCCAACTTATCTATCCCCCACATCGTCCGCAAATTCGTCATCACGTACTCGTTATACAAATCAACATCCGTTAATTCCTCTTTTTCAAAAGATAACAATCCATTATTTAAACTCTCTATATAGGTTTTCAAATTCGCCGTGTTCCATTGTCTGGAATACAAATCATACGAGTGAGCCGAAGGACCGAAACCGATATAAGGCTTTTGCTGCCAATAGGACGTGTTATGAATCGAATATCTCCCCTCCCGCGCGAAATTAGATATTTCATAATGCTCGAAACCAATACTTTTCAAACGCTTGCACACCCTGTCATAACGACAAGCCATCACCTCCTCATCCTCCGGCTTAAACTTCCCCTGCCTCACCATCACCTCGAAAACCGTATTTGAATCAACACTTAATATGTAAACCGACAAATGCTTTACAGGCAAACTATTTACAATATCAACATCATGCATCAACTCCTCGTCCGTCTGTCCGGGCAACCCGATAATTAAATCCACACTGATATTATCAAACCCCAAAGATGCCGCCAATCGCACCCCCTCGATTGCCTGCCGCCCCGTGTGCGTCCGGTTTATTCGCTTCAAATGAACGTCAGAAAACGACTGTACACCAATGCTTAAACGATTAAAACCCATCTCCCGGATACCCGCCAACCGCTCCCTTGTCAAATCCTCCGGGTTCAACTCGATAGTCCGTTCCGCTCCCGGCAAAATATCATAATGCATTTCCAACGCATCCACTATCCGTTGCAACTCCCCCCGCTCCAGATAGGACGGAGTTCCCCCGCCGAAATAAACCGTACTCACATCCTTACCCGGCAAATACCCCCGCCGCAACGCTATCTCCCGCTCAATCGCGTCCAGATAAGCCTCTTTCAATTTCAGAGAAGCCACCGAATAAAAACCGCAATAAAAACACTTACTCCGGCAAAAAGGCACGTGTACATATATTCCCATGACATGAGTTTTACTGTTAATCTGCAAAATAACAACATTTATTCACACGCTCAACCATGATCCTGTTAATTTGTTTACTACATTTGTAATGTTTCGGAAATACAAATGGTTGCATGTATGGCTAGATGGTTCGTTATCCTGTTCACCCTTATCTCTTTTTCCCTTGAGGCACAAACGCTTGTCATGGGAAAAGTCATCGCGAACTCGGGAGAACCCGTGAGTGGGGTAAATATCTATTGCATGGAGAATAAAAACGGCACCACCACCGACTCGCTAGGCTTTTTCCAACTGGAATGCACGATCCCCTGTACCTTGGAATTTTCGCATGTCAACTACAAGAGCGAAACCTACAAACTAACGAAAAGTGATGCTCCTTTCGTCGTCACGTTACGAAACAAGCAAAACAACCTGAAAGAAGTAGTGGTAAAAGCCGTGCCGGCAAGCGGACGTATCCTCTCGTCCATAAAAAATATTGAACGGATACCCGCGATACTGGGAGAACAGGACGTTTTGAAATACCTTGCCACGATGCCCGGCATCGTGACCACCAACGCGCTGAACTCCGGCATTTACGTCCGCGGGGGAAACAGTAACGAGAACGGCTTTTTAATCAACAACATGGTGATAGCCTACCCGGATCACCTTACCGGGGTACTTTCCACTTTCGACCCTTACATTCTGGGAAATTCCACCCTTTTCAAAAGCGGCTTCCCCGCCCGATACAACAGCTTTCTCTCCTCTTATATAAACATGCGTCCCGATCCGGGCAACAAATACAAACACGAGGGGGAAGTCACCATAGGACTCGTGTCATCCGCTCTTAAAGCCAAAGGACCGATCATAAAGAATCACACCTCGTTTGCCGTTTCCGCCCGTACCTCTTATTTGCAGCATATCTCCAAACTCTACAACCGGTCAATGGACAACGAACAAAATCCTAACTATATGCCGGAGTACTCTTTCAGTGATATTACCGCGAGTATAGATTCACGTCTTTCGGACAAGTGGAAAGCCTCCGCTTTCGGGCTCTTCTCCATCGACCACATGAAAATGAAGATCAGCGAACACGTGCAATACATATTCGACTGGCACACGTTTTCCGGCAACATCAACGCTTCCTATACCCCCACTTCCAAAGAACAATGGGATTTCCAATTCGGTGGTAAAAACACGTACAGCGAGGGCGACGCCTTCGGCAGCATCCCCATGGGCGGCGGCAACCGCCATTACGCTTTACTGGGACAAATTTCCTACAACCGTAAACTCTCCGACAAAATAAATATAAACACAGGGAGCAAATTCGAGTATTCGCGTTTTGAAACGGCGAACAAATCAAACGAACGTGAAAACCTTCTGATAAAAAGTTCCGACAGGGATTTTAATCTATACGAGATTTACATGGATATAAACTACCGGTTAAATCACAACTTCACGTTAAATATCGGGGGCAATTACCAGTATTACCACGGGGATACCCGAGCTCACACGTTCTCCCCCCGGGCAAAGATCAGCTATACAAATAACAAAACCACCCTGTGGGCTGACTACGCGAAAACGGTGCAGTATCTGAGCCTGTACCCTTATTTCACGGTAAAAACCCCTATCGACATCTGGTACCCGCTGGCAAAAAACACGAAACCCGCGATCTGCCACCAGTACTCGATCGGCGTAAACCAAGAGATCGGGCAAACCCTTTCTTTTTATGCCGGACTGTTTTACAAAGACATGCGTAACGTGAAAGACTTCGCCTCGGATATCCAGACGGAATACTCCGCCTTGACCGACAACCTGATTCAAGGCAAGGGATATGCCAAAGGCATGGAGTTTGACCTCACGTTAAACCACCATGCCCTGTATGCACGTGCCAACTACACGCTCTCGGAATCCAAACGCAAGTTTGCCGAAATCAACAACGGGCGATCCTTTTTTCCCCCGTATGACGTGAAACACAACGTCGTACTGAACCTGTCTTATGAAATTTCACCCCGTTTCCTGCTGAACACGCTATGGACATTCTCGTCGGGCGTGTACACGACATTCCCGAAAGGGATGGTCGTGGCACAAAACATCACGGAAATCCAGACAGGGGAAAATCCGGTTCTGATTCCCGTGTACACGGACCGTTATAATTACAAATTACCGGACAACCACAGGCTGGACGCCAGTCTGGATTACAAATTCAGCGGCAAGAAAACCTTTTACAAATTAAGCATCGGGGCATACAACGTGTACAACCAATCCAACCCCTCGTTTGTTTATTTTCAATCGGAAACCACCCGTAACTTAACAAAAATTATCCCAAAATCCAAGGTAATGTTACCATTTATTCCTTACCTTTCACTGCGCATTAATTGGTAAAAACGAATGAGGAAAATCATCTCCATATTCATATTGGCAGGGCTGTTCTCCTGTATGCCCGAAGAGGAACTCCCGATCAAAGACATGGGAGCCATCTCCGGATATTTTATCGAATGTTATTGCATCCCCGGAGAACCTTATATTCTAAACGCGGCAAAGATTTTACCTCTTACCGAAATGATTGACCCGGGAGCCGTCGTTGACTTGGATGTATCTATCAAAGCCGACAGCGTCATTCAACTGGTACCCGTGCCGGGAGCCCCTTCCTTTCTAGGCAATTACCAACACATGACCCGCATGGAGAATTACGGGATAGACTCTCTCTTCCTGAGCATCCTTACACCCGAGGACGAACACATTACAGCTAAAACAGCCGTTCCCGAGGCTATTGAAATTTCTTCTTACACGGTTTCCCAAACAACCAATTCCGTGTCAATTACATTCCCGACATCCCGGAACCCGAGGCAAAACTACTATATTTTCAGTATGCAAGCCCGAAAGAGCGCTCAGGATGACCCGATATTGAAAAAAGAAACCATCTACATGGATCTGTCCGACCATACCCCGGGAACATCCATCGAAAAAACGATAAAATGCCCGCAGATAGAGCAAGCCGACGCTGTTTTTATCACGTTGATGCGTATCACCGAGGCATGCTATAATTACCAGATTTCCCTTTACGAGGCGAACAGCGCCAACCAAGGAAGTATCACCACTCCCGTTCCCCTCGTCGGTAACATACAAGGAGCTTTGGGCATCTTCACGTGCTACACGAAAGACAATAAATACATTCCAAAAGAGAAATTCAATTAACAACTGAAGACTTCAGTACCAATAAGACTGATAAACAGTAATAAATCCTACCCGAATACTGTATCATTCCCGTATGAATTCCGGTTCACTTCCGTGTAAAACGCTATTAGTTCCCTATTAAAACGCTATTAAAACCCTATATTGTAATAGCGTTTTAATAGCTTACTAAAAGCTTAGTAAAAACTTTATAATCGGAAGTAAACCGGAATTGATACGGAATTCAAACTGAATTTATATAGTTTTTGAGGAGAACCTCATCCCGTTCTCGACATAAAGTACTTCTCCGGATTCCCTTCCCGCCCCATGATATTACACCCAAAATTTTCAAAATGTTTGGATTACTCTCTATTCATCATCTGTTGAAAAAATCAAATTTCAACTTGACATATTCTAAAATATTTTTCATATTCAATAGAAAAATCACACAACAAAGGGATATATTCAAAGAAATATTATTTATCTTTGCCAAGAGTTCTTAAAAATAAATTGTCATAAAAATATAGCAATTTATTAATATCATAGGAAAGAGGTTCTTTTATCTTAGATAAAGATTAAAAGGGAATACCGTGTAATTCGGTAACTGTTCCCGCAGCTGTAAGTCCTAACTTCAATTTGAAGTTGACTTCCTAGAACTACGTCACTGTTCATTCATGAATGGGAAGACTCTAGGAAAGGATAAGTCAGAAGACCTGCCTCCAACAATATAGATTTATCTCCTGCGGAGAACGGGGTGGTACAATAAGTTTTTATCTTATTGATAAAGGTATTTATATACCACCTTGCAGTGAATTAATGTGAAATATTAGATTAGAAAAAGGAGGGTGATAAATCATCTTCCTTTTATCGTGCATTTAAAAATCAACAGGTATTCTTGTTTTCCATGTTTTCTTTCATTATA